>JAFEEY010000040.1 GCA_018240865.1 Pseudomonadota bacterium | reverse complement strand
CGTCAAAACAGAGGCAGTGGCGCCGCGCCCGCTGCCGCCCGCAGCGGATGAGACCGGAGTTTGGAAAGAATCGGTCTGACCGTCGCCACCGAAACCGCCGGTCGCATTGGCGGACACCAGCAGGGAATCGGCCCTCAGCGTGCCGCCAGTGCCCGTAATATATGCCCCTGCACCTGCGCCGAACGGGTTGGTGCCGATATTGGCGTCGCCGCCATTGCCTGCCGCGCCATAGCCGCTTTCGCCGAACGCGCCGTCGCCGCCGGCCGCTTCAGCGAGAATGTCGATGCTTCCGGCGCTCAGCCGCCCGCCCGCCATCCGCAGCTCGGCCTTGCCCGAAAAACCGGTGCCGGCCTTGTTGCCGTAATCGCCATTGTCGCCGGTGCCCGATGCCGAAAGGCTGACCGAATTGGCATCCATCACGCCGCCGGTCATATGAAGCAGGGCACTGCCGCCGACACCGGTTCCGCTGGTGCCGTGGGGCACGAAAGCTCGCAGGTCTTCCCGCGGCTGCTCCACATAACCATCGGCCTTGAGGTTCAGTGAACTGACGCGAAATTCCGCCTCGACATCGTCGGGATTGACGGTGTTGACGGTCATGCTGATTGTGCCGCCGCGCCCTGTCACCGCCGCGAAACTGTCGCTTTGCCCGGCGATTCCGTCGGCGGTCGCAAAGAGTGAACCTTCGCCCAGCGCAAAGGTCGAGGCGGTGTTGATGAAAGTGATCGTGCCGCCCGTGCCGTTGCCGACAGGCGGGCCGTTCGAGTCCGAACCTGCAGCGCCGTTGGCGGTAAGTTCGAAATTGCCCCCGGCGCCTGCGATCGTACTGCCGTTTACGCTCGATAGTGAAATGGTGCCGCCGGTGCCGGTCGAGCCCCCGTCATTGCCCCTGCCGCTTGCTTCCAGCTGGAAGCCGATGCCGCGCAACGTACCCGCGTTCAGGCCTAGGGAGAGAGTACCTCCACTCCCGTTCCCGCCGGCATTGGTGCCGTCGCTATTGGCCCCGAAGCCGCTCGCGGTAACGGTCAGAATGCCGGTTTCGATCAGGCCGCCGCCCGCGATCTGCATGGTGACGGCGCCGCCGGTGCCCGATCCGCCCAGCCCGCCGCCATAGCCGGCCTCGCCACCAAAGCCGTCAGCACGCGCTTCGAGATCGGATACGGTGCTGATCCGGCCGCCGTTCAAGGCGCTGATTGCGATCGTGCCGCCGACGCCGTTGCCGCCGTCGCTATTGTTCCCGTCGTCGGAACCAAAGCCGTTCGCATTCAGCCGGATGAAATCGGAAGACGTGATGATGCCTCCGTCCGCCACCAACGATTGGGTGCCGCCGGTGCCGGTTCCACCGGGCGTGCCGTCGCCGACGTCGCCGGTCACATTGCTGGTGAGCGTGAGGCTCCCGACCTGGATGGTGCTGCCGGCACCGGCGGTCACGCCGATGGCGCCTCCGTTTCCGCCGAATTGGCTGAGATTGGCGCCACCGCCCACGGTCAGCCCTCTGCCGCCTGTCGCGGACACGTCGAGCGCACCGCCGACCACATAGGCGTCGAGACCGTTGGAGAAGCTCAGGGCCGAGCTGGCGGTGTTGATCGTGACATTGCGGGCGGAAGCGCGCGTCAGGCCGCCGAAATTGCCGCCGGTGATGCGGATATTGCCGTTGTCGGGAAAGTCCGGCGTGTCGCCATTGGCGAATTGGCCGGTGGTGAGATAGATCGCGCCGTTCGCGCCGAGTTGCGCCTGCTGGGCCGCCGAATAGCCGAGGTTGCCCGAGACGAGCATCGTCACCGCCTCGTTCTTCGGCACGGCCATCAGATACACGCGGCGCGTGGCGCCGCTAAGCAGGGCGTCTCGCGTTTCCGTCGTGCCGCTGTGCGTCAGCGTGGTATCCCCCGCCGCCGCGACGTTGGAGCCGGACTGGACGGAAATACTGAAAAGGCCGTTCGAAATCGGGATGGTGACGTCCGCGCTCTCCGCCGCGACCAGTGCCGCCGAGCCCTCGACGACAATGCCGCCGCCCTGGTTCACGCGCGGCGCGACGATGGCGACATAATTGCCGGCGGCGTTGATCTGCGCGCCGGGCATGATCGTGACTCCCGAACGGCTGTCGGTGCCGCCACGGAAGCGGATCGTGCCGGTCTGGCTCGCTGTGTTGCCGTCGCCGAACAGGCCGTTGGTGATGTCGATCGCGTTCGCGGTCAGAACCAGACTGCCCACGTCGAAACGGCTCGTCGCGCCCAGGATGATGCCACCTGGCGAATAGAACCAGATGTTCGCACTGCCGCTGCCATAGCCGGTGTCGGCCAGGACATGACCGTCGAATTGGATCGCGCGGCCCGGATCGTTGGGGACGATGCGATTGAGAACGGTGTATGTGGCGCCGTTGCCGTGGAAAGCCAGCTCGTTGCCTTGCGGCAGAATGGCGATCGCGCCACCCCCGGTGGCCGTGTCCGTGGGTGTCCAGTCGATCACCGCTTGATTGGAAAAGACGGATAGGCTGTCGCGCTGGCCGCCGGTGATCACCTGCCCCTGAGTGATCGACACGCTGCCCTGGGCCACTGTCGGCGTCGCCTGGAATGCCTGGCCGAATGCCGGATTGGCGAGCGCAGCGGCAAGAGCGCAGCCGGCCAGCAGGCGGGCGCGGCGGCGAAGCTGGGTCGGATACGCGGACATGGCTCAACGCCTCCAGGGCAGAAGCTTGGTGGACAGGGTTACGAGCAGCCGAACGTCACGCTCGGGCTGAAGCAGGGTACGATTGAGGGGGGCCGCGAGCGTCACATCGAGGCGCGCGCGCTGGCCCCAGGCAGCGCGGACACCGCCGCCGACGGACCAAAGCCGTTGCGGGTCGGCCGCGGCGGTCACATGATTCCAGACGATGCCGAGATCGGCGAAGGCGAAGGGCTGAAACGCAAAGCCGTCATATTTGCGCGGCAGCAGGGAGCCCACCCGCACCTCGCTCTGGAAGCCCAGGCCGCTGTCGCCAGTCAGTGCGCCCGGATCATAGCCACGGCCGGCGGTGAAATTGCCGACCGAGAATTGCTCGTAGGAAAGCAGGCTGTGCGGCGCGTACTGCGCGCGCGGCGCGATGCTGAGCGTAAGCCGCGGCATCGGGCGGTACTCGAACAGCGCCTGCGCGCGTGAGACGAACGCGGTTGGGTCGGCCGCGGCGCGGCTGAGCTGGCAGACCTGCAGCGGCTGGCAGCGCTCACTGGCACCCAGGTCGATACCCTGACGCAGCTCGATCCCGCCGGCGACGCGCCAGCGCGGCTCCGATATCGAATAGCCGGCCGTGCTGGCGACCGAAGCCGGGTCGATGCTGTCATAATCCAGCCGGGCATAGAGCACGCGCAGCCGGTCGCGGTTCAGCGGGGTATCGTTGAAGTCCACATTCTGGTTGACGATGTTGAAGCCGAAGCTGCCGCTCAGATTCGCTGCCTGCGAGCGAATGAACGGGTAGTTCAGTTCAACGAAAGCCGAGAGAGTGCGCGCTTTCACGTCCAGCGCCGGCACCAGGGTTGGGTCGGTCCAGGCATAGCTGAAATCGCCGGTGAAGGTCAGGCCTTTGCCGCCGATCTTGAAGCTGTGGCCCGCCTCGATGACCTGCTGCTCATCGAAATCGGCCGTGCTGAAGAAGGCGAGGGTGGTGCGGTCGCCCATGCCGGTCAGCCCGTTCAGCTGGACGCGGGCAAGCCCGCCCCAGCGCCCGGCAGCGCGCGAACCGAGATTGTGGACGAAAGCGTCCGCCTCGATCGGGGTGCGGGTCACATCGACTTCGCCGATTACTTCGCCCGGGACGGTATTGGCCGGCCGGAGCACCAGCCGGACGTCAAGGCCGGGAATATCGCGGGCGAGCAGCAGATAGCGCTCCGCCTCGCGGATGTTGAACACATCCTGCTCCTGGATGTGGCGCAGATAGGATTGGATCAGCCGCTCCGAACCGCCCGCGCTGCCGCGCACTTGCACGCCGACCAGCTTCGCGATCAGCACGTCGAAGCGGATCACGCCATTCTCGATCCGCTGCGGCGGCACCTGAACGGCGGCGAGATAGCCTTCGCGGCGCAGGATCGTCGCAGCGCGGTCGCGGATTTCGCAGATTTCGGCCACCGATACGGTCTTGCCGACCAAGTCGCCGTAAGCGGGGCGGACGAGATCGAGCGGGATCGAGCGCAGCCCTTGAAACTGCGCCTCGCGCAGCTCGAACGTGATATCCTTGTATTTCGGATCGGCGAGCGGGCAGGGGGCGCGCTCGAAATCGCTCTCGACGGTGACGCCGGTGCCGGCGGCTGGCGCTTCCGGCCGGATGCGCGCGCGTTCGATTTCCTCGCGGGTCGTGCCGGTGGGCGGAATGGTCTGCGCGGCGGCAAGCGCCGGATGCGACGCCGCGGACAGCATCAACGCGAAATATGCAATCGAGCGCACGGAACGCATCGCTTTCCCCCAATAAGCACAGGACCGGCCAGGCGTTTGTTACGCTCTGTCCGGCGCGGCGATTTGCGTCCCGGAAATCACCGCGGCGGCCGGCGTGATTCGCCACGCCGCCTCTGCAAGATGAGCTACCAGCCGCACCCTGCAAACTCAAGCAGTTGCCGCGCCGGATTCAGCGCCGGGCGCAGCTTCTTCAGCCGGTCGGGCCGTTACCCTGGGTAGACGCGACGAGCAGATCGAGCTGGGTCTTGCAGCCCTTGGCGATCAGCTGAGACGCCGTGTCTTCCAGGCTCGCGGGCGCCGGGACCGTCATCATCTTGATCCGGGCGGGCGCCATGCCCTCCATCGTTATCGTATATTCCGCGCCATCCGTTACGGGCACGGACTTCGGCCAGTCGCCCATCGAGGCGCCCGCGGCCATCGGGATGGTGCCCGAAGCTGATGCCGAACTGACTTTCACGTCCTCCGCCTTGCCGGTGCTCGAGCGCCAGACATGGACCGCGTTGGGATCGGCAATGCAGACCGTTCCGCTCTTCGTCAGGTCGACCAGCCAGAGATTGGGGCTGCGCGTCTCGACCGCTGTCGGCGCGCCGCCGCGCACGGCCCCGCCGCGTCGCTCGGACGTGCCGGTGTTCGCGAGAATGCGCGCCGCGGTCTGCGCGGTGCCGGCTCGCATGCCTGTCGCGACCGCGGGGAAAGTACCAGGCCCGCTCAGCGTTCGTGTACCCCGCGAATCGAGCAGGACGAGCGTGTCGCCACCTTTCAGGGCAAGCTGAGCATTGTCGGAAAGTTGCCTCCCCGCCGGATACGCTTTGGCCGACGGGCCGGTGGCGCGGATAATGACGGGGCCGGCAATCGCCGTGCCGGTGAACATTATGGCCGCCAGGCCGGCCGCGGCTCTGCGCGCCAAACCCGATTTGCTAGCCCAGATCATAACTGCCTCCCGGTTCGATATGCTGCATACGATAGACCAAATTCGCGAGCGCTGCATCGCGAACCATGGTTGATGCGAGTATTTCCAAATCTTCCAAAGCTTTGCGATCACCCTGATCGAAGTTCCGCAACAGCTTTGCCAGATACGCGCGATCCTGCGCTGTGGCTTCCGGCACAGGCTCGAAAATCTCGACCGGAGTCGCGCGGCCTCTCAGCGTGATGCGGCCTAGGGGCCGCCACCAGTCCAGGCCGGAGCGCTCCATCGCGGCGCGGCTGGCCAGGACTTTGGTGTTGAGCGGTTTGTTCGCGGACTCCAGCCGCGCGGCGGTGTTCATGCTGTCGCCGAGAGCGGTGTACTGTATCCGGCCCTCGCCGCCAAAGTTGCCGACGATCGCTTCGCCCCAGTGCAGGCCAACGCGGGTGCGGCCGATCGCGGGCAGGCCATCGGGCACGTCTTTGCGAAAAGCTTCGCCCGCTTCATACATAGCCCAGGCCGCGCGCGCGGCCCGTTCGCCGTCATCGGGCCGCGAAATCGGCGCCCCCCAAAAAGCCACCACGGCATCACCGACGAATTTGTCGATCGTGCCGCCATATTTCAGGACAATCTCGCTCAACGTATCGAGATAGCGGTTGAGCAGCGACGCGACCGTCTCCGCCGGAATCGCGTGGCTGAGCTTGGTGAAGCCCTCCAGGTCTGTGAAGACGACGAAAATTTCGCGCTTCTCGCCATGCAGCGCGAGCCGGTCGGGGTCGCGCATGATCTCGCTCGCGATATCGCGCGGGAGATATTTGCCAAGCGCGGACTGGGCGAAGCGACGCTGCTCCGAACCCACCGCTCGCGCGGCTGCCCCGATCGCGGAGAAGGCGAGCAGCCAGCCAATGCCCCAGCCGAACGCGGGTAGGAAGCGCGTATCGGTGCCGTGCCATTGCAGGAAAAATGGCAACATCACGAAGAAGACAGCCTGGCCCGCCAGCATGAGCGCTGCGCGCCAGCCGCGCGTGTCCGACAGGGCGGTCAGAATTCCCGCGACGATCACCAGCATCGAGACCAGCCAGAGGCCGGTGCGCGGGATGCGCGCATATTTCACATTGTCCAGCAACTGGGTGAGCATATGAGCGTGGACTTCGAGCCCGATCGTCGTCTCGCCGCTGATGATCTTCATCGGCGTTTCGAACTGATCGAGATCGAGGATATCGCCGCCGATCAGCACATAGCGGCCCCTCACCTGATCCGCCATCAGCGGCGCGGTGTCCGGATTGGCGAGCAAGTCGATCGGCAGCTTCGAGAAGACCGGCCGGTCTTCATAGAGCGGCAGGCGGAAACGGATCGAGCGGTGATAATCGCCGAAATCGTCCCTGGCGCCGGTGATCGCGCGGGCAAGCAGCGGCGGCAACGTTTTGGGCTGGAGCGGCCAGGCGCGGACGACCCGGTCGCGATCGGTATCCAGCTCGATGCTCATCGGATGGACCATCGAGGTGCCGATCCTGCGCTGGAAATCGCGGAGGAATTCCTCCTGCCTTTGCTCGATGAAGCGGGCGTTCGTGGCTGCGCTGGTGAAGGCGAGATAGGTCGGGGTGCGCATGCCCCGGAAAGTGTCGATCAGATAATCGTCATTGGGCGTCGGTTGGTCGACGATCACATCGATCGCGATGGCTTTGGCGCCGAGCTTGTCCAGATTGCGCAACGCATCGGCCAGGATGCGCCGGTCGAGCGGGGAGCGGACCTGGGTGTTGATCAACGTGTCGTCGGTATAGGCGACCATCAGCACACGCGGATCCTGCTCGGCGCGGGGCGTGGTCAGCATCAGGCGGATATCGTAGAGCGCCCGCTCCGCATCGGAAACGAGCGGGATCTGCCAGCTGTAGCGCGCGACAAACACGCCAAGCAGCAGCACGATCGCCGCGCCGACCAGGCGGGGCAGGCCGATCTGGCGCCGGATCAGCCCGAACTGCTTGGACCAGGATTGCGCCGGCGCCGGAGACGCGGCGGTGTCCGCTTCGCTCAACGGCGGCTCATTTCGCGCGGATGATCGGCTGCGCGCCGTCGCCGACGAGCACGAACCCGGCCCAGTAGAAGGGATGCGAAGTCGCCGGATCGTTCATCAATTGGGTCTCGCCCAGCTTCAGCGCTTCGCCGATCGTGGTGCCGGGCTGAACCTTGAACAGGCTCGAGATCAGCCGCTCGGTCGCCATATACTCGTCTGGCGCCGGCCAGTGGCTGGCGATCACGGAGCGAGCGCCGCCGCCGATGAAGGCGCGAACCAGGCCATCGAGCGCGCTGCCGCCGCCGGTCGTGACGCCCGCTTCGCGCGTCGCCGCCACCGTGGCGCGGCCCGCAGTGTCGCAGGCAGACAGCAGCACCAGGTCGGCATCCATGTGCAGGTCGTAGATTTCCTTGAAGCTCAGCAGGCCGTCTGACTGCGCATCGCCGAAACTGGTGAGCAGGGCCGGGCGGGCGGGGCA
>JAFEEY010000003.1 GCA_018240865.1 Pseudomonadota bacterium | reverse complement strand
GGTCGCGCTCGCCGCCATCGTCACTCCGAACGCATCGAGCGTGTAGCTGGTCGTCCCGTTCGCCTGCGCGCCGGTGCCCGCGACCACCGTGGTCAGCCGCTCGGCGCCGTTGTACCAGCTAAACGTGTTGGTGAGCGTCTGCGTGTTCGCGCCTTGCACGGTCGACTGGCTGACGATCTGGCCCAGATAATAGAGCCCGGCGCCGTCGGTGTAATTGTTGGTCGTGGTCGTCGTGACCGCGCCCGATGTGGTCGACTGGCTCGTGATCTGCGACTTGTTGTTCAGCGTGAACGTCGTCGTCGAGCCGCCGCCCGATTGCTGGGTCACCCGGCCGGATGCGTCGCGCGTGTACGCTGTCTTCAGCGCCCGCGCGCCCGTCACCGCGACCGGCTGGTAGCCGGCATCCCAGCCGAAGCTGTCATTGGTCTCGCCATATTCGGTCTGCTGACCATCGGCATTATATTGATAGTCGGAGCGATAGGTCAGCGTGACCGCGTAATTGCTGTAATAGACATCGTGGATCGGATCCCAGCCGGTATAGCGGTAAATGCTCGACGCCGTCGCACCCACCCGGTCGCCGGCCAGATTATAGGCATAGTCGACGCCCGCATAATCATTGCCTTGAGCGTTCGTCGTGCCCCGGATGATCGTCGTGCCCGCCTGGCCCGCCGTGCCGGAGAGACGGCCGCGATCGGTCACGATCCGGTCCAGCGCGTCGTAGCGGAACCAGTCGTCATAAGTGATCGGCGTGCCCCCGACGCTGGTGCGGTAGGTGCTGGTCCGCCGCCGCACATTGCCCGAAGCATCATATTCCAGATGCTGCGACGCCGCCGCCACGGTGGTGCCGCCGGCATCCGCCCAGTCGGTCAGCCGGTCCATCGCGTCGTAGCTCGCGGTCTGGCTCTTGTAAGTGACGCCTGAGCCGATCAGCTTTTCGGACCTGATGTTGCCGTTCGCGTCATAAGTGAAGGTTGTCACCCCTTGCGCGTTGGTGACGCTCGCGCGCTTGCCGGTGTTGGTCCAGCTCATCGTCCACGCAGCCCCGCCGGTGAGTGCGGACGTGGTGTCGCGATACTCGGTCATCCGCCCCGCGCGGTCGTAGAAGAAGCCCGTCTTGTGACCCCCAAGGTCGGTCGTCTCGGCGAGCCTGCCGAACATGTCCTTCTTTTGGACGCTGGTCTTGCCGTTGGCGAAGGTCGTCGTCGTGATCCAGGTGCCCGCGACCCCAAGCGAAGCAATCGCCGCCGCGCCGCTCCAGCTATAGGCATAGGAAGTGACGTCGCCGCCAAAGCCGCGCTGCGACGTGATCCGACCCATCATGTCGTAATCGCTGGTCTCGACATCGCCGGTGCCGAACTGGCTGTTCCAATGTTTGATCCGCTGGCCGGCCCCGTCATAGGCGTAGCTCTCGGTATAGCCCGATGGCCGCACCACCTGGGTCAGCCGGCCCGCATTGTCGAAGCTCTGGGTCGTGACGTGACCCAGAGCGTCGGTCAGCTTGCGCGCATTGCCGTGCACGTCATAGCCCGTCCGCCACACCCCCGTGTCGGGCCGGTATTCAACGGTGACCAGTGCTTGCCCGCCGTCATAGCCGCTCCCGCCCAGCAGCAGCCGCGTCGTCCAATAGCCGTTCGCCGACTGCGTGCCGACCAGACGGCCGGAAATGTCGAAGGTGTAGTTTTCGGTCGGCCGCACGCTCGAGACCGCGCCGTTCTCCAGCGTGATGTTGGTGGTGGGCGACTGTTTCTGCACCAGCCGGCCCATCGTGTTGTAGCTGTAATTGGTGTAGTTGCCGCGCGCATTGCGCTCCTGCCAGATTTCCCCGAACGCATTGTACCAGCGTGCGGTGTTGAGCGTCTGCGTGGTGGTGACGCTGGCGTCGGCGGCGCTTGCGATCGTACGGTTGGGTTCGAACGTTTCCAGCAGCTGGTTGCGCTTGTCGAACACCGCTTCGGTCGCCAGCAGCACGCTCTGGTTAAGCGCGTCATAGGCGATCGAGCTGCTGCCGCCCGTCACCGCCGCCAGCGCGCTCGCCTGAGTATATCCGGAGACGTCGGTGCCGCCCGCCGGCGTGAGCGTCAGCGTCGCATTGCCGTTCGCGTCGTAGAGGTAGAATTTGGTGACGCCGTCGCCGCTGTTAGTCTTGGCCAGGCGACCGGCCGCGTCATAGTCATTGGTCTCGACCGTGTAGCCATTGACCAGCTTGCTCGTGACTTCGCCAAAGGCATTGTAGAGGGTGGTAGTGGTATCGCCATATTTCCAAACACCCTCGTAAGTGCTGCTGTTCTGAACGGATATCCGGCCGAGCAGGTCATAGCCCCAGAAGCTTTCCTGCTTGTTCAAGCTGCCGTCAGACCGCAGCCGTTGCCAGTTGTCGCAGCAAACATGGCCCATAATGTCATATAGGTAATCATGGGTGACGCCGGTCGCGTCCGTCATAGAGGTGAGACGGCCGCCGGGACCGTAATTATATTGCGTGACGTGGGCGAGCGTTGCGTAAGCGCTTTCGAGAGAGATTTCGTTCACGAGATTGTTCAGGCCGTCGTAGCGATACTCGTCGCGCAGCGCGACGCTGGCGCCGGTATAGTCGGTCATCGCCGCGCCGATCGTGCGGGTCAGGCGGCCGAAACCGTCATAATCATATTGGGTCGCGTCACCCGTCGCCTCTGTCTTGCGCGTGACTTGGCCGAGACCATTATACTGATAGGCGATGGTGCTGCTCTGCGTGGCGGTCGAGACGCTGTTGCCGGATACGGTAGAGGCGGCGACGTTCAGCCGCGTCTCGGTCAGGCGGCGGCCATTCTTGTCGTAAGTGAAATCGGTGACGCGGTCGGTGCCGCCGGAAAGCGCAATACCGGCCGCTTGCCAATCGGTGGTCGTGGAAGGCGTACCGGTCCATTGGGCGGAATAGCGCCATTCCCGCGTAGCGTTGCCTTCACCGTCACGGGTCCAAATCGTCAGACATTTTTCGGCATCGAACTTCGCGACCTCGACGCCGCGCCGGTCATAATAATGGAAGACGCTATTGCCGCGCGGATCGGTCGTGGCGAACACATTGCCGAACGCATCCACATAGGTGAGCGTGACGAGATCCTGCACACCTGACTGATAGGCTGTACCCGACAACTGACCGGTCAGCACGCTCTTCACCGTTGTGGTGCTCAGCCTGTTGGCATAATCGTAGCTGCGCTGCGTCTCACGATAGGTTCCCGCCGGCGCGGAAGGCGGCGTGCCGCCCGCCGTTCCCGGCAGTGCCACCGTCGTTGCATAGATTTTGGTGCTGATCAGGTTGCCGTGCGCGTCATAGGCGAACGCACTGTATGTGCCGAGCGCGTTGATCTCGACCGTCTCGCGATCGGCCGCGTCATAATAGCTGAGCGTCCGCGCTCCGGCCGCATCGATCGTCTCGATGACGTTGCCGCGCGCGTCGTATTTGACTGTCTCAACGGGGGTAGTGAGGACATTGGCACCGGTACTGGTGTTGAAAACCAGTACCTGCGGCAGCGTCTTGCTGATCCGTCGCCCGGCCGTGTCGTAGCCGTAATAAGTATCGCGCCGCTCGGTCAGGCCATAGGCCTCGATCATGTGGTTGACGTTGCCGAGCGCGTCATATTCGTAATAGACTTTCCAGTACCCGGTGGCCTGGAGGCTGCCATCGCTGCGATACGCTTGGCCGGTCGTCAGATATTCGCCCTTGAACCGGTTCAGCGCGTCATATTCGTAGCCGATTGTGCCACCCATCTTGTTGTTCAACGCAATGCGATTGCCGTTGGCGTCAAGCGTGTAGGTCTCGGTATAGCCTTCGGCGTCGGTGGTGGAGGTCAGGCGGTTGGCGCTATCATAGCCGAAGCTGGTGACCGCGGCGGTGGACGGCGGGCTGGCCGCCGAGCCGAGCGCGGAGTCCAGATCGGTCTTGGTCGTCGCGTCGGTCGTGGTGACCTTCGCCGCATAGCGGATCGTCTTGATGAGGTTGTTGGCGCCGTCATAGACCGAGCGCGTGACATAGCCCTCGCCATCGACGGTGTAGGTCAGCCGCCCGTCGCCGTCGAACAAGGTGCGGACGATCTGATCCCTTACGCTGTCGGCCGTCACATTGGCCTGGACCGTCGCCAGCGCGACCTCATAGGTGCCGGCGCTGTTCCAGGCCGCGATCGTGGCGCTGGCGATCCGGTTGGCGAAGCGCGTCGTGCGCAGCACCTGGCCTTCGCCGTCAAGCCCGAAGGTCGTGACCTCGCCCTGGCCGTTGACCGTCGCAACCAGCCTATTCTCTTGGTCATAGGCGTTGCGCGTCACATTGCCGCGCTCGTCGATCACCGCGATCAGATTGTTATTATTGTCGTAGACGTTTTTGGTGGTGAGGTTGAGGCCGCTCGGATCAACATGCGTCTCCAGCAGCCGTCCGATCGTGTCATAGACATAGGAGGTCGTGCGCGCGACGGCGGTGCCGACGCCCTCGACCATCGTCGCCACTTTGCCGTCCGGACGATAGGTGAAGTCGGTCGTCAAGTTAAGCCGGCCCGAGCCCGCATCCTTGACCACCCGCACTCTCTGGCCCTTCAGGTCATAGGCGTAGGTTGTGACCGTGTTCGAAGCATCGGTCACCGAGATCTGCTGGCCCTTGGCGTCATAGGCATAGCTGGTCGTGAGATTCAGCCCGCCATAGCCCTCGACGCGGGTAAGCACGCGGCCCACCGCATCGTATGTGTAGCGCGTATGGGTGCCGCGCGCGTCCACCACTTCGACCAGCCGATCCGCATTGTCATAGGTGTTGGTGACCGTGCCTGCCGCATCCGTCACCGTCTTCAGGTTACCGTTTTTGTCGTAAGTGTAGTTCTTGGTCCGCCCGGCGCCATCAACGATCTGGATCGTCTGGCCATAGGCGTTCTTCTTCACCGAGGAGACGATGCCCTCCGCGGTGGTCGTGGTGACGTTGCGGTTGAACAGATCATACCCAAAGGTCGTCGTCTTGCCGTTATGATCCGAGTCCGTGATGAGGTTCCCGCGCGGATCATAGGTCAGAACGCGGTTCGGCTGCGTCATATTGCTGTCGACGGTCAGCCTGCCGGCACGGTCATAGTCGTAAGCATGCCAACGCCAGTCGGTGTTGTTGCGATACGCAGTGATCACTCGGCCGAAAGCGTCGTACAGGTAAGTTGTCTGAAGCGAGCCCGCAGTCAGGCCGTTCCGGTACTGATAGTCGTAATTTTTGAGGCCGCGATGATAGTAGGCAAAGGTTCGATTATCCCAGAAAGCGCCTGCAGTGCCGGTGGGAAGATCGAGCTCAACGAGATCACCAAACGCGTTGTAATATGATCCGGAATAATGGCTGCCGGCCGGGTCAACGAAATGCAGCGGGTCATACTGGAATTGAACCTGGCCCCGATTGGTGTAGGTAGTGTCGTCGCGGCTATCCAGCGTGCTGTTGGCGATGGCGGCGACGGCATTGGTGATCGTGCTGTCGACCAGGCCGCCGTTGAGTGTCGCCAATGTCCCCGACGACAGCCTTGCGCCGTAAGTGTAGCCTGAGACCTGCTCGTCGAATGCGTTGTAGCTGTGTTGCTTCACCTCGCCGAGCGGATTGACCTCGTAGCGTAGACTGCCGTTGGCGTCGTAATAATAGACGGTGCGGTTGCCGGTGGAGCCCGTGCCATCGGGCGTGATCTTCTCGACCAGCCGATCGTCGGCGTCATAGCGGTAGCGCGTGCCGTAGGTCGCGTAGGTGCTGTCGATCTGCGCCTGGGTCGGGCTGGCGCCGAGCGCCGCCAGCGCCGCGCTGCCGACGCCGTTGAGACTAGCGATCAGCCGCCCGCGCGCATCGTAGCGGAACGCCTGCGCGCGCGTCTCGGTGGAGACCGTCTCCGAGGTGCTCTGGCTGACGAGATTGTCGATGCTGTCATAGGCATAGACCGTCGTCTCGGTCTGCCCGCCCGAAAGCTGACGCACCCGCGACAGGATGTTGCCGTTGGCGTCGCGCGTGTAGCTGGTGACGTCCAAGGTGCCGCTCGCCGCCGGCAGTGTCGCCAGCGTATAGGCGGTCGCCGCCGTTACCTTCTGGCCACGCACTTCCTGGTCGACATCGCCGCGCGGCGTGTAGTGATAGCGCGTGACGTTGCCCTCGCCGTCGATCTCGGCGCCAAGCAGGCCGCGGCCGTCGTAGAGCCAATAGTTGTGGATGTCGGTCGGGTAAGCAGGCACAGTCGCCTTGATGTCGGCGAATGTTCCAGCCGTGATCTGGGTGAAGGCGCCTGACGGCAGGTAGGACGGCGATGCACGGTTGGCGTAGCGCACGCTTTCCGTTTTCCGGTCGGCCTTGTCGTAGACATACTCGGTAAGATACGCTTCTTCGTCGAGTGTGCCGATCAGCAACCCGTCATTGTCGTAGAAATAACGGACGCTGCGATCAAAGCTCAGATCCCAGCCGGGTTGGACGAAACTGGTTGGCGGCGTCGTCTTGTAGCCCTCGACCGTAGCCGCCGCGAACACCGCATTGTAGCGCGTCGTCTTGATCAGCCGTCCGGCGCCATCATACTGATAGCAGGCGGCCGCGCCGGTCGCGTCGATCGTCTCGATGACGCGACCCGCCTTGTCGTAGATCGACCAGTTCCAACGGTCGGCGGCGCTGGCGGCTGGCTTCAGGCTCGAAAAGCCGAGCGTCGGATTGCCATAGCTATCGTACAGGCTCGCCATTGTCGCCGCGCCGACTTGCGTCGCGTACTGAACAGTGGCGATCTCCCGATCGGCGGCGTCAAATTTATGCTCGGTGAAATTGCCGTTCGCGTCGAGCTCGCCGATGCGGCGGCCGGAGCGGTCGTAGAAATAGAGCGTGCGATTGCCGACCGGATCGCGCTTGACCTGCAAGCGGCCCAGCGCATCGTACTGATAGGTGGTGACAGCGCCAGGCGTCGTCGTGACGGTGGGCGCGCCGGCAATGATCGCATTGCCGACAATCGAGCCGTTCGGGAAATCCGGATAGAGGACCGCCACCCCAGATTCTGCCTGAGAATAAGTCCGCGTAATCTCAATTCGGGTCGGCACCGTTGTGGACAGGCCGGTCACGAACCAGAAGCCGGAAGAATTCCACATCTGGGTGATCGTGCCGGGGCCGGATACGATCCGCGCCGTGCCTTTCGATATGCCGTCATAGCCCCAGCCGCTGACATAGCCGTAAAGACCGAACGCGACGGCGCTGCTTGAGGAGGTCGCCAACAGTGAAATTGCTGCGGTCGCCGTTTCACCGGCATCCGCGAAAAATACCGAAGACGACGCTTGTTGAGACCGGCTGTTGGCTGGGCCAGCCACGGTGAACTTTAGCGCCGGCGTTCCATCGATCGTCCCTGCAGCCGTCGCCGTGGTTTCGCCGAGCGCCCAATTGCTCATCGCGAAGTCGGAGGGGGTGTATGATCCGCCCGCTACTGTTGCTTCAGAGCGGCTTCGCGTCAGGATCGAGCCAGCGACGATGATGGACTGACCGCCGCGGAAGGCGGGATAGTCAACGTAGATATAGGCGCCGCCGGTTTCATCCTGCATGTACTGGCGCGTGATCTCGATGCGCGTCGCTTCGGTCGAGGACAGCCCGGAAATCTCGACATAGCCCCCGGAGCGCTGAACGATTGTGCCGGGCCCGGAGATGATCCGCGCGCTGCCGACATTCTTCGGCCCTTCGCCGGTCGTGTCTCCCCACAGGCCGATCAATTGCGAGGTTGCCGAACCGGCAGCGGCTTTGAGCGAGACCGCCCAAGTCATGGTCTCGCCGGCTTTCGCGGCGAAATACGAAGCGGACGCCGACCAGGATCCGTTGGTTTGCACACCGAGCTGGTAGGCGTCGGCGCCGTCGACCTTTCCTATCGGACTTCTGGTCGCGCCGCCAAGCGCCCATTGGTCGAGCGGGCTCTGGACGTCCGATGAATTGATTCCGCCGCGCGCCTCCGCCGTGCTGATCAGTACGCCTGCCCTATTGAATGAACTGACCGTCGTGAGCCCATTGGCCAGCGTGACCACGGTGCGCGATTGCGCATCGGCGTAGGTCGTCCAGGTCCCGGCGCCCTTGGCGTCAGTGAAACGGATCGTGCGGCCTAGACCATCATAGGCATAGGTCTCGAGCGCTGGCATCTCGCGCACGATCACCGGATCGGAAACGATGATCGACGAGCCGGCGTTCTGACCGCCCGGGCTGTTGGGGTAAAGAAACGCCCCGCCGGCTTCGGCGGTCTTATAGCGCCTCGTTACCTCAACGCGGGTCGGCTGCGTCGTGGACAGACCGTTGACCGTCCATAGACTGCCATCGGCCCGAACCAGCTGACCAGGCCCCGAAACAATACGGGCGGAGGAAACGCCCCACTCCCCCCAAACAGAGGCATTGCCGTATAGCCCCAGGCTCGTGCTGGTGGCGCTGCCGACCGCCTGTAGCGTCATCGATACGGTGAAGACGTCACCAGCGTTGGCGGTGATGCCGGCCGACACGCCCGCCCAGCCTGTAGTCTGAATAGTATATTGCTTGGCCGGCTGACCGCCGATCGTGCCGGCATTGGCGACCGACAGATTTCCTGCCCCCCATGTCGCGAGATCAGTCCAGGTCGAACTTTGGCCGCCGCTGCTCGCTTGTTTGCTGAGCAGATTGCCGGCCTGGTCGTAGACGTAGAGCGTCTGGGTGAAGTCGGCCGCACGGATGCCATTGCCGGCGGCGTCGCATTTGGAGAAGCTGGTGACCATCGCGACATTGCCGCGGAAATCGTAGGTCGTGTCGGTTCTGAGCGCGGTCGACTTGTCCGCCAGCCCGGAGACCCAGGTAGCGAGATCGCTCTCGGTCGCTGTGCCGCCGGTATAGGCGTTCGCGGAATAGTCGATCGCGCTGATCTGCTGACCGAAACCGTCATAGCGATATTCGGTGACACGGCCTTCCGCCGTGATCGCGAAGCGAAGATGGCCGAGCGCATCATACGCGTAGCGCGACACCATCGCGCCGGAGGGCGCCGTGCCGCCCAGCCCATCCGGGTCGGTCCCGGTAAAGCGGGTCTCGGTCAGAACCTGGTTGAAGCTGTTATAGGTCCACATCGTGTTGACGAGCGAACTATCAACATGCTCGACGAGATTGCCGGCACTGTCATAGCGATAGGCATCATAGTCGACGGCGTAGCTCGAATTGCCAAGATTGCCGGTTCCATCGAACCGCATCACCCGTTCGATGCCGCCACCGCTGGCATAATCGTAAGTTGTCACCAACGCATTGCCGCCGGCGACCGGCGCCGGCTCGTCCTTGCGGGTCAGGCGGCCCTGGCTGTCATAATAGAGGATCGTCGCCTGGCCGAGCGGATCGGTGATCGTGGTGGTGCCGGAACCATAAGTGAAGGTTGTGATACGGGTGGTGCTGGCGTCGACGGCCTGAGTGAAGGTCGCGACGCGGCCAGAGCCATCATAGGTCAGCGTCAGCAGCGAGCCGTCGGTCTGGGCGATCGAGGCGACCCGCTTCGACGTACCATCATAGGTGTAAGTGGTGACATAGGTCCGCCCATCCGCGATGCTGCCGTCCTCGGGCGACAGGTCGACCGTGACCGAGGTCAGTCGGTTGGAGGTGTCATAGCCGTAGCGCACCCGGGTCAGCGTCTTCGCCGACTCCACCCGCGTGTCCGGGTCGATCGCGACAGAGCTGGTGGTGATCGAGGTAAGGTTGTTGCCGCTATAGGTCAGGTTAACCTGGGCGCCATCGACCATCTGCGCCTGGGTGAGCAGCGCGCCGGTATAGCTGTACGTAATCGCATTGCCGTCGCGGTCCTTGCGTTGAGTGACGCGGTTGACCCCCGATACGACCGCATAGACTTCCGTGACGCCGGTTCGGCCATCGGTCCATGTCCAGGGGCCCGTCGCCCAGCTGATCCTGTCGAGGGCCCCGTCATCCTGCCTGGCAGTGTAGTCGCCCAGCGTAGAATCATACGTATAAGTGACGAGCGATCCGTCCCAGCCGGCCCGCTGGACAGTGCTGCCCGCCGTGCCATATGTCCCGACCAGGTTGATGATCTGCGCACCGATCGAGGCCCAATTGTCGCTATTGTCGTCATCCATTAGCCCGAGGCTGTTATAGGTCCGATTGATCGCCGCGTCCGGGCCGCGCCCGACCAGCATTTCGCCGCCCGCGTCGAGATAGAGATTGCCGGTAGCAGCGTTCACATAGGCGCCAAGCTCCGTCCGCCCCAGCGTCGCTCCACCCAGCTGGCCGCGCCCGCCCAGCAGATTGAGCGAACTCCGCTCAAGACCCAGCCCACCACCGGTGACGATCGCAACCATGCCCGCTCTCCAATCGGACACGGAACTCCCCCATGCCCGATCACCTAATCAGCGGATCACCACATGAGTTTAGAAGAATTTTTGATCGAGGCCGAAAACCCTATTTGACCGGTTGCCGCCCCCTTGTGCGCCGGTTCAGGCCGTCCAAGCGGTCGCCGTACCTATCCCAAAGACGGCATTCGACCGGACCGCCAAATGCCGTTCGTGCCTTTATTGCGGTTTTGCAGCCGCGGACGATCACGATTCCGCCATTGCGCGAATTCGCCCGGATCTGAGTGCAGCTGTGTCATGGCATTTGTACCATGCTTATCGATTGGCGACGGCGTGTACGCCGGATACGAAGCACCGCATCATGAGCACAGAGATTCACAGCGCCTCGCGCACCATCCTCGCGACGCCGCGTGCCGTCTTTCGCGCCCATGTCGATCCCGAAGTCCTGGTCAAATGGCGGGCACCTGAAGGAATGCATGCGCGCATCAGCGAATTTTCCGCACACGCCGGCGGCGGCTACCGGATGGAGCTCCGCTATGCGGATGGGAAGGGACTGGGCAAGTCGACCGCCAACAGCGATATCGTCCGCGTTCGCTTTGCCGAACTGACCCCCGATGAGCGGATTGTCGAAACCGCCGAATTCGAAAGCGATGATCCTGCCAATGCCGGCCTGATGACGATCACCACCACTCTCACGCCCGTCACCGATGGAACCAAGGTGACGGTTACCGCCGAGAATGTGCCGGCCGGCATCAGCGAAGCCGATCATCGCAAAGGGATGGAATCCAGCCTGCGCAATCTTGCCTTGCTGCTCGAATAGCCAGGAATTGCCCGCAAATCCGACGTGCATCGGGCACCGCCGGTTGCTAGGTGTTCCTTGATGCAAACAGGTCTCGATCATCTGCCGGCGCACAAGCAGCGTGAACTCGAACGGGTGGTACAGATCATCTTCGAGGAATTCGAGAATGCGCTTTCGCTCGCTAAGCATCAGTGGAAGAAGCGGGGCCGGATCGACAAGATCATCCTGTACGGAAGCTATGCGCGGGGCGGCTGGGTCGACGAACCGCACACCGCCAAAGGCTATCAGTCCGATTTTGACCTACTGATCATCGTCAACGATAAGCGTCTGACTGATCGGGTCGATTATTGGCTGGCGCTGGTCTGAAGGCGGTCATCCGCGCCCAGGCGCTCGCCCCGGCCACGACCCCGCCGAGGATGGCGAACACGATCTGCCATGCAGGGCTGGGCAACAAGCTCGCTGCCACGCCAAGCACGATCCCGCAACCGGCAGCCGCTGGCAAGACCTGGAGGTCGACGATGCCGCGCCGAATGGCCGGCGAACGGCTGCGCTCGATTGCGATCTGGCCAAGAGCATAGATCAGGGGGCCGGTGGCGATCGCGACGACGGCGGCGTCTTGGGGGCGGCAGTCTTGATGGCGCCTACGATCGGCGACAGCAGCTACCCCGGAACAGAACCCGGACCGCCCAGAGAGCTGGTCCGAGAATTTGGAGCTAAGCTCTTGAAAATTTGGCGCGCCCGGGACAATTCGAACGTCCGCCCCTCAGATTCTTAGTCTTGAGGTCGGATATCTAAAGGCCGAAACTCGCGTATCCGGCAAATGCCGAAGCGGATGAAGTTTCGCCCCAAAAAAATTGGACGAACACGGTTTTGCTAACGCCCTCAGGCGGACGCCATATTGCGCGCCCAGCTGCTTCTGCTGTGCTTCCGCAAGGGGATCAGCTCTTTGAGGGCGATCTCAGATGCGGGTGGAATATATTGATCTTAATAGCAAAAATGGTGCTGCCGGTGAGGATTGAACTCACGACCTCAGCCTTACCAAGGATGCGCTCTACCACTGAGCTACGGCAGCACTGCCCGCGGGCGAGGCGCGCGTTTGGGCGAGGCGGCGATGCTTGTCAAGGCGTTGCGGCCGGCGGTAACCGCTGAGCCATGAACAAGCACGAAGAACGCGAACGCCGTCTTGCGGAAGCGCTCCGCGAAAACCTGCGCAAGCGCAAGGCGCAGGAGCGGGAAGCAAGCGATCGGCCGAAGCAAAAGTCGGAAGATTGACTCTTACCGTCATCCCGAACTTGTTTCGGGATAAGAGTGAGCAGGCGTGGCAACGGAGAATAGCGCCACGCGACATCCCGCTTATCCCGAAACAAGTTCGGGATGACGGATGAGCTTGCTTCAAATCGCCGCGCAGGCCGCTTCCAGCCAGGCCTTGACCTCGCCTTCCACCTGCGGGCCAATCAGCCTCAGCACGTCAGCGTGATAGGCATTGAGCCATGCGCGCTCGGCTTCCGTCAGCATCTTCGCCGCGATCAGGTTGCGGTCGATTGGCGCGAAAGTGAGCGTCTCGAAACCCAACATCTCGCGCTCGGCGCCGGCGATCTGCTTCGGCACGACCAGCACGAGATTCTCGATGCGGATGCCGTAATCGCCCGCCTTGTAATAGCCTGGCTCGTTGGACAGGATCATGCCGGCCGCCAGCGGCTCGTCGCCGCCGCCATAGGTCGCGATCCGCGCCGGACCTTCATGGACCGACAGGTAGCTGCCGACGCCGTGGCCGGTGCCATGGGCATAGTCGAGGCCGACTTCCCACAAGGGGCGCCGCGCGAAAGCGTCGATCTGCTGGCCGCGCGTGCCCTTGGGGAAGAGCGCAGTGGCGATCGCGATATGGCCCTTCAGCACGCGGGTGAAGCGGTCCTTCATCTCAGGCGTCGGCGCGCCCACGATGATTGTGCGAGTGATATCGGTCGTGCCGTCGCGATATTGGCCGCCCGAATCGACCAGATAGATGCCGTTCAGCGTGATCGGCAGGCTCGATTCCTCTGTCACGTGATAATGCGGAATCGCCGCATTCGGACCGGCGGCGGAAATGGTGTCGAAGGAGAGATCCTCCAATACGCCGGTCTCGTCACGGAACGCCCGGAGCTTGTTCGCGGCGGACATTTCGGTGAGCTGACCCTTGGGCGCTTCCCCCGAGAGCCAGTGGAGGAAGCGGACGATCGCAACGCCGTCGCGGGCCTGTGCCGCCTGATGGCCCTTCACTTCGGTGGGATTCTTGATCGCTTTGGCGAGCACGGCGGGATCGCGCAGCTGGATCGTCTTCGCGCCACCTTGCTCCAGCCGCTCGAAGATCGCCGCGACCGCGTGCTCCGGATCGACCGCGACACGTTTGCCGCCGAAATTGGCGAGCGCCTTGGGGAATTCCGCCCGGTCGTGCAGGCGGACGGCGTTGCCCAGGTGCTTGGCGACGTCGTCGCCGATTTTTTCCGGCTGCACGAAGAAGTCGGCCGTTCCGTCCTTGTTGATCAGCGCATAGGCGAGCGCCACGGGCGTGCGCTCCACATCCTTACCGCGCACGTTGAACGTCCAGGCGATCGAATCGAGCGCGGAGAGCACGACAGCGTCGGCGTTTTTCGCGGTCAGCCAGTCGGCGATCTCGGCGCGCTTCTCAGCCGAATTCTTGCCGGTGAATTCGTCGGGCTGAACGACGAGACGCGCGCGCGACGGCTCCGGCCGGTCCGGCCAGACCGCATCGACCGGGTTGGTGTCGACCGCGACCAGCTCCGCGCCCTTCTCGGCCAGCGCCTTCGTCGCCGCTTCCACCCAGGCACGAGTGTGCAGCCAGGGATCGTAACCGATGCGCGCGCCGCTCGCGGCATGCTCGCCCAGCCAGTCGGAGACGGAGGTTTCCGGCACTGAGACATAGGCCCAATGCTTCGGATCGACCTGCTCGCGCACCTGCAGCGTGTAGCGCCCGTCGATGAAGATGGCCGCTTCCTCCGGCAGCACCACCGCGGTGCCGGCCGAACCCTGGAAGCCGGTCAGCCAGGCGAGCCGCTGCGCATAGGCGCCGACATATTCGCTCATATGCTCGTCGGTCAAAGGCACGACGAACCCGTCCAGCCGGTCGCGCTTCAGCTGCTCGCGGAGCGCAGCAAGGCGCGCTTCATAGGTGGACATGGGAGGCTCCTTTCAATGCTTTGCGAGCGCCATAGCAGCCCCTCTCCCCGCCGGGGAGAGGGCGACTCAAGCTGCGCTTGAGCGGGGTGAGGGGGCAGAGCGAAGCGGAAGCGAGCGTGGACGGGCCATCGCCCTCACCCTCCCAACGCTTCGCGGCGGGCCCCTCCCTCTCCCGGAACGGGAGAGGGGCTCTAAACCAGCCTGCTCTGCTTCACGGCGGCTTCGACGAAGCTCGCGAACAGCGGATGCGGATCGAACGGCTTGGATTTCAGTTCGGGGTGGAACTGGACGCCGATGAACCAGGGATGGTCCGGCCGCTCGACGATCTCGGGCAAAGTGCCGTCCGGGCTCATGCCGGTGAACAGCAGCCCGCCTTTCTCCAGCGCGTCGCGATAATGGACGTTTACCTCATAGCGATGGCGATGCCGCTCGCTGATCTCGCGCGCGCCATAGATGCTCTCGACCACGCTGTTGCCTTTCAGCGCCGCCGGATAAGCGCCCAGCCGCATCGTCCCGCCCAGGTCGCCGCCCGCCTCGCGCTTCTGCAGACCTTCCTCGGTCATCCATTCGGTGATGAGGCCGACGACGGGCTCGTCGGTCGGGCCGAATTCGGTGGTGGACGCACGCGCGATGCCGGCGACGTTCCGCGCGCCCTCGATGCAGGCCATCTGCATGCCGAGGCAGATGCCGAAGAAGGGCACATTGCGCTCACGCGCGAACTTCACGCTGGCGATCTTGCCTTCCGAGCCGCGCTCGCCGAAGCCGCCAGGCACCAAGATGCCGTGCATCGGCTCCAGCTTCGCCGCTGCCTCATCCTCATGCTCGAACAGTTCGGCATCGAGCCATTTGATGTTGACCTTCACCCGGTTGGCGATGCCGCCATGCACCAGTGCCTCGTGCAACGACTTGTACGCATCGGGCAGCCCGACATATTTGCCGACCACGCCGATCGTGACCTCGCCCTCGGGGTTGTCGAGGCGATCCATGATGTCGGTCCAGCGGCCAAGCGCTGGGCTCGCCGGGCCGGGATCCTGGCCGAACGCGCGCAGCACTTCGCGGTCCAGCCCCTCGGCATGATATTGGAGCGGCACGCCATAGATGCTCTTGGCGTCGAGCGCGGGGACGACCGCTTCCTTGCGAACGTTGCAGAACAAAGCGATCTTCGCGCGCTCGCTGTCCGGCAGCGGCTTTTCGCAACGGCAGACCAGCACGTCGGGCTGGATGCCCAGCGCGGTCAGCTCACGCACGCTGTGCTGGGTCGGCTTGGTCTTCAGCTCACCCGCCGCGGCGATGTAGGGCACCAGAGTCACATGGACGAAGACGCTGTTCTCGCGGCCAAGGTCGTTCCGTAGCTGGCGGACCGCTTCGATGAACGGCAGCGATTCGATGTCGCCGACCGTCCCGCCGATTTCGCACAGCACGAAATCGAGATCATCGGTCTCTCCTAACGCGAACGCTTTGATCGCGTCGGTCACGTGCGGGATCACCTGCACGGTCGCGCCCAGATAATCGCCGCGCCGTTCGCGCTGGATGACCGTCTGATAGATGCGGCCGGACGTGACATTGTCCGACTGGCGGCTGGGAACGCCGGTGAAGCGCTCGTAATGGCCGAGGTCGAGATCGGTCTCCGCGCCGTCGTCGGTCACATAGACTTCGCCGTGCTGATACGGGCTCATCGTGCCCGGATCGACGTTGAGATAGGGATCGAATTTCCGGATGCGCACGCGGTATCCACGCGCCTGGAGGAGGGCAGCCAGAGAGGCTGCCATCAAGCCTTTGCCAAGCGAGGAGACCACGCCGCCGGTGATAAAAATATACCGCGCCATGGGAGTTGAGCGTTAGCCGGGGGAAGGACGTGGGGGCAAGAGCTTTCGGTATATTTTATACCCGCGCGCTCGCCCGAGCCCTTCGACGCCGCCTGTCGGCGTCGCTCAGGATAAACATCAGCCTTTGGCTGACGTCGAGGGGCGTGGCTCGGCCTTGGTGCCAGCGCCCTTCGACTACGCGCTTCGCGCTACCCTCAGGACGAGCGGTTTTAGCGTTACTTGGCGGCCGGACCCGGCGCCGTTCCGTTGGCGGCATTACCAGCTGCCTGGCCGGCCGCCGCAGCGAGCGGATCGACCGGGGCGGGCGTGGGCGCCGCCGCCGGAGCACTGGCTGGCGTCGCAGCCGAAGCGTCGATCTTCGCGGTGCGGTTGTTCATCGACGCTAGCGTCGCGAGCGCGATGCAGCACAGGATGAACATCGTCGCCAGCACCGCTGTCGCGCGGGTCAGGAAGTCCGCCGCGCCCCGCGCCGACATCAGGCCCGACGGGCTGCCGCCGGTCAGGCCGCCGCCTTCCGACCGCTGCATCAGGATGACGGTGACGAGCGCCGCCGCGATGATGGCCTGAACGACAAGAAGGAAGGTGAACATGTCTGACTTTCTAATCCAAAGTGGCGCGCGCCTTAGCGCCTTGTCTTGCGATGATCAATTGAACCCCACCGTTTGGGCTGAGCCTGTCGAAGCCCTCCCCTTCTCTCCTCAGGCTTGCGGGAGAAGAAGGGAGGGCTTCGACAAGCTCAGCCCGAACGGAGCCAGGGCTCACTCAGCCTTCGCCACGCCCACCAGCGCCGGACGCAGCAGGCGATCGCGGATCACATAGCCGGACTGCATTTCCTGCACGATCGTCCCCGGCTCCGCGTCGGCGGTCGGCATTTCCATCATCGCCTGATGGCGATTCGGATCGAGCTTTTCGCCCAGCGCTTTCACTTTGCTGATGCCGTTGCGCTCGAACACAGCGAGAAGCTCGCGGCCGGTCGCCTCGAGGCCAGTCACCAGCCCCTTGAAACGCTCGTCTTCGCGCAGATCGGCCGGGATCGCCTGAAGCGCCCGTTCCAGATTGTCGGCCACGGACAGCATGTCGCGGGCGAAGCCGGTCGCGGCATAGGCGCGCGCATCCTGCGCATCCTTTTCCAGCCGGCGGCGAACATTCTGCGTTTCCGCCTGGGCATACAGCACCGCTGCCTTGGCTTCAGCCAGATCGGCCTCGAGCGCCTGCAGCCGGTCATGCTCCGCCACTTCCGGTGCGGCGGCAGCCGTTTCCTCACGCACGGTTTCGTTTTCGATTTCGTCCATCATCCCATCAGTCTTGAAAGTGTTTGAGCTGTGAAATCCACCATGGGGACCACGCGCGCATAGTTCAACCGCGTCGGTCCGATCACCCCGACAACGCCGATCACGCGCCCGTCGCTCCCGCGATAGGGCGCGGCAATGACGGATGATCCCGAAAGGGCGAAGAGCTTGTTCTCCGCGCCAATGAAGATTTTGGTCGCCGCGGCTTCGGACGCACTGTCGAGCAGCCGCGCGATTTCCTGCGCTTCCTCGATCTCGCCAAGCAGTTGGCGAACGCGCTCAAGGTCTTCGGCAGCCGCCGCATCGATCAGATGGGACTGGCCTCGCACGATCAGCACCGGCCGGCGGTCATTATCCTCCGACCAGACCGCAAGGCCGCGTTCGACAAGCGCATGCGACGCGCGGTCGATCGCGGCCCGGCCGCGCTTGATTTCCGCCTGCAGCCGGGTCTGAGCTTCATGGAGCGTGAGGCCGGCGAGCTGGTCGCTGACATAATTCGCGGCTTCCGTCAGCGTGCCGGGGGAAACGCCGGGCGGTAGGTCGATCACGCGGTTTTCGACACTGCCGTCGTGCCCGACGAGCACGGCCAGGGCCTGGTCGCGCGACAAGGGCACAAAGCCGATCTGGCGCAGCCGCGGCTCGCGCTTCGGCACCATCACCACGCCGGCACAGGCCGACAGGTCGGAAAGCGTGGCCGTCGCCGCCGCCAGCGCCGTCTCGATGGGACCGCCGCTGAGCTGACGCTCGATCATCCGGCGTTCCTCGGGCGAAGGTTCGGACGCCTGCATGATCGCATCGACAAACAGCCGCAGCCCGACATGGGTCGGCATCCGGCCGGCGCTGGTATGCGGCGCCGCCAGCAGGCCGGCTTCCTCCAGATCCTGCATGACGTTGCGGATGGAAGCCGGGGAGAGATTGAACCCGCCCAGCTTTGAGATCGTCCGCGATCCTACCGGCGCGCCAGTGCCCAGATAAGATTCCACCACGACGCGGAACACTTCGCGGGCGCGATCGGACAGTTCGTTGATCGGCGGAACGGCCATTTCGAGCCGGATGTAGGAAAACAGATCGGCTTCGTCATCCCGAAACCGGGGGCGGAGCCGACAGGGGTGGTGCGCGGCAGCTTCCGGCACTAACAGGCCCGCCACAACAAAGGAGCTTCCATGCGACCGTCAGGCCGCGCGCCCGATCAAATGCGCGCCATTTCCATCACCCCGAATTACACTCGCCACGCCGAAGGATCGTGCCTCGTCGCGTTCGGTGACACCAAGGTGCTGGTGACCGCCAGCGTCGAAGAGCGCGTGCCGCCCTTCCTGCGCGGCAAGGGCGAAGGCTGGGTGACGGCCGAATATGGCATGCTGCCCCGCGCCACGCACACACGCGGCGGCCGGGAAGCGGCGAAGGGCAAGCAATCCGGCCGCACCCAGGAAATCCAGCGCCTGATCGGACGCTCGCTGCGTGCGGTCGTGGACCTGAAGGCGCTGGGCGAGCGCCAGATCACGCTCGACTGCGACGTGATCCAGGCCGACGGCGGCACACGCACCGCCTCGATCTCCGGTGCCTGGGTGGCGCTGCGCCTCGCGATCGACACGCTGAAGCTGCCGGTCGACCCGATCCAGCGCAAGGTCGCGGCGGTCAGTTGCGGCATCTATGAGGGAACTCCGGTGCTCGACCTCGATTATCCCGAGGACTCCTCCGCCCATTGCGACGGGAATTTCGTGCTGACCGACGACGGCAACATCATCGAGGCGCAAGTGACGGCCGAAGGCGCATGCTATGACGAAGAAGGGCTGCTGCGCCTGCTCCGCCTCGCCCGCATCGGCTGCGCGGAGATTTTCGCGGCCCAGGCAAAGGCGATCGCCAAATGAACTATCAGGACAGCCGCAAGCTCCAGCCCGGCAAGCTGGTCGTCGCCAGCCATAACGAAGGCAAGGTGAAGGAGCTTCGCGCGCTGCTGGAGCCTTATGGGCTGGTGCTGGTCTCCTCGAAGGAGCTCGATCTGCCGGAGCCGGAAGAGACGGGCACAACTTTCTTCTTCAACGCCGAGTTGAAGTCGCGCACCGCGACCGACCTGTCGGGTTTTCCCGCCCTCGCCGACGATAGCGGTCTGTGCGTCGAGGCGCTGAACGGGGATCCTGGCGTTTATACCGCCAATTGGGCCGAGACCGACGATGGGCGCGACTGGGGCGTTGCGATGGGCAAGGTCGAAGATGCGCTGAGTCTGCTCGGCCCGGACGCCAGCCGCTCGGCCTATTTCGCCTGCGTGCTCTCGGTCGCCTGGCCCGACGGCCATATCGAGAATTTCGAGGGCCGGGTGGACGGCACTTTGGTCTGGCCGCCGCGCGGCACGAAAGGCTTCGGCTACGACCCGATGTTCGTGCCCAACGGCTATGACCAGACCTTCGGCGAGATGGACCCGGCGGTGAAGCACAAGATCAGCCACCGGGCAGCGGCATTCGAGAAACTGGTCGCGACGCTGCTTTAGGGGAAGGAAACTCCGTTCGGGCTGAGCTTGTCGAAGCCCTCCCTTTTCTTAGTGGTCAGAGCAGAAAGAAGGGAGGGCTTCGACAAGCTCAGCCCGAACGGTATGGGTTGGCCACACATCATGACATCCCCCCTCGCTCTCTATATCCACTGGCCGTTCTGCATTTCGAAATGCCCCTATTGCGACTTCAACTCGCATGTCCGGGAGAACGTCGACCAAGAAATGTGGCGGGACGCGCTGCTTGCCGACCTCGCGCATGAAGCGGCGCTGGCGCCGGGCCGCAAGCTGACCTCGATCTTCTTTGGCGGCGGCACACCGTCACTGATGCGGCCGGAAACGGTCGAGGCACTGATCGGCGCTGCGGAACGACATTGGGGCTTCGCGCCGGGCATCGAGATCACACTGGAGGCGAACCCCTCATCGGTCGAAGCAGCGCGTTTCGCCGATCTCGCCTTGACCGGCGTCAATCGCGTTTCGCTCGGCCTGCAAGCGCTCGACGATGCCGCGCTCGCCTTTCTCGGCCGTGCCCATTCGCTCAGTGAAGGCCTTGCCGCGCTGGACGTTGCGCAATCGGTGTTCGCGCGCGCCAGCTTCGACCTGATCTATGCGCGGCCCGATCAGACGGCCGCTGCCTGGGAAACCGAGTTGCGCCGCGCGCTGAGCTTCGGCACCGAGCACCTCTCGCTCTATCAATTGACGATCGAGCCAGGCACCCGCTTCGCCGCGCTCGCCGCGAAGGGCGAGCTACCGGAAACCGATCCCGACCGCGCGGCCGATCTGTTCGAACTGACTCGCGCGATCACGACGGAAGCCGGTCTGCCCGCCTATGAAGTCTCCAACCACGCCCGGCCGGGCGAGGAGAGTCGGCACAACCTCACCTACTGGCGTTATGGCGATTATCTCGGCATCGGCCCCGGCGCGCATGGCCGACGCCTCGGGACCGTCAGCATCCGCCGCAAGAAGCCGGAGAATTTCCTGAGCGCGGTCGCCCGCAACGGTCACGGCATCGAAAGCGAAGATGCGCTGACGCCCGAAACGCGCGCCACGGAGGCGCTGCTGATGGGCCTGAGGCTGGAAGAAGGCGTCGATCTCGCCGCGATCTCGACCGCGACGGGCGTGAACGAACTGGTCGATGAAGCGGCAGCCGCACGCCTCGCCGATCACGGTCTTGTCGCGCGAGACGCAACGCGCCTGACCGTCACACCGGCAGGAATGCTGGTCCTCGACCGCATCCTCGCCGAGATTGTCCTCTAAGCCGGCTTGGCTAGCCTGTCGAAGCCTTCCCTTTTCTTGAAGAGGGCGATTCGAGAGCGATTCAAGGAAGAAATGCCATCCCGGTCGTCACCGCAACAATAGCCCCGCGATGAGCGCCGCCCCATTTCAGTAACGACGGGGGTGAATGCTTCGGGCGCAACCGGCGCCGATGCGATCTGCGCGTCATCGCCAGCGCCGACCATGTCGCCGCGCCCCTTGACCTTCGGTTGGGGCGAGTCAACGTTGCCGCTATGGCTAAAAGCATTGTCCTCCTGACGAAGCAGGAGCAGTTCAGCAGCTACGCCACGGGGATTGCCCAGGCGCTTTTTCCCGACATCGAAACCTTCAGCGGCAAGGTGGGCGATCCGATGCCCGCGCGTCTGGGAGCGGGCGCGGATGTGCTTATTTCCTTCTTGTCGCCCTGGATCATCCCGGCCCGCGTGCTGGATGTTTGCGGAACGGCGATCAACTTTCATCCCGGCTCGGTCGAATATCCCGGAACCGGCTGCTACAACTTCGCACTCTATGAGGGCGCGGCCGAGTTTGGCGCCACATGCCACCACATGCTGCCTAAGGTCGATACCGGGCTGGTGATTGAAGAGCGCCGCTTTCCGGTCTTTGCCGGCGATACCGTCGAACTGCTGAAGCTGCGCACGATGGCGACGATGCTGGCCCTGTTCCATGATATCGCGTGCCTGATCGCGCGCGGAGAGCCGCTGCCTGTCGCCGCAACGCACTGGACGCGCCGCGCCTTCACGCGCCGCGAGATGAACGCCCTTAAACGATTGACCGACGACATGGCGCCTGGCGAGATCCAGCGCCGCATCCGGGCCACGGTCTATCCCGGTTATGACGGCCCCTTCTGGGATCGCTGTAGCGGAATCGAGGTCGTGCCGGTGCCGCAAAGAGCTGCGCTGGCGTAGCGTCACAACGGCACCTCTGCAGATCGGTACGCCTCGACCCAGTTGGCGCGTCGTAATAGAAAGTGATGAAATCGCCTTGCTGAAGCTTTCGACAAGCTCAGGCAAGCCGATGTCGAAATTGACCTTAATTCCCGAATTTCCCCGGCGGCGGCGACACCACGGTCAGCCCGCCCGCTCCGACCTGGCTCACTTCCAGCGATCGCTCGACAATACCATCGCGGCGGAAGCGGAAGGGGCCGTCGATTCCGGTAAAGCCGCCATCGTCCATCAGCCGCGCGACCGGAAAGGCGCTGCCCACCGGCCAATCCTGCGCGATGCGCGAGACCAGCAGCACTGCGTCATAGCCCATCGAGGCGATGCGGTAGGGCGCAGCGCCATAGCGAACCCGGTATTTGTTGACGAGCTGACGATAGAGCCCGTCAGGCACGCTCGCGAACCAGGCGCCGGACAGCGGCGCCATTGTCGTGATCGCGCTCTCGGTATTCCAAAGCTCGGTGCCCATCACCTGCGCGTCGGGCGCGCCTTTTCGCAGCAAAGTCACTGCCTGCGCGGCGTTGCGCGCGCTATCGGCGACGAGGATCGCATCATAGGGGCCGCTCAATTTGGCGATCGCGCTCGTCATGCCCGCGCGGCTGCGATCGAAGCTTTGCAGCGAAACAACCTGCCCGCCCGCGCTTTCGACCGAGCGCAGGAACGAATTCGAGGCACGCTGGCCGTAGATGCCGGTCGGCGTCAGGCCCGCGAATTTGCTCATGCCCTTAGAGCGGGCGAAACGCACCACCCGATCGATCGACTGGGCCGGCGTATAGCCCATGATGAATACATTCTGCCCGGCAACGCTGGTATCGTTGGAAAAGCTGATCAACGGCACGCCGGCTTTCGCGGCGGC
>JAFEEY010000039.1:42115-55028 GCA_018240865.1 Pseudomonadota bacterium | reverse complement strand
CGCCGCGAGGAAATCGCCCGCATGCTCTCCGGCGCCACGATCACGGACGAGGCGAGGGCGCAAGCGGAGCGATTGCTGGAAGCGGCGTAGCTTCCCCCTTCGAAAAGAGATGGAATGAACGAGACCCAAGCCGCCGAACGCCTTGCTTTCCTTGCCGCAGAGATCGCGCGGCATAATCGGTTGTATCATACCGATGACGCGCCCGAGATTTCGGACGCGGATTATGACGCGCTGGTGCGCGAGAACAATGCGCTGGAGGCGCAGTTTCCGCATCTCGTGCGGGCGGATTCGCCGTCCAGGCTGGTCGGGGCGGCGCCCGCCGCGCATCTCGCCAAGGTGCCGCATGCGAAAGCCATGCTAAGCCTCGAGAATGCTTTCGCCGATGATGACGTGCGCGAGTTCGTGGCGCGGGTGCGGCGCTTCCTGAATCTGGCCGACGACGTGCCGGTCGCGCTGACGGCGGAGCCCAAGATCGACGGGCTCTCCTGTTCGCTGCGCTACGAAAGCGGACGGCTGGTGCTGGCGGCGACGCGCGGCGACGGCGTGGTCGGCGAGGACGTCACGCCCAATGTGCGGACCATATCCGACATTCCTCAAACTCTCCGCTCGTCCCGAGCGAAGTCGAGGGGCGATGGCAAGGAAGCGGAGATGCGCCCCTCGACTTCGCTCGGGACGAGCGAGACTGAGGTGCCCGAAACCTTCGAAATCCGGGGTGAAGTCTATATGTCCAAGGCCGATTTCGCGGCCTTGAACGAGCGGCTGGCGGGCGAGCGGGTGTTCGCCAATCCGCGCAATGCCGCCGCCGGGTCGCTCAGGCAGAAAGACCCGTCCGTCACTGCGTCGCGGCCGCTCGGCTTTCTGGCGCATGGCTGGGGCGAGGCGTCGTCGCTGCCCGCCGACACGCAATATGGCGTGATCGAAGCGATTCGCGCCTGGGGCGTGCCCGTCACCGATCTGCTCGTGCGGGTGGAGAGCGTCGACGAAGCGCTGGCGCATTACCGCAGGATCGAAGCGATGCGCGCCGACCTGCCGTTCGATATCGACGGCGTGGTCTATAAAATCGACCGGCTCGACTGGCAGGCGCGGCTGGGCCAGGTCGCCAAGGCGCCGCGCTGGGCGATCGCGCACAAATTCCCGGCCGAGCGCGCCGAGACCACGCTGGAGCGGATCGACATCCAGGTCGGCCGCACCGGGAAGCTCACGCCGGTCGCGCGGCTGGAGCCGGTGACGGTCGGCGGCGTCGTCGTCACCAACGCCACGCTCCATAACGCCGACGAGATCGCCCGGCTGGGCGTCCGCCCCGGCGATCGGGTCGTGCTGCAGCGCGCCGGCGACGTGATTCCGCAGATCGTCGAGAATCTGACCCGCGATGCCGAACGCGATCCGTGGACCTTCCCTACGCATTGCCCCGAATGCCAGTCGGATGCGGTGCGCGAGGAAGGCGAGGTCGATATCCGCTGCACCGGCGGCCTGATCTGCCCGGCCCAGCGGCTGGAGCGGCTGCGGCATTTCGTCAGCCGCGGCGCGCTCGATATCGAGGGGCTGGGTGAGAAGACGCTGCAGGAATTCCTGGGCCTTGGCTGGATCGCCGAACCGGCCGACATCTATCGCCTGGCGAAGCACCGCGAAGAATTGCTCGGTCGCGAAGGCTGGAAGGACAAGTCCGTCGACAATCTGCTGGCGGCGATCGAGGCCAAGCGCGCGCCCGATCCGGTGCGGCTGCTGTTCGGCCTGGGCATTCGCCATATCGGCAGCATCACCGCGCGCGACCTGCTCAAGCGCTACGTCAATTTCCCCGCGATCCAGACGCTGGCGGACGAGATCATCGCGCTGCGCGAACGGATGACGGCGGCGCTCGGCGAGGAGCCGAGGAAATTCCGGGCCCGGCTCGACAAGGCGATTGCGGAGCATATCGGCGTCGAGAATGTCGGCGCCGCGGTCGGCCATGCGCTGGCGGATTTTTTCCATGAGCCGCACAACCGGACGGTCTGGGGCGATCTTTTGGCGGAAGTGTCCCCGCCCGATTTCATCGTCGCCACCCGCGCGTCCGAAGTCAGCGGGCAAACGATCGTGTTCACCGGCACGCTGGAGACGATGTCGCGCGACGAGGCCAAAGCGCAGGCCCTGGCGCTGGGTGCGAAAGTCGCGGGATCGGTGTCGGCCAAGACCGATCTTGTCGTTGCCGGGCCGGGCGCCGGGTCGAAGCTCAAAAAGGCCGAGGAATTGGGGATCCGAGTTGTCGACGAAGCGGGCTGGGCAGAAATCGTCGCGTCGGCTACATAAGGTTAATGGAACAGAGTCGCTGTTCGGCTCGTTCCCGCGCTTCGCGTGCTGTTTTGCTGATTTCAGGGGGAAACCGGTGATGGTTCGGACGACGCTTATCCTTTCGGTCGCGATGCTGGCTTCGGCGCCGGCATCGGCCGTGACGCTGATGGATTCGGTTCCGGAACCGGCGCCGCAGGGTGCGCCGGCGGACCCTGTCACGCCGAACGGCCCGTTCGGTCACCATGCGATCATCAAGGATTTCGAGAATACGCTGCGCGACGGGATGCAGTTCGCCAGCCTGAAAAACGCATTCAACGCGCTGCCGCCGGTCGCAGGCAACGCCGCCAACGTCATTGCCGAACCGGATGCGGCCGCTGTGCCGGAGCCGGCCACCTGGGCGATGATGCTGGGCGGTTTCGGCTTCGCAGGCCTGGCGCTCCGCCGCCGCTCGCTCAGAACCACTGCATCACTGTCGCGCTGAACGGCGTCCACAACCCTATTCTGACTCGGGCTGCGGCGAGCATGCGGCCGGTCCACCAATTGCAGGTGCGCAGCGCGTCGTAATGCCCCTTCGCCGGGTAGAAAACGTCTGCCGGGCCATAGCCGGAGATCGGACGGGGATCTGCGGGGTCGAAGCTGGCACGGATCGCGGTGGTGAGGCGGCGATACTGATCGGCTGAGAGGCGGATCGGCCGCGCTTCCGCCCAGGGTTCCAGCAGATGATCGACATGGATCAGGGTCCGGTCGCTGCCGGTAACGGCATGAAGGGCGGTGCGCGGCGACAGGTCGCGCCAGCTCGGCGTGTCCAAATAGAATTCGCGCTCGCCCCAGCCGAACCACAGCCAGCGCCCGGCATAGCGCGGATCGGCGATATGCTCCGGCCGGACGATCGGCGACCAGTCCACGGCGTTCGTCCGCGCCGGAACGATGATGCCGGTATGGACGCCATTGGTCGCGACATAGACAGTGACGCCATCCTCCGCCTCGACCCAACCCACATTGCGCGGAATCGCGCCGCCGATCGCACCCGCCGCGAGATAGAGCAGGGGAATCAGCAGCAGGATTTGGAGCACGCGAACCACCTCCGCGTCATGCCAGCGAAGGCTGGCATCTCCAACCGCCATCGAGACCCCAGCCTTCGCTGGGGTGACGAATAGTGTATATCAGCGGCATGGAGACTCATGTACTCGACCGCCCGCCCGAGGGCGCGAATGCGGACTGGACGGTGCCGCAGGATTGGGCGGCCTATACGCCCGAAGAACATGCCGTGTGGGACACCTTGTTCGAGCGGCAGGCGAAGCTGCTGCCCGGGCGTGCCTCGCAGCGTTATCTGCGCGGCCTGGACGTGCTGAAACTGTCGAAGCCCGGCATTCCGGACTTCGAGGAGCTTTCGGAGCGGCTGATGAAGCTGACCGGCTGGCAGGTTGTCGCGGTGCCGGGGCTGGTGCCCGACGAAGTGTTTTACGAGCATCTCGCCAATCGCCGCTTCGTTGCGGGCAATTTCATCCGGCGCGCAGACCAGCTCGATTATCTGCAGGAACCGGACGTTTTTCACGATGTGTTCGGCCATGTGCCGATGCTCGCCGATCCGGTTTTCGCCGATTATGTCGTCGCCTGGGGGGAAGGCGGGCTGCGCGCGATGCGCCACAATGCGATCCACCGTCTCGCCCGGCTCTATTGGTACACGGTCGAATTCGGGCTGATCGAGGAAGAGGGCGCGTTGCGCATCTACGGCTCCGGCATTGTTTCCAGCCACGGCGAAAGCATCTTCGCGCTGGACGATCCGAGCCCCAACCGGCTCGGCTTCGATCTCGAGCGGGTGATGCGCACCGAATACCGGATCGACGATTATCAGCAGAATTATTTCGTGATCCCCAGCTTCGAGGATTTGCTGCGCGTGACCGTCAAGACCGATTTCGCGCCGCTCTATGCGAAGATCGACAAGCTGCCGGACATTCCAATCGCCGAGATTTTGCCCGGCGACCGCGTGATCATCCGCGGCACCCAGGATTATGCGCGGTCAAAAGCGGCTGGCTAACAGCGAGAGGGTTAGATATCCCGCGCCCAATTCTCCCGGCCTTCATTGTCGGACGGGACATTCGTTACGGGCATTTCGGCCGCGCGCAGGCGGAGGATGGTCCAGTCCCCGCGCGTGTCGCTTTCCTCCACCGCGCAGCCGACCGCGCGATAGGCGGATTTCACCTTGTCCGCCTGAGTCGAAAGCAGGCCCGCCAGCACGATCGTCGCCTTGGGCGCCGCGATCGCGGCCACTTCGCCGGCCATCGCGACCAGCGGCCCGGCAAGAATGTTGGCGATGATCAGGTCGAACGGCGCGTCTGCTTCGATCTCCGGCGATTGCGCGCCATCCGCTACGACGTAGGCGATGCGATCGACGCCGTTTCTCGCCGCGTTTTCGCGCGCGACGTCGATCGCGACCGGATCGATATCGGTCGCCATCACCTTTGCCTCCGGCCATAGCTGCCGCGCGGCGAAGGCGAGCAGACCCGTGCCGGTGCCGAGGTCGATCGCATTGACGACAGGCGCACCGCTCATCCGGTCGAGCATTGTAAGGCAGCCGGCGGTGGTGCCGTGATGGCCGGTGCCGAACGCCTGGCTGGCGTTGATGAGGAAAGCGCGCTCGCCGGCAGTGGGCGTGACAGGATGCGCTTCGGTATGGACGATGAACCGGCCTTCGCGGATCGGCTCGAGCCCGGCCTGACTGAGCGTCACCCAATCCTGATCGGTCAGCTGTTCGATCTCGGGCACGACGGCTGCCGCGCTTGGCGCCAGCGCGCGGATCGCCGCGATCAGGTCCGCGTCCGGTTCATTGTCGGTGAAGGCGTCCAGCCGCCAATGCTCGACATCGTCCTCGACCGTCTCTGTGGTGACCAGCACCGCATCGATGTCGATGCTGCCCGCGTCGATCGCCTCCGCCTCGGCGCGCGTGCAGGGCAAGGAGAGTTTCCAGCTATCGGACATGGCGCGGCCTTTGTACCGACTTGCCTGAGCCTGTCGAAGGCTTCCCTTCTTCTTTTTCCGGAAAGTCAGAAAGGAAAGAGAAGGCTTCGACAGGCTCAGCCAAGCCGGTATGAAGGCTGGTGCGAGACGAAAGACTATCGGACATAGCTGGCGCCGTTGATGTCGATGACCGCGCCGGTCATTGAGGGCGGCGCGTCGAGCGCCAGATAGCGGACTGTGCTCGCGATTTCCTCGGGTGTGGCGACGCGGCCAAGTGGAATGTCCTGCAGCAATTGGTCGCCGCCGCGGCCGGCCAGATAATCGTCGGCCATGCCGGTCATGACGAAGCCGGGGCAAACCGCGAAGGCGAGAATATTCTCGCGCGCGAAACCCCGGGCGATGCTCTTGGTCATCCCGATCATGCCCGCCTTGGACGCGGCATAATGCCAATGGGCTGGCGAGTCGCCGCGATAGGCGGCGCGGCTGGCGACATTGACGATGCGGCCGCCTCCATGCGCACGGAAATGCAGCACGGCGAGGCGGCAGAGCTCGGCCGAGGCCGTCAGGTTGATCCGCATCGTCCGCTCCCACGCGGCGACCCATTCATCATGCTCGAGATCGACCGCCGCCGCTTCGAAAACGCCGGCATTGTTGATCAGCACATCGACCCGCCCGCCGAGCTGGCCGAGCGCGCTGTCCCACAGGCGTTGCGGGGTCGCCGGATCGGCGAGGTCGCCATCGGCGCTGGAGGTGCCGATGAGATTTTCAGCCTTGAGAGCTTCCGCGCAGGCCGCGCCGATCCCGCGCGAGGCGCCGGTCAGGAGAATGTTGGTCATCCTCCGCCGCTAGAAGAAAAGGGAGGGCTTCGACAAGCTCAGCCGGAGCGGTTGAAAAGACCCACCCCGTTCGGGCTGAGCTTGTCGAAGCCCCTGCTTCTTACTTACGCCACGAGCTTCACATAGTCCTGCGCGGCAGAGCGCAGCTGGCCGAGCTGGCTGTCGACCTTGCGGAAGCCGGTCTCCAGTTCGTCGATTTCGCTCGCGACCGTCTCGGTATCCTGGCGAATGGAGGCAATCGTGGTCGACATCGAATCGGCGGCGAGCGCGGTTTCGTCGACGGCGGCGGTGATCATCGTCACCGTCTGTGCCTGGGTTTCCATTGCCGCCCGGATTCGGTCGGCGGATTGCTGGACTTCGCCCACCGTCTCGCGGATCGAGCCATTGGCGTCGACGGTGGTCCGGGTGGCCGCCTGGATCGCGGCGATCTTGGCGGCGATGTCGTCGGTCGCGCGCGCGGTCTGGTTGGCGAGGCTCTTCACTTCCTGCGCAACGACCGCGAAGCCGCGGCCGGCGTCGCCCGCGCGCGCCGCTTCGATCGTCGCATTCAGCGCGAGCAGGTTGGTCTGGCCGGCGATGTCGCGGATCAGGCCCAGGATCGATTCGATCGACTGGGCGTGCGTCGAAAGCGCTTCGGAGACGTGCACTGCCTCGGTCGCCTGGCCGGCGGCGCGGGTGGCGATGCCGGCGGCGGTCTCGACTTCGGTGCGGGCATCCTCGATCGCGCGAATGAGACCGGCGGCGGTGTGCGCGGCCTCGCGCATCGCGACGGCCGACTGTTCAGCGGCGGCGGCGACTTCGGACGCCTTGCCGAGCATGCCGCGCGCAGCGGTCGAAGCTTCCGCCGCTTGCGAGCGCAGCGACTCACCGAGCGTGAAAGCAGAAGAAACCTCGGATGCGATCCGGTTCTGGAATTGGTCGGCCTGCTGCGTGCGCGTGGCGGCGGCGTCGCGCGTGCGCATTTCGCTGACCAGCGTCGCCATGATCTCGGCCTCGATCATCGCCATCTGGCGGATCGAGCGGCCCAGCCGGGCGATCTTCGCTTCGTCGCCGGCGCAGCCATTGCGCACATGATTCACCGCCATTTCGACAGCGGCGGTGTAGGCGGCGAGCGCAGTATAGAGCGGGACGCCGGCGCTTTCCGCCCGGGCGCTGTTCTCGCGCGCCATATCGGCCCAGCGCTGACTGGTGATGTTCAGGAATTTCTCGCGCGTATAGTCGATGCCCGCCGCCAGCCGACGCCGGATCTGGTCCTCAGATATTTTTTGCCGGACGCACCTCGAATCGTTCAGCGAGCGCCAGAATTCGCGCGCGACTTCTTCCTCATGCGGACGGATGAATTCATAGGCTTCGCGCAGATTGTCGGACAAGGTGCCGTCCCGATCGAACTCGGCGATCCGCTCCCGGATCGAGATTTCGATATCGGCGCCGTGCTCGGAGCGCTTTTGAGCCGCTTTTGAATTCACCAACCTGGTCCTTCGATACGCTAGTCCGCCTCACCTAGCCGGGTCCGGTAAAGCCCCGGTTAAACACGCGCATCAATCGCCCGCACCGTTGCATGCAGCGCGGCATTGATTAAGGAGGGCGCCGACACGATCGGGAATTAAAGGGGCTTCGATGAGCACCAACCGCGCGCGGCCGCTTTCGCCGCACCTGGGCATCTGGCGTTGGGGACCGGCGATGGCGGTCTCGATCCTGCACCGCGTCACAGGCTCGGGGCTGGCGACGGTGGGCGCAGTGCTACTGGTCTGGTGGCTGGCCGCGGCGGCGAGCGGCGAGGCGGCCTATGGCGCATTCCTCGACATCTTCACCTATCACGACGGTTCGCTCAACGCGGCCGGCTATCTGTTCGGCATCGGCCTGACATTGACTTTGTTCCAGCACATGGGTTCGGGCATCCGCCACCTGGTGATGGATACGGGCGCCAATTTCGAGCTGCGGGGCAACAAGCGTTCCGCGCAGCTGACCTGGGTGTTCGCGGTCGTCATGACCATCATCGTCTGGGGTTACATCATCGGAGTGAAGGGCTGATGGGCACGGGCACCCGCATCGGCCGCGTGCGCGGCCTCGGCTCCGCCAGGGAAGGCGCGCATCACTGGTGGCTGCAGCGGCTGACCGCCGGCACCAATTTCCTGCTGATGAGCTGGTTCGTGATCTCGCTGCTGCGCCTGCCGCACTACGATCACGCGACGATCCTCGCCTGGCTGTCGTCACCGCTTGCGGCGGTGCCGATGGCGCTGCTTGTCGTCAGCGTCTTCTGGCATTTCCGCCTCGGGCTGCAGGTGGTGATCGAGGATTACCAGCATGACGAGACGCGGTTCGTCGCGCTCGTGCTGCTCAATATCTACACGGTCGCGATGGCCGGCTTCGCCATCTTCTCCATTCTCAAGATCGCCTTCACCGGGGGTGCGGCCTGATGGCTGACGCATATAAGATCATCGACCACACCTATGACGCGGTGGTGGTGGGCGCCGGCGGCGCCGGCCTGCGCGCGACGATGGGCATCGCGGGCGCCGGCCTCAAGACCGCCTGCGTCACCAAAGTGTTCCCAACCCGCAGCCACACGGTCGCCGCGCAGGGCGGTATCGCCGCCAGCCTCGGCAATATGGGCCCGGACCACTGGACCTGGCATATGTACGACACCGTCAAGGGGTCGGACTGGTTGGGCGATCAGGATGCGATCGAATATATGGTCCGCGAGGCACCGGCGGCCGTCTATGAGCTGGAACATGCCGGCATGCCGTTCAGCCGGACCACCCAGGGCACGATCTACCAGCGCCCGTTCGGCGGCATGATGCAGAATATGGGAGAAGGCCCGCCCGCCCAGCGCACCTGCGCGGCGGCGGACCGGACGGGGCACGCGATGCTCCACACGCTTTATCAGCAGAGCCTCAAATACGACGCCGATTTCTACGTCGAATATTTCGCGCTGGACCTGATCATGGAGGACGGCGCCTGCCGGGGCGTGATCGCGCTCTGCATGGAAGACGGTACCATCCACCGCTTCCGCGCGCACAACACGGTGCTGGCGACGGGCGGCTATGGCCGCTGCTATTTCTCGGCGACCTCGGCGCACACCTGCACCGGCGANNTGGCAATGCGATGGTGCTGCGCGCGGGGCTTCCGCTGCAGGACATGGAGTTCGTGCAATTCCACCCGACCGGCATCTACGGCGCCGGCGTTCTCATCACTGAAGGCGCGCGCGGCGAGGGCGGCTATCTCACCAACTCCGAAGGGGAGCGCTTCATGGAGCGCTATGCCCCGTCCGCGAAGGATCTGGCGTCACGCGACGTCGTCTCGCGCTCCATGGCGATGGAAATCCGCGAAGGGCGGGGCGTCGGGCCGGAGAAGGATCACATCTTCCTCCATCTCGACCATATCGACCCGAAAATCCTGCACGAACGGCTGCCCGGCATCACTGAGACGGGCAAGATTTTCGCCGGCGTCGACCTGACCCGCCAGCCGCTGCCGGTGGCGCCGACCGTGCATTATAATATGGGCGGCATCCCCACCAACTTCCACGGCGAGGTGGTGACGCTCAAAGACAATAATCCGGACAGCGTCGTGCCTGGCCTGTTCGCGGTCGGCGAGGCGGCGTGCGTCTCGGTCCATGGCGCCAACCGCCTCGGCTCCAACTCGCTGATCGACCTGGTGGTGTTCGGCCGCGCGACCGGCCTGCGGATCGCCGACATTCTGAAGCCCGGTACGGCGCACAAGGCGCTGCCCAAGGGATCGGAGGAAGCGGCGCTCACCCGGCTCGATAAATTCCGCCACGCGAACGGCGGCACGCCGACGGCTGAAATCCGCCGCAACATGCAGCGCACGATGCAGGCGCATTGCGCGGTGTTCCGCGACTCAGCGTCGCTGGCGGAAGGCCAGACGAAGATCGACGCGATCGCCACGAGCATCGGCGATGTGGGCGTGACCGACCGTTCGCTGATCTGGAACACCGACCTGATCGAGACGCTGGAGCTCGACAATCTGCTCGGCCAGGCAGTGGTGACGATGCACTCGGCCGCCAACCGCCACGAAAGCCGCGGCGCGCACATGCACGAGGATTTTCCCGAGCGCGACGACGCCAATTGGATGAAGCACACGGCGACGTGGCTGAACCCGACCCCCGGCACCGGCGTCAAGATCGACTACCGCCCGGTCCACGAATACACGCTCACTGACGACGTGCAGTACATCAAGCCGAAGAAGCGGGTGTATTGAGCTCCTTCGTCACCCCGCCGAAGGCCGGGGTCCAGCTTCTTGTCTTTGGTGCTGGATTCCGGCCTTCGCCGGAATGACGGCGGAGTGGACTACAACCGCGGCAGCGTGACGCCCTTCTGGCCCATATATTTGCCCGCGCGGTCCGCGTAGCTGGTCTCACAGGGCTCGTTGCCTTGCAGGAACAGGAACTGGCAGGCGCCTTCATTGGCGTAGATTTTGGCGGGGAGCGGGGTGGTGTTGGAGAATTCCAGCGTCACATGGCCTTCCCAGCCGGGCTCCAGCGGCGTCACGTTCACGATGATGCCGCAGCGCGCATAGGTGGATTTGCCCAGGCAGATGACGAGCACGTCGCGCGGCACCCGGAAATATTCGACGGTGCGGGCCAGCGCGAAGCTGTTGGGCGGGATCACGCACACATCGGTCTTGCGGTCGACAAAGCTGTTGGCGGCGAAATCTTTGGGATCGACCACCGCGCTATCGACATTGGTGAAGATCTTGAACTCGTCCGCCACGCGCGCGTCATAGCCATAGCTGGACAGGCCGTAGCTGATGCAGCCCTCGCGCCGCTGGCTCTCGACGAACGGCTCGATCATGCCATGCGTTTGCGCCTGCTCGCGTATCCAGCGGTCGGACAGAATCGACATTCAAGGGGCCTCCCGGCGGGTTCTTTCGGGGGTCATGCGTTGCCGGTCAATCGCGGCGTGAGCAGCGCCTGGGCCGGCTGTCCCAGAATCCGTGCGCGCAGGCGGGCCGAGGCGTCGTTCAGCGGCTTCGCCATGCGCAGGAACTCGCCCGGGGACATGCCCAGAAATTCCTGCGCATCCCGATTGAAATGCGAATGATCGTAATAGCTGCTCTCGATGCGCGACGCCCAGCTTTCGCTCGGCGCGTCACGGAGCGCGAGCAGCGAGCGCAGGAAGCGTGCGCGGCGGATCAGCAATTTCGGCCCGAAGCCGAAGGCCGCTTTCGCGACACGATTCAGGGTCCGCTGGGAAATGCCGAGCCGTTCCCCCAGGTCGGCGACACCCCCGGCCGCGGGCTCCATGAGCTCGGCGTGGAGCCGGGCCACGCGCACCTCATCTCCACGTGGGCTGCCCAGCAGACGGAGAAAGAGGCTGTCGAGCCCGGCCTTGAGCTGCTCCGCCGGCGCCTGCGCGGCATCCCAAAACGCAGCCGTATCGGCGAGGAGGGTGTCCAGCGGTACGATCCGATCAGCGAAATCCGAAGCATAGCGGCGGGTCAGACGATACCAGCCGAGTGGCGTGATACCGGCGCCGACCATGACGCCCGTACCGCTTTCGCTGAAACCTGCATGGCTGGACGGCCCGAACAGCGCCGCGCGCGGCACGTCGAAGTGCTTTTCGCCGATCCGCACCCGCCAGAAATCGCCTTCGACCAGAAAGCGGATATTGGCCCAGGCGGGAAAGAAAATGTCACGGTGGATGTGCCCCGCCGGCAGAGTGACGGCATAACGGTGATAGCCGGACACCAGCCCTTCGAGCCGCGGATCAGGAATCTGGAAATCAACCTCGAAATCTGGTGCTTCCGCCATCAACCCAATCCGAGATCAGCCGGGCCGAAGGCGTGGGGCAGAAGCTCGGATAGCCGATAAGTGGCGACCGCGCCGCCCACGGCCGCGGCGCAGTGAATGACGAGGTCGCGCCCGCCCATCTGCGCTGCCTCATTCAGTACCTGACGGCAGCGCCCACACGGGCTGACCGGCGCGGTGCCCGTCAGGCCGCCCGCGCCGATCGCGCCGCCGATCACCGCGACTTCCGCGACCTCGCGCAACCGGCCCTGGCTGGCCGCCTTGGCGAGCGCGACCGTCTCGGCGCACAGCGACAGGCCGTAACTCGCATTCTCGAAATTGCAGCCGGTGACGACCGAGCCGTCCGTCATCAATAGCGCCGCCCCGACACCGAAACGGGAATAGGGGGCGTGAGCGTGCGCCGCGGCGGCGCGGGCGGCTTCGATCAGATCGTTCTTGGTCACTTCAAATCCGTTCGTTTCGAGCGAAGTCGAGAAACGGCCGTCTCGCTCCGCTGGATGCGTGTCTCGACTTCGCTCGACACGAACGGGTGACGAGTCAAGCGCCGCTACCCCTTGATGTGCAGCACGCAGATCAGCGTGAACAGGCGCCGGGCGGTGTCGAAGTCGACCTCGACCTTGCCGGCGAGGCGCTCCTTCAGCAGCTCGGCCGCCTCGTTGTGGATGCCGCGCCTTGCCATGTCGATCGTCTCGATCTGCGCAGGCGTCGCTTGGCGGATCGCCTGATAATAGCTGTCGCAGATCGCGAAATAATCCTTGATCGGCCGCCGAAACCGCCCGAGCCCCAGCACCAGCGATTCCAGATGCGTTTCGTCAGCCCGGAATATGTCGAGCGCCAGCCGGCCTTCCTCAACCCGCAGCTTGATACGGTAGGGCCCGGCATAGCCGTCCGCATGCGCGCGCTGCGGGGCGAAGTGATTGCCTTCGAGCAGGTCGAAGATCGCGATCCGCCGTTCCTGCTCGACATCGGCCGAGCGCCACAGGATCGTGTGTTCGTCGAGCGTGATATCAATGATCCGGGGGTCCGCCACGACTGCGGTGTAGGGGGATCGTTGCTCGCGCTCAACCGCCACTCACACACCGGCTTGCCT
>JAFEEY010000039.1:35215-42075 GCA_018240865.1 Pseudomonadota bacterium | reverse complement strand
GCTCAGCCAAGCCGGTGAGGAACGTCCCCGATTTCCACAGCCAATCTGGCTTGTGGGGTTTCCTCCAAAAGTGAACAATGGCGGGATCATGGCCGAACCGATCCGACTCGTACCGCCCGCCGAGGGTGCTTCCCAGACTCTGCCCCGCAACATCGAGGCGGAGGCAGCACTGCTGGGCGCGCTGATGATCGACAACCGGCTGGTCGAGGATGTCCAGCTGAAGCTGAAGCCGGAGCATTTCTTCGAGCCGATTCACGGCCGCATCTATGATGCAGTCCTGAAGCTGGTCGACCGCAACATGGTCGCCAATCCCGTCACGCTGAAGCCGATGTTCGACAGCGACGAGGCGATGAAGGAGCTTGGCGGGCCGGCCTATCTCGCTCAGCTGACCGGCAGCGGCGCCGCGCTGATCGGCGCGCGCGATTTCGCCGAACAAGTCTATGACCTGGCGCTGCTGCGTGAGCTGGTAGGGGTCGGCCGCGACATGGTCGAGCGCGCGCTCGATACGTCGGACGAGATCAACCCCAAAGGGCTGGTCGAGGAAGCCGAGGTCGCGCTGTACCGCGTGGCGGAGCAGGGCGGCGAGACCGGCGGCACCAAGACCTTCCGCCAGGCGACCCTGATGGCCGTGCAGCAGGCGGAGAAGGCGCAGAATTCCGGCGGTCATATCTCCGGCGTCACCACCGGCCTGCAGGATGTGAACCACCGCACCGGCGGCCTCCAGCGGTCCGACCTGCTGATCCTCGCCGGGCGCCCGGGCATGGGCAAGACCTCGCTTGCCACCAACATCGCGTTCAATGCTGCCCAGCGCTACCAGCGCGACATCGAGGACGGGATCGATCCGGCCAAGTCGCTCGGCGCGCCGACCGCCTTTTTCAGCCTCGAAATGTCCGCCGATCAGCTGGCGACCCGCATCCTCGCCGAGCAATCTGGGGTGGTGGGCAGCAAGATCCGCTCGGGCAGCCTTGGCCGCGACGAGTTCAACCAATTCGCCCGCGCCGCGGCCGAGCTGGAAAATCTGCCGCTCTATATCGACGATACGCCCGGCCTGACGATCGCAGCGCTCCGCACCCGCGCGCGGCGGATGAAGCGCAAGCACGGCATCGGCTTGATCATCGTCGACTATCTTCAGCTGCTCACCGGCGGCGGCAAGAACAGCGGCGACAACCGCGTGCAGGAAATCTCCGAGATTTCGCGGGGCTTGAAGACGCTCGCCAAGGAGCTGAACGTGCCGGTGATGGCGCTTTCCCAGCTCAGCCGCGCGGTCGAGCAGCGCGAGGATAAGAAGCCGCAGCTTTCCGACCTGCGCGAATCCGGCTCGATCGAGCAGGACGCCGACATCGTGCTTTTCGTCTATCGCGAGGAATATTATGTCGCCGCAAGAGAGCCTAAGGGCGACAGCGCCGATCCCAAGGCCGACGAAGCCTATCGCCAGTGGCAGCTGGAAATGCAGGAAGCCTTCCAGAAGGCCGAGCTGATCATCGCCAAGCAGCGCCACGGCGCCACCGGCAAGGTGCGGCTGAAGTTCGAGAGCAGCATCACCAAGTTCAGCGACTATATCGACGACGCCTATCTGCCGGCGCGGATGGACTGACCTGCCTTCTCGCCGGCTTGCCTGAGCTTGTCGAAGGCTTCCCTTCTTTCTCGAACCCCGGCAAAGAAAGGGAGGGCTTCGACAAGCTCAGCCAAGCCGGGGTTTGGGTTTGCGCTCAATCGCATAAGCCGCCACTGCCGCCAGCGTGAGCAAGGCCCAGAGCCACGGCGCGTGGCCCAGCCCCGCGTCGATCGCGCGGCCGACCGGGTTTTCGGTGCCGAAGCTGCGTTCGATGATCCAGGCGGTCGCAGCGATGCCGGCGAGCGCCGCGCCGCCGGTGCGCACAGCGGGATAGAAACGGGTCCGGGCGAGCAGCACCAGTGCCGGCATCGCCGCGGCGACGACCATCAGCTGCACCAATTCGATGCCGAGGTTGAAGCCCAGGATCGACTTGGCCTTCTGCAACGGATCGAGGCCGAAACGGCCGATCAACGTCGCGAAAGCCAGGCCGTGAATGAGGCCGAAGCCGGCGGCGACGAACGCTTCGCGCCCGGCGAAGAGCGGCCGCCAGGCGTGGATCGCCGAAACCAGGATCGAAATGGCGATGCCGACCTCGACCGGTTGCGCGGGCAGCCGCCAGCCGAAAAAGGCGCCGCCGATCAACGTCACCGAATGGCCGATGGTGAAGGCGGTGACGACCGCGACGAGGTTGTGGAGCGTGTGCCGCATCCCGCCAAAGCCGTTCCAGCGCCGTCCCGCGGCCGCCAGCACTGGTGCCGGCAGGAGGAGCGCGATCAGGAACAGCAGGTGATCATGCCCCTCGGCGATGTGATGCATGCCGAGCCCGATCGCGGAGACGAAGCCGCGCCAGTCGCTCCCAGCGCCGCGATCGATACGGAGGTTTGTCGAGCCCGATTGCAGCCCGCCCAGCATTTGAGGCCGTTCGGAGAGGTGCCCGCCCGCGAAATCACTGCGCGCGACCACGAGGACGATGTGGTTCGGCACCCGGTCTATGACGGCGCTGTAGGCAAGGTCGAAACGGCGCGGCGATGCGCCCGGCGGTGGGGTCAGCGCGAAGCGCGCCCGCAGGTCGGGGGGCCCCGCTTCCTGGATGATGTCGAGCCCTGTCAGCCGCAATTGCCAGCCAGGCACGGCGACGCGGCGGACCATATAGTCGCGTACTTCAATGTCGCTGACCGGTCCGAGATCGGTCGGCACTTGCCTTCGGAGGGCAAAGCTCAGCTCGGCGAGCGGCACGATCACTTCCGCATCGACGCGCGCCGCGCCGAAATCGAGCCGGATTTCGGAGTTGGGCGTGAGATGGGCCGCAGCGGGCGCGGCGAGGAGGCAGCCAAGTAGCGCCAGCAGCCATGCAGCGGCGATGCGGCCAAAACCCCTCTTTCCCCCGGGGAGAGCGCGACTCGCCGAAGGCGAGCGGGGAGAGGGGGCCAGAGCGGTGCAGAGCGAGCGTGAAGCGTCACTGCCCCTCACCCTGGCCGCTTTGCGGCCGTCCCTCTCCCCAGTCGGGGAGAGGGGCTTTGATCCATCTCCGAAAGCGGCCGGGCGCGCCACGATCAATGGCCGTACCACAGCACGGTCGCGTTCGGATCGAGGGCCTTGGGGTTGATCGCGAGCGCCTTGTCCTGCTCGGCTTCCACCCCAGCGCTGTCGCCCAGCAGCGCATGGGCGCGGGCGGCGACAAGATGCTGTTCGGCCGATTGCCAGCTCGAAGCATTGACCTTGTCGATCAGCTTCAGCGCCTCGGCGGGCCGGTTGTTGGCAATCAATGCCCAGCCGAGCGCAATCGCGGTCGCGCCATGCGGGCGGAACGCGAAGTCGCGGCGGGCGAGGTCGAGCGCGCGGGCGGGCACGCCGAACGCCAGTTCATGCTCGGTCGCATGGCCAAGGGCTGCTTCGGGAAACAGTTTTAGCCGTGCCGCCCAGCCATCTCCTGCACGCTTCGCCCATTGTTCGGTGCGGGCATAATCGCCTTGCGCCCGGTACAGGCTGGCGACGGCATCGGCCAGCATCGGGTCGCCATTCCGCGCCGCCAGCGCTTCGAATGCGCGCCTGGCCTTTGTGGTTTTGCCACGCAGCGCCAGCATCTGCGCGCGATACGCGCCGGCCAGCCACCAGCCCGGAAAGCGCTGATCGGCCTCGGCGAACGCGGCTTCGGCTGCATCCCAATTCCCGCGCTGCAGCTCGATCGTCCCGCGCAGCAGCGCGAGCTGGGCCAGCGCATCGCCCGGGACGAGGCCCGCGCGCTCGACGCGCTTGACGGCGGCGATCGCTGCGTCGGGCCGGCCCATTCTCGACCAGAAAATCGCGAGCCGTTGGTCGGGCCGTTCTCCATCCTCGGAAAGCTTGCGGTATTGCGCCAGCGCCTCGGCATATTTGCCGCGATATAAGGCGATGTCGCCGCGCATCGCCGTCATGCCGGCGCGTTCCTCGGCTTCGGGCCGCACCGCATAGGCATCCACTGCATCCAGCATGCAGCTGGCCATGCCGAGGCGGTGCAGGCTCAGCGCCAATGCGGCCTGGCTGAGATGCGGGCCGGTGCCGGGCGTCGCCATCGCAAAGCCCTTGCTGAGCGCCTGCTGGGCCTGGTCATAATCGTTGAAATCGCCGGTTAGTCGCGCCCGCGACATATATTGATGCGCGATCCGTTCTTGCATCAGCCAGTCATCGTCGCGCTTCGCCCCAAGCGGCTTAAGCCCGGCGATCATCCGGTCGAGATAGGCGATGGCGGCCGGATAATCATGCTCGCCCGCGCTGCTTTGGCGGATCGGTGGCTCCGGGCGTGTTTCCACCCACCAGCGCTCGGCCGCCCGCGCCAGCACGAACGTAATGGCCGCGGATGCGAGCAGCCAGAGCAGCGCCCGCCAGCCGCCAAGCGACGGGCGCTGCCCCACGGTGGGCGTCACGTCGTCGGCGTCGCGCACATATTCAGGCTCAGCCGCTGGAAGTCGTCCGCCAGCGAGTTGGTGAGCGAGGTCAAGGTCGATTTGATATCGCTCTGGAACTTGCCCGCCGTATCGTCCGCAGGTGTCGAGTCATTGTACGAATTCTTCTGCGAACTTGAGATGAGCGCCGTCGCCACCGCAGGCATGCCCATCCTATCGACGGTGGTGTAGGCGGAGGGCGGATCAGTCCGGAAATTATAGTTGGTCCCTCCGGTCGGCGGCAACGGCGGTGTTCCCGCGGCCGTGCCCAGATAAGGGAAGGTGGGCGGCAGCGGCTCCACATTGCCCGGCGGATCGAGCGGCAGATTCGCCAGCAGATTGGCCGGATGCTTGGTGAGATCAAGAAACAGCACGGCAAGCGTGATGTCCACGACCGGATCGGTCAGCCCGCGTCCGTTCGGAAAGCCATTGGGCTTGGTCACGTCCAGCTTCACCGTGTCCGGCACGATCAGGTTGGTGACGCTGACACCGAGCGCGACCTGCTGGTTCAGGCAGCGCGTGACGTCGAAGCTGGTGCCCGTCGCTGTCGGTGACGGCGTCGGCGTAACGGTCGCGACCGGGGCAGGGCGGGGTGCCGCTCCGCCGTCACCGCCGCAGGCGGAGAGAGTCGGCAGGGTCAGAGCGAGCGCAAGAAGCGGGAGCCTATTCATCACAGATTCCCCCCGAAGCGAGCCGTGGTCGCCCAGATGTCGAGCGGCTGGTTGTTGTTGAGAACGGCAGAACGCGGCATTTCGATCACCACCGAAGTGTCGTTCTGATCCCTGAAGAAATCGCGCGTGTTGCGGATCGCGAGCGTACCGGTCGACCGGGTTTCGCGGAAGCCGAGCAGGTCGAAGAAGAACGGATCCTGGAAAATGCCCGCGATCGCCTTGACATTGCCCTGCGTCAGCACCGTTTGCACCGGGCCAGTGATCGGGCCGGTGGTTCCGGGGATGCCGGTGAACTGCACCCCCGGCGACTGGCCGTCAAAGCCGAAGCGGAATCGGATCTGGATCTCCGGATCGGTTCGCGCGCCGGCGTTGGAGATGTTGATCGTATAGAGCACGTCGCGATCGTAGAAAGGCGCCATGGTGTTCGGCTGCGGGCCGGCGAAGGTCAGGATCACGACGATCGAATCCGCCGTGTACCAGGCGAACACGTCGGCGATGTCGGCCGGAACGTCCGGGTGCGCGCCCTGAACGTCCTTGTCGGTCCGGGTCGGCGGATCGAGATGGTCGGCCGCCCTAGTCGAATAGTCGGCTGATAGAAACGCCACCGGCAACGCCAACACCGCACCGGCAAGCGCGACCCACGTGCGTGAGACTCGCATGGCTAGTCCTCCCTGTTTCCACCCGATTACGCCCTCTGGCCGAGGCAAAGTCTAGGACCAAAGCGACGAAAACACCCTCTTGGTTGACCAAGATACGGGGCATCCCCCATAGCGGATGCATGGCCGATGATGCTGAAAGCGATGTTGCCGCCCTGTCCTTCGAGGATGCGCTGAAGCGGCTTGAGGCGATCGTGTCGCGGCTGGAGAGCGGCGACGCCTCGCTTGAGGAGTCCATCAAGCTCTATGGCGAAGGCGATCAGCTTCGGCGTCAGTGCGAAAAACGACTCGCCGACGCGCAGGCGCGGATCGAGAAGATCACACTCGGCCAGGACGGGCGCCCGCAGAGCGTCCAGCCCTTCGACGGCGGCTGAGCCGTGGCTGGCGGGGGAGAACAGCTTGCCCAGGCGATGGGTCGGATCGCGGTCGAGATCGACCGCGCCTTTGACCTCTTGCTTGCCGTTCCCGACGATTTCCGCCGCCGCCTCTACGAAGCGATGCGTCATGCCGCCATCGGCGGCGGCAAGCGACTCCGCCCGCTGCTTGTCTGTGCCGCCTGCGATCTGTTCGCGGTCGACCATGCGGCAGCGCTGCGCGTCGGGACGGCGATCGAGGCGATCCACGTCTATTCGCTGATCCATGACGATCTGCCGGCGATGGACGATGACGATCTGCGTCGCGGCAAACCGACCGTGCACAAGGCTTTCGACGAAGCGACCGCGATCCTTGCCGGCGATGCGCTGCACGCGCTTGCTTTCGAGGTGCTCGCCGACGTGGCAACCCATGCCGATCCGTTCGTTCGGGCCGAGCTTTGCCTCGAGCTTGGCCGTGCGAGCGGTCCGGCCGGTATGGCAGGGGGGCAGATGATGGATCTGGCTGCCTCCGGCACAGCCATGGATCTGGCGACGATCGCCCGGCTTCAGCAGCTGAAGACCGGCGCCCTGTTTGGCTTTTGCCTCGAAGCGGGCGCGATCATGGGGCGCGTGCCGCCGGAAGGCCGCACGCATCTGCGCGGCTATGCCCGCAATATCGGCCTCGCTTTCCAGATCGCCGACGA
>JAFEEY010000039.1:0-35106 GCA_018240865.1 Pseudomonadota bacterium | reverse complement strand
CGGAAGCGGACCTGCTGCGCGCGATCGCCCGCTACATCATCGACAGGGACAGATAATATGCGCATCGGCGTCTATCCGGGCACCTTCGATCCGATCACTCTTGGTCATATGGACATCATCCGCCGGGGCGCGAAGCTGGTCGACCGGTTGGTGATCGGCGTCACCACCAATCCGTCCAAATCGCCGATGTTCACGGTCGATGAACGGATCGAGATGGTCGAACGCGAAGTGGACGGGGAGGGCAGTCATATCCACGTTGTTCCCTTCGATTCGCTGCTGATGACCTTCGCCGAGCGGCAGGGCGCATCGGTGATCGTGCGCGGCCTGCGGGCGGTCGCGGATTTCGAATATGAGTATCAGATGGCGGGCATGAACCAGCAGCTGAACGACCGGATCGAGACGGTCTTCCTGATGGCCGACGTCTCGCTGCAGCCGATCGCATCGCGGCTGGTCAAGGAAATCGCGATGTTCGGGGGCGATATCGGCAACTTCGTGACGCCGGCGGTGCAAAGGGATGTTGTCGCGCGCGTCGAAAAACTGGGCCGCATGGGCAGCTGAAAAATGAGGGACAGTCCCTATTTTTCGAGATGCTTGGCCAGCAGGGCAGTTGCGTCTATTCAGCCTCCGCTAAGCCGGTAAATTCTAGCGGCGTGGCTGATCCAGGCCGAATAATCGGAGTCCCTTGAATGCGTTTTATCGCCGCTTTCCTTGCCATGCTGGGCGCGATCTTCGCGACGGCGGCGATCGCGAAGAAGGATCCGAAGCCGAGCCCGACGCCGACCGCGACGGCTTCGCCCGCGCCGCCGATCACGCCCGAGGATACCTGGGTGCTCGACCTGTCGACCGGCGGTCGGGTGCTGGTGCAATTGCGGCCGGACAAGGCGCCCAACCATGTCGCGCGGATCAAGCAGCTGACGCGCGCCGGCTTCTACAACGGCCTGACCTTTCACCGCGTGATCGAAGGCTTTATGGCGCAGGGCGGCGACCCCAAGGGCACGGGCGAAGGCGGCTCCACGCTTCCCGATCTGAAGGCGGAGTTCAACGATTTGCCACATGTGCGCGGCGCGACGTCGATGGCGCGCGCGGATTCGGTCGATTCCGCGAATAGCCAATTCTACATCATGCTGATGCCGACGCTCCGCCTCGACAATCATTACACGGTGTTTGGCCGCGTTATCTCCGGCATGCAGTTCGTCGATGCGATCAACCGCGGCGAGCCGCCGGCCGACCCGTCGCGCATCGTCAAGGCCTTCATCCAGGCGGACGGCGAGAATGCGGCGATCGTGCCGCTGCCGGCGACCGCGCCGACCCCTGCCCCAACGCCGACGCCCGCTGCGCCGGAGCCTGTCCCAACGCCGGCCGCGACACCGTCGCCGGCTCCAACTCCCCAGCCCGGCAATTAAACTCCGTTCGGGCTGAGGCTGTCGAAGCCTTTCCTTCTTTTTTCGGAAACCCAGAAGAAAAGGAAGGGCTTCGACAGGCTCAGCCCGAACGGTGCTAGGGTTCGATATGCGCGTCGACCTTTTCGACTTCGATCTCCCGCCCGAACGGATCGCGTTGCGCCCCGCGGAGCCGCGTGACAGCGCGCGGCTGCTGGTGCTGGAGGGCGGGCGAACCGGTGATCGCATCGTCCGCGACCTGCCCGCGCTGCTGCGCGCCGGCGATTGCCTGGTCTTCAACGATACGCGCGTGATCCCGGCGCAACTGGAAGGACGTCGCGGTGCAGCAAGGATTGGCGCCACCTTGCACAAACGCGAGGGGCTCAGGCGCTGGCACGCCTTCATCCGCAACGCCAAGCGCCTGGGCGGAGGCGATACGATCGACTTTGGCGAAGGCGTCGAGGCCGTGGCCGAAGCGCGCGCGGCGGATGGCAGCTTCCTGCTGCATTTCCTGGGCGACGAGCCGGTGGAGCTGTTGCTGGAGCGGGCCGGGCGGATGCCGCTGCCGCCCTATATCGCCAGCAAACGCGAAGCCGATGCCCGCGACCGCGCGGATTATCAGACGATGTTCGCGCGCGAAAAAGGGGCTGTCGCGGCCCCCACCGCCGCGCTGCATTTTACGCCGCCTTTGATGGCGGCGCTGGCCGATGCTGGCATCGCGCACGAAACGCTGACCTTGCATGTCGGCGCCGGCACTTTTCTCCCGGTCAAGGCTGAGGACACGGACGCGCACCGGATGCACGCCGAATGGGGCCGCATGGACGCCGCCACTGCCGGCCGCCTGAACAAGGTGCGGGCGAACGGCGGCCGGGTGATCGCTGTCGGCACGACGAGCCTCCGCCTGCTCGAAAGCGCGACGGGCGAGGACGGCGTGATCCGCCCCTTCGAAGGCGACACCGCGATCTTCATCACGCCCGGCTATCGCTTCCGCGCGATCGACGGGCTGATGACCAATTTCCATTTGCCGAAATCGACATTGTTCATGCTGGTCTCGGCGCTGATGGGGCGCGAGCGGATGCTCGCCGCCTACGAACACGCGATTGCGGGCGGCTATCGCTTCTACAGTTACGGAGACGCCTCGCTGTTGATCCCCTAGCCAGCTGCGAAATCGCCAATTAGGAAGGTTTCGACGCGCTGTAGGGGGATGTTGCGTGACGGATTTTGCTCCGGACCAACCGGAGAGGAAAATTAGTGCGGATATCCGCTTCTATCCGTCGCGGGCGCTGCAGCCGGGCCTGATTACATCCTATTATTTCACTGAAATCCACGGGCCGGCCGGCACGGAAATCGAGGATTGGCTGCATCCCGAATGGGGCAATCTGCGCCTGGGTTTCGGGCCTGTCTGGGATATCGGCCAGGCGGATGGCGGCCTGGCGCCGGCGCCTCACGCCGCGCTGTTCGGCCCGACGTCCCGCGCGCGAGCCTTTCGGGCGCGGCCGGGTTTGATGCTTGGGATCGGCTTCACCCCGGAAGGCTGGGCGAGCCTGGTCAAAATGCCCGCCAGCGCGCTGGCCGATGCATGGGCGCCAGCGGACGCCGTGCTACCCGGCATCGCTGCACTGCGCGAGAGGCTCGAGCACGCCGGCGACGATCAGGCGCGGATCGCGCTGCTGGACGATTGGCTGACAAGCCTGCTGCCCAGATATTACCGCCCTGATCCGAAGATCGCGGCCATTCTTGCCGGGCTCGGCAATCCTGAAGAGCAGACTGTCGAGGAACTGGCCCGGCATCTCGGCATGACGCCCGCGCGCCTGGTGCGCGCCTGCCGGCGCTGGTTCGGCTTTTCGACCAAGACGCTGCTTCGTCGCCAGCGCTTCCTGCGCACGCTCGCCAGTCTGCTGGAGCCGCAGGGCCGGCCGATCAGCGAGGTGCTGGATCACGCCTATTGCGACCAGTCCCATTTCAACCGCGAATTCCGCCGCTTCATGGGTATGAGCCCGCGCGCTTATTTCGCCTTGCCGCGCCCGCTGCTGCGCTCGGCCGCATCGAGCCGCCTGCGCGAAGTCGGCGCAGCGCTTCAGGGCCTGCACCGCCTTCAGCGTTGAATCAGGCCGCCCGCCGGCTGAGTGCGTCGGCGGCTTCGTCGACCAAAGTCGCGATGATCTGCGCGACGGGCTGCTCGTCCTTGACCATGCCGACCGACTGGCCGGCCATCAGACTCCCATGCTCGACATCGCCGTCGATCACGGCGCGGCGAAGCGCCCCCGCCCAATAATGCTCGATCTGCAGCTGGGCCTCGGCCATCTCGACCCGCCCTTCATCCAGCGCCTGGGCGACTTCGCGCTGCTTTGCCGTGAACAGCTCGGTGCCCGGATTCTTGAGCGCCCGGACCGGGATGACGGGCAGGCGCGGATCGACCTGCACGCTCGCGACTGCTTCGCGCGCCGAGGCGCGGATGAACGCCTTCTTGAAGTTCGGATGAGCGATGCTCTCGGTCGCGCAGACGAAGCGCGTGCCGAGCTGGACGCCCGCCGCGCCCATCTCCAGATAGCCCGCGATCGCTTCGCCCCGGCCGATGCCGCCGGCGATGAAGACCGGCACCTGATCGGCCACTTCGGGCAGGATTTCCTGCGCGAGCACAGAGGTCGAGACAGGGCCGATATGGCCACCCGCTTCCATCCCCTCGATCACCAGCGCGTCGACGCCGGAGCGGATCAGTTTCTTGGCAAGCGCCAGCGCAGGGGCGAAGCAGATCAGCTTCGCGCCCATCGCCTTGATCGCTTCCAGGCTGCCGGCGGGCGGCAGGCCGCCGGCGAGCACGACATGGCTCACCTGGTGCCGTGCGCAGACCGCGATCAGGTCCAGCAGCTGCGGGTGCATGGTGATCAGGTTAACGCCGAACGGCTTGCCGGTCAGCGCCTTGGTGCCGGCGATCTCCGTGTCCAGCAGCTCGGGCGTCATCGCACCGCAGGCGATCAGCCCGAACCCGCCAGCGTTCGACATCGCCGCGACCAGATTCCGCTCCGACACCCACGACATGGCGCCGCACATGATCGCGACCTCGCTGCCCAGGAATGCGGTGCCGCGCGCCATCAGGGCGGCAAGCTTCTTGCTCCCCTCTCGCTCGCGGAAGGGGCTCGGGGTGGGAATAGTTTCGTCAGTCGCGGTAGCCATGAGGCGGCTCATGCCCACCCCTGACCCCTCCCGCAAGCGGGAGGGGAAAAATTCAGGCCGCCGCATCCTCCGCATCCAGCCCATAGGCGGTGTGCAACACGCGCACGGCGAGCTCGGTATAGTCTTCCTCGATCAGCACTGAGACTTTGATCTCGGACGTGGTGATTGCCTGGATGTTGATGCCGCGATCGCCCAGCGTCTTGAACATCTTGGCGGCGACGCCCGCATGGCTGCGCATGCCAACGCCGACGATCGTGATCTTCGCGACATTGGTGTCGTGCACCATCTTCGCATAGCCGATCGTTTCCTTCGCCTTATCGAGCACGTCGAGCGAGCGGGCGAGCTCGGCGGCGGGCACGGTGAAGGTCACGTCGGTGGAGCCGGTGTCGTGCGCGATGTTCTGCACGATCATGTCGACGTTGATGTTGGCCTCGGCGAGGGGCGCGAAGATCGACGCCACCGCGCCGGGACGATCCGGCACGTCGGTCAAGGTGATCTTCGCTTCGTTCTTGTCATGAGCGATGCCGGTGATGAACTGACGTTCCATGCTTTCCTCGATCTCGTCGTCGCTGACGATCATGGTGCCGGGGCGGTCGTCGAACGACGACAGCACCTGCAGCCGCACATTTTCCTTCATGGCGAGGCCGACCGAGCGGGTCTGCAGCACTTTCGCGCCGACGCTGGCCAGCTCCAGCATTTCCTCGAAGGTGATCTTCTGGAGCTTGCGCGCCTTGGGCACGATGCGTGGATCGGTCGTATAGACGCCGTCCACGTCGGTGTAGATGTCGCAGCGATCCGCCTTCATCGCCGCCGCGACCGCGACCGCCGAAGTGTCGGAGCCGCCACGGCCCAGCGTCGTCACCCGCTCGCCCGCAGCCACGCCCTGGAAGCCGGGGATGACGGCGACCGTGCCTTCGCCGAGCGCCCGGTTCAGCGCCTCGGTGTCGATCTCGGCGATGCGGGCGGAGCCGTGGCCGTCCGAGGTACGGATCGGCAGCTGCCAGCCCATCCAGCTGCGCGCCGGCACGCCGATCGCCTGCAGCGAAATGGCGAGCAACCCGCTCGTCACTTGCTCGCCAGAGGCGACGACCACGTCATATTCGCGGGGATCGTAGAGCGGGGAGACTTCCCGGCAGAACGTCACCAGCCGGTCCGTCTCGCCCGCCATGGCGGAGACGACGACAGCGACCTGATTGCCGGCCTTAACCTCGCGCTTCACGCGCTCGGCGACGTTGCGGATACGCTCCACCCCGGCCATCGACGTGCCGCCGAATTTCATCACGATCCGGGCCATTGGGGTGACTGTTCCTCCTCGCGGGCGCCCTGTTACGGACGGGTGCCGGGCTTGGCAAGGAAGGGCCGATAAGGATTTCCTAAACCCCGGCTTGGCTGAGCTTGTCGAAGCCCTCCCTTGTTCTTACGAAAGTCCGGGATGACAGCCGCAAGCACCATTCGCCCGGAAGAGGCCGCGCATTTCGGCAAGCTCGCCGCCGACTGGTGGGATCCCAAGGGCTCGTCGGCGATGCTGCACAGGCTGAATCCGGTGCGGCTGCGCTATATCCGCGAACAGATCGACCATCACTGGCAGTTGGACGAGCATGACCGGCGGCCGCTTGCCGGCAAGAGCGCGGCGGATGTCGGCTGCGGCGCAGGGCTGCTGTGCGAGCCGCTGGCCCGGCTTGGCGCGGAGGTTGTCGGCATCGACGCCGCGCCGGAGAATATCGCCGCCGCGCGCCATCACGCGGAGGGGCAGGGGCTCGCCATCGACTATCGCACCGGCAGTATCGACGTTCTGGGCGCCGAGCCGTTCGACCTCATCACCTCGATGGAAGTGGTCGAGCATGTGGACGACCCGGCGACGTTCGTGCGGGGGCTCGCCGATGCGCTGGCGCCCGGCGGACTGCTGATCCTGTCGACGCCCAACCGCACGCCACTCTCCCGCCTCGCGATGATCACGCTGGCCGAAGGCCTGGGCGCGATCCCGCGCGGCACGCACGACTGGGACCGCTTCCTCACCCCCGACGAACTCCGCGCCGATGTCGAGGCGGCGGGGCTGGAGGTGCTGGACGTGACCGGCCTGAGCTTCAATCCCGCCCGCGGCTTCGTGCTGGGCGACAATCTGGCGCTGAACTATCTTATAACGGCGCGGCGGTGACGCCCCGAGTGGCTGAAAGCGCTCCTACTCTTACTTCGTCATTCCCGCGAAAGCGGGAACCCAGTTTCTTCTTCCTCTTCGTGTTCTTTGTGGTCTTCGCGCGAAAATAACTGATCGCACAAAGCACACGAAGGTCACAAAGAAAGGCTGGGTTCCGGCTTTCGCGGGAATGACGAAGAGCCGGCGTTCACTGCCCGCCCATCAGCCGCTCATAAAAACCGATCGCGCGCATATAGTCCTCGACGCCGATGCGTTCGTCGTTGCCGTGGAAGCGGGCGAGGTCGGCGGGGCGCATTGTCATCGGCGAAAAGCGCAATGAAGCCGCGGTCACCGGCTCGTAATAGCGGCCGTCCGTCGCGCCCAAGACCAGGCCGGGCGCGATGGGCACGGCGGGGTAGGTGGTGCGGATCGCGGCGGCGAGCTGCTTGAATTCGGCGCTGGCGGTGGAGGCGGGGCGGCTGGGGTTGTGGCCGCCGGGAATCGCGCGCACGGTCACGTTCGGGTCGGCCACCACGCTCCGGTCGCGGGCGACCACCGTTTCGACTGTATCGCCCGGCAGGATGCGGTGATTGACCACGGCGCGCGCGCTTTGCGGCAGCACATTGTCCTTGGTGCCGGCGGCGATGATCGTCGGCGCGGTGGTGGTGCGCAGCGCCGCCGCAGTGCGCGGATTGGCGAGCAATTTGCGCTCGATCAGCTTGGCCGTCAGCCAGCGATTGGCGATCGCCGCGCGCAGCGGCCAGTCCATATAGGGCGCGGCGCCGGTCAGCATGTCGCCGGTGAGCCCTTCGATCCGCGCCGGGAAGGGATCATCGGCCAGCCGGTCGACCGCGCGGGCGATGCGGACGGCGGCATTGTCGGGCGTCGGCATCGACGAATGGCCGCCGGCGCCGCTCGCGGTCAACTCGACCGAGACATAGCCTTTCTCCGCCATGCCGACGACCGCGATCGGGCGAGTGACGCCCGCGAGCACGCCGTCCAGCACGGCATAGCCTTCATCGACGGCTAGCCCGATCTTCGCGCCGCGCGCCTTCAGCAGCGCCGCGATCGCCTTGGCGCCGGAGCCGCCGCGCTCCTCATCATGGCCGAAGGCGAGATAGATGGTCTGTTTCGGCTGCACGCCTTTCGCCAGCAACCGTTCGGCAGCTTCCAGGATCGCGACCAGCGACATCTTGTCGTCGATCGTGCCGCGCCCCCAGACGAACCCGTTCGCGATCACGCCGTCGAAGGGCGGATGCGACCATTTCCTCGCGCTGTCGCCTTCGATCGGTACCACGTCCTGGTGCGCGGCGAGCAGCAGCGCGGGCGCGTTCGGATCGCTGCCGGGCCAGGTGAAGAGCAGGCTGTGCCCGGCGACCACTTCCCGCTTCAGTTGCGCGTGGACGCGCGGATAGCTGGCGGCAAGATGGGCGGCGAAAGCGTCGAGCACCGCGTCCGGGGCTGGGCCGGCCTCGGTCGAGACAGTCGGGATGCGGATCGCGGCGGCAAGCCGCTCAACGGCGGCCTGGTCGACAGGCGGGGCGGGGAGGGGTTCGCCCAGCTTTTCGGGGCGCATGCGCATCGTGTTGATTGCGAGGATGGCGATGAGGGCCACCAGCATGATCGCTAAGACGAGCAAAAGCTTTTTCAGAATGCGCACCGTCCTCTCCCCGGCTGGGCTGAGCTTGTCGAAGCCCTCCCTTTTCTTTCAGCGGTGGTAGGAAGAAGGAAGGCCTTCGACAAGCTCAGGCAAGCCGGCATTGAAGCCGAGCCTTCAAAAATCGACCTTATCATAATGCTGGGGCGGGCTGATCACTTCCATCCGCTCGGACAGAAGGGGGCGGAAGCTCGGGCGGCTCTTGAGCGCGGAATACCAGCGTTTGGTCTGCTCGTGCCCGCGCCAGTCGATGCCGCCCAGATAGTCGGCGACGCTGATATGCGCGGCGGCGGTGAGGTCGGCGAGGCTCATCGTCGCGCCCGCCAGCCAATTGCGGTGATCCAGCAGATAATCGGTATAGTCGAGATGGTTGAGCGCGAACTTCATCGCGTCGCGCAGCACCCGGGCATCAGGGCTGGCGCGATCGACCAGGCGCTTCTTCATCCGCTCGTGCATCAAGGGCGCGACGACATCGGCGTGGAATTGCTCGTCGAACCAGGCGGTCAGGCGCCGGATTTCGGCGCGGTTGATCGCGGTGCCATTGATCATCGGCGCCTTGTTGACCGTTTCCTCGAAGAATTCGCAGATCGCCCAGCTGTCGATCAGCACCGTGCCTTTTTCGGCCTCCACCATCACCGGCGTGTGGCCGGCGGGGTTCATGTCGAGGAATTCATCGCGCCGCTCCCACGGAGATTCACGGACGAGCTCATAGCCGACGCCCTTCTCGCCCAGCAGCAGCCGGACCTTGCGCGAAAACGGACAGAGCGGGAATTGGTAAAGTTGCCACATGCGTCACCGTGTTAGGGCGGACGGCGTGGCGGGGGAAGATACCTTCAGCCCTGGCTGGGAAAGCGCTCGAATTTGGGAAGCGCGTCGAGGGTTTCCGTCCAGCCGATATGCTCGGCATATTGGATCTGCGCGGCCGGCGGGATCGCATCGGGATCGTCCAGCGTCGCGCTCTGAATGTCGGTGATGCCGGGAAGCATCACGTCGTTGGTGTAGAGCAGGCCAGTCCCGCAATCGGCGCAGAAATGGCGGCGGCCATGTTCGGAAGAGGCGTGAACCTTCGGCGTGCCCTTCGTCACCGTCACGTCGCCGGACTTGAAGGCGATCCAGCCGACCATCGGCGCGCCGGCCGACCTGCGGCAATCCGCGCAATGGCAAACCGCATGATGCAGCATCTCGCCCGTCGCTTCATAGCGCACCGCGCCGCAATGACATCCACCGCCAGCCATCGACTCGATCTCCTATGTTTCTGATTTGTTCTAGGCTGCGATACGGAATTGATCAAGCCGGAGATGCCCCGCCGGAAACCGCGATCCGGTCGCCGGCGGTGCGCTCAAGATCAGGCGAAGCGGACGTCACGCTTGCGCGTGCGCATCGCAGCGCCGGCGAGACCGAAGCCGCCCAGCATCAGTGCCCAGGTGGCGGGCTCCGGCACGGGAGCGGCAGTGGTGAAGCGGAAATTGGCGTCGCAAATGCCGGTGTTGCAGACAGCATCATTCTGCCCGGTCGCGATGAAGCGGCCGCCCGCATAGGCGTCGCCGCCCAGCGCCTGGCCGGTGAAGATGTTGATGTCCGGACCGAAGATAATGCCGAGACGGTTGGAATCGGTCGTCAGCGAGGCCGTGTATTTGGCGCCCGCGACCAGCGTGGTGCCGGTGAAATCGAAATCCAGCCAGCCGGGCTGCGCATTGACAGTGAACCCACCCGGCGTCAGCGTCCGCGACGCGATGATCGCGCCGCCAAAGCCTTCGCCCTGGCGGATAGTCAGCGTCATCGGGCCGGCGGCGACATTGTTGTTCTGGCGAAGCTGGAAGCCGAACGAGACGAGGCCGGCCTGATCGGCAGTGAAGATCTGGCCGACCGGATCGAAAAAGGAAATGGTGAGCGACCGCTGGCCGGTCCCGCCCGTGATCTGGGTGGTGGCGGCACCCGCGGCGGGCGCGACGAGAGCAGCAGCGGCGAGCGCTGCGAGCGTAAGCGACTTCATGAACCTGGACCCCTAAGCAATGTTGCGCATGCCGCGCGTCGCGGCATGCCGGGGCCGGATAGGAGCCGTTAGTGACTCGTTAGTGACATTCCGTTGACCAACAGGCACTTATTCGGCCGCGATCGCCTCATCCTCGTCCCGCAGCGGAACGTCGAGGCGGCTCAGCATCTCCTTCGGGCAGACCTGGCGGAAGCGGCCGCGCCACTGATCCCAGTCATCGAGGATGCCGTGCGCCCATTTGCTGTCGGTCGCCTCGGCATGTTCGGCGATCAGCGCGCGCAGCTTCGTCTCCCAATAGGCGGAAGCGAGCGGCTGCCAGACGATGCTTTCCGGGTTCGCCATCCGGTCGAAGCTGCCGTCGGCGTCCAGCACAAAGGCCATGCCCCCGGTCATGCCGGCGCCGAAATTCATGCCGACGCGCCCCAGGATCACCGCCGTGCCGCCGGTCATATATTCGCAGCCATTGGCGCCGCAGCCTTCCACCACCACGGTCGCGCCAGAATTGCGGACGGCGAAGCGCTCGCCCGCCTGCCCCGCGGCGAAGAGCTTGCCGGAGGTCGCCCCGTACAGAACGGTGTTGCCGATGATCGTATTGTCCTGGCTGGCGAGCGGGGACGAGACCATCGGCCGGACCGTGATGATGCCGCCTGAAAGCCCCTTGCCGACATAGTCGTTGGCGTCCCCGAACACTTCGATGCGGATGCCCTTGGCGAGGAACGCACCCAGCGACTGGCCGGCGCTGCCGCGCAGCCGGACATGGACGTGCCCATCCGCCAGCGCCGACATGCCGAAGCGCTGCACCACCTCGGCCGACAGCCTTGTGCCGACCGCGCGGTGGGTGTTGCGCACGGTGTAGGTGAGCTGCATCCGCTCGCCGCGATCGAACACCGCCCGCGCGTCCGAGATCATCTGCGCGTCGAGGCTTTCGGGCACTTCGTTGCGGAAGGTCGAAAGGCTGAAGCGCCGCTCGCTATCCTCTGCATCCACCTTGGCGAGGATCGGGTTCAGGTCGAGATCGTCGAGATGCTCGGCGCCGCGGCTGACCTGGCGCAGCAGCTCGGTGCGGCCGATCACTTCGTCCAGCGAACGGAAGCCGAGCTTCGCCAGGATTTCGCGCACTTCCTCGGCGATGAAAGTCATCAGGTTGATGACTTTTTCGGGCGTGCCCGTGAACTTCGCGCGCAGCTTTTCGTCCTGCGTGCAGACACCGACGGGGCAGGTGTTCGAATGGCATTGCCGGACCATGATGCAGCCCATCGCGACCAGGCTCAGCGTGCCGATGCCATATTCTTCGGCACCCAGGATCGCGGCGATGACGATGTCGCGTCCGGTCTTGAGCCCGCCATCGGTGCGCAGCTTGATCCGGCCGCGCAGGCCGTTGAGAGTAAGCGTCTGGTTGACCTCGGAAAGTCCCATTTCCCAGGGCGTGCCGGCATATTTGACGCTGGTCTGTGGGCTAGCGCCGGTGCCGCCGACATGGCCCGCGACCAGGATCACGTCGGCATGCGCCTTGGCGACGCCGGCCGCCACGGTGCCGATGCCGGCCGAGCTGACCAGCTTCACACACACTCGCGCGCGCGGGTTGATCATCTTCAGGTCGTAAATGAGCTGGGCCAGGTCTTCGATCGAGTAGATGTCGTGGTGCGGCGGCGGGCTGATCAGCGTCACGCCGGGCGTCGCGTGCCTGAGCTTCGCGATCATGTCGGTGACTTTGAAGCCGGGCAGCTGGCCGCCCTCGCCGGGCTTGGCGCCTTGCGCGACCTTGATCTCGATCTCCTCGCACGCGCCCAGATATTCGGCGGTGACGCCGAACCGGCCCGACGCGATCTGTTTGATCACCGAATTGGCATTGTCGCCGTTCGCGCGCGGGCGGTAGCGTTCGGGATCCTCGCCGCCCTCGCCGGAGACGGCCTTGGCGCCGATCCGGTTCATCGCGATCGCCAGCGTCTCATGCGCTTCGGGCGAGAGCGCCCCGAGGCTCATGCCCGGGGTCACAAAGCGCTTGCGGATTTCGGTGATCGCCTCGACCTGGTCGATCGGCACCGGCTGAGGCGCGTAATTGAACTCCAGCAAGTCGCGCAGATAGACCGGCGGCAGGTCGCGCACCCCGCGCGAGAATTGGAGATAGGTCGAATAGCTGTCCGTGCCGACCGAGGTCTGCAGCAGGTGCATCAGCTGCGCGGAATAGGCGTGGGTCTCGCCGCCATGGCGCTGGCGGTAGAAGGCGCCGATCGGCAGCGTCGCAACCGCCGGATCGAACGCGGCCTGATGCCGTTCGCTGGCGTTGACGTAGAGCGAGGCATAGCCCTCGCCCGAAATCTTGGCCGGCATGCCGGGGAAAAGGTCGTTCACCAGCGCGCGGCTGATCCCCACCGCCTCGAAATTATAGCCGCCGCGATAGGAGGAGATCACCGCGATCCCCATCTTCGACATGATCTTGAGCAACCCGTCGCCGATCGCTTTCTTGTAGCGCGCGACGCAGTCCTCAAGGCTGCGGTCGCCGAACAGGCCGCGCGAATGGCGGTCGGCAATCGACGCCTCGGCCAGCCAGGCATTCACCGTCGTCGCACCGGCGCCGATCAGCACCGCGAAATAATGCGTGTCCATGCACTCGGCCGAACGGACATTGACCGAGGCGTAGGAGCGCAACCCCTTGCGCACCAGATGCGTATGGACGGCGGCGGCCGCCAGGATCATCTGAATGCCGATCCGGTCCTCGCCAATGGCTTCGTCGGTCAGGAACAGCTCGGTCTTGCCCTCGCGCACGGCGCGCTCGGCTTCCAGCCGGATATGGGCGATCGCCTCACGCAGACGCTCCGGCCCGCCGCCGGCCGCGTAGGTGCAGTCGATCTCCGCCGCCTGCGCGCCGAAATGCGCCTGCAGCCGCGCCCAGTCGCTGCAGCTCAGCACCGGCGTGTCGAGCGCCAGCACGCTGGAGCTTTGCCCGGCGGTGTCGAGGATATTGGCGAGATTGCCGAACCGCGTCTTCAGCGACATCACCCGCGTTTCGCGCAGGGAATCAATCGGCGGGTTGGTCACCTGGCTGAAATTCTGCCGGAAGAATTGAGAGAGGTTGCGCGGCCGGTCGGAAATGACGGCGAGCGGCGTATCGTCGCCCATCGAGCCGACCGCTTCCTTGGCGTCCTCCACCATGGGGCTGAGGATCAGCTCCATATCTTCCAGCGTCTGCCCCGCCGCGACCTGGAGGCGAGTGAGGGCGGCGCGGTCGAGATACGCTCCGTTGTGCTCCGGCGAAGGCCGAAGTCCATTCCGAGCGGAGTGCTGGACCCCGGCCTTCGCCGGGGTACGATCCAGCGGCGGCAGATCATCGAACGTGCGGAATCCCGCGATCATTTCTTCATAGGGATGCTCGGCCGCGATGCGCGCCTTGATCGCGTCATCGTCATAGACCCGGCCTTCATCCAGATCGACCGCGATCATCGCGCCCGGCCCCATCCGGCCCTTGGCGATCACTGTCGATTCCGGAACCACGACCATGCCGGTCTCGGAGCCGACGATCAGCAATCCGTCCTGCGTCTGGGTGTAGCGCAGCGGGCGGAGTGCGTTGCGGTCGACACCGGCCACCGCCCAGCGGCCGTCCGTCATCGCCAGCGCCGCCGGCCCGTCCCACGGCTCCATCACCGACGCGAGATAGGAATACATCGCCTTCTGGTCCGAGGGCAGGTCGATATCGCCCCAGCTTTCGGGGACGAGCATGATCTTGGCGGTGGGCGCGTCGCGGCCGGAGCGGCAGATCGCCTCGAACACCGCGTCCAGCGCCGCCGTGTCCGACGCGCCCGCCGGGATCACCGGCTTGATGTCCTCGGACTGGTCGCCGAACGCCAGCGAGGCCATCTTGATCTCGTGGCTCTTCATCCAGTTCTTGTTGCCGCGGATCGTGTTGATCTCGCCATTATGGGCGAGGCAGCGGAATGGCTGGGCCAGCCACCATTGCGGGAAGGTGTTGGTGGAATAACGCTGATGGAAGATCGCGACCCGGCTCTCGAACCGGTCGTCCAGCAGGTCCGGATAGAAGAGGCTCAACGATTCCGCGAGGAACAGCCCCTTGTAGATGATCGACCGGCACGACAGCGAGCAGATGTAGAAGCCGGCGATCTGCGCGGCGATCACCTGCTTCTCGATGCGCCTGCGCACGAGGTACAGGTTCTTCTCGAACTCGGCGGCGCTTTGTTCGTCGGGCAGCGGGCCGGCGATCATGATCTGCTCGATCTCGGGCCGCGTCGCCTGCGCCTTCTGCCCGATCACCGAAACGTCGACCGGCACCTGCCGCCAGCCATAGATGGTGTAGCCGGCGTCGATCACTTCGGATTCGACGATCGTCCTGCACGTTTCCTGCGCGGCCAGATCAGTGCGCGGCAGGAAGATCATGCCGACCGCCAGCCGGTTCGGCAGCACCTTGTGCCCGGATGCCTCGATCGCCTCGTCGAAGAAGCGGGTGGAAAGGTCGATATGAATGCCCGCGCCGTCCCCGGTCTTGCCGTCCGCATCGACGGCGCCGCGATGCCAAACGGCCTTCAGCGCGTCGATCGCGGACGCGACGACACGGCGGGAGGCGACGCCATCGGTCGCCGCGACAAGGCCCACGCCGCAAGCGTCGGACTCATGGTCCGGACGGTACATGCCATGTTCGGCGAGATAGTTGCGTTGATCGGTCACGTCCGGCCCTTCGGATCCTGAAGTTTTTCGGGGGCGACGCCGAGCAATTTGCCGAGCTTATCGCGCTCGGCCGGCGACAGATCCTGCAGGCGGCGCGGCGGCGGCAGGCTCGCTGTTGCCTTTTGCGCGCTCGCCATGATTTCTGGCATATGCTGCATCATCTTCGGCATCATCGATTGCATGGCCTGGACCATCTCGGGGTCCATGAAGATCATCATCGACTGCTCGGCATATTTGGCGCCCGTGGGCGTCGAAAAATAGCGATCGAGATCGACGAGTTCATTCGTTGTGAACCGTTGAGCATAGGCCCGGGCGAGCGCGGCGCGCATATCCGGCTCGAAACTCTCCATCATCGAACCCATGGAATCCATCATGCCGCGCATGGTGAGCTGCATTCGCTCCTGCCAATGCGGGTCGTAGATGGCCATGATCTGCTCGACATCGACCTTGGCGAACCGGGCAGCGTCCTTTTCGGTCGCGCCCGCCATGCGCGCGATCTGTTCAAGCGGCAGATTCTTCATCGAAGTCGAAATGCTGCCCGCCACCATGTCGAGCGACGATTTCATGATGCGTTTGTAGGTGCCGGCGGGAAACAGCCGATCAACGACGGGTTTGGCGGCCGCCAGTCGCGCCGGATCGACGGCCGTGACCGGCGCCTGCGTCGGTTCGGTTTGCGCCAAGGCCGGCGTTGCGCCGAGAAGTGCCAGAGCGATTGCGAACGTCTTCATGCGGCTTCCCTTTCCAGCTCCTCGGCTATTGTCTTCGCTTTCAGCCAGGCGTGCATCTTTTCCGCAACATCCCGCCCGTCGCGGATGCCCCAGACGACGAGGCTGGCGCCGCGCACGATGTCGCCGGCAGCGAACACGCCGTCCAAGCTGGTCATCATGCTCTTATGGTCGATGCGCAGCGTCCCCCAGCGAGTCACGCCGAGCTCGCGCGTGTTGAACAGCGCGGGCAGGTCTTCGGGGTCGAAGCCCAGCGCCTTCACGACCAGATCGGCGTCGAGGCGGAAGCCGCTGTCCGGCTCGGGCTCCGGCGCACGGCGGCCGCTGGCGTCGGGCGCGCCCAGCCGCATCCGGCTCGCGCGCACCGCCGTCACCTGACCGCTTTCGTCCGCCTCGAACGCTTCGGGCGCGGAGAGCCAGATGAACTCGACGCCTTCCTCTTCCGCGTTGGCGACTTCGCGCTGCGATCCGGGCATGTTGGCGCGGTCGCGGCGGTAGAGGCACTTCACGGAGGCCGCGCCCTGGCGGATGGCGGTGCGCACGCAGTCCATCGCGGTGTCGCCGCCGCCGATCACGACGACATGCTTGCCCTCTGCATTCAGCACCCCATTGTCGAAGGCGGGCACGACATCGCCAAAGCCCTTGCGGTTGGACGCGATCAGATAATCGAGCGCCTCGACGATGCCGTGCACATCCTCCCCTGGAAGGGGAGGGGGACCGCCGCGAAGCGGTGGTGGAGGGGTGTCAGCGCTCGAGTTCCATTCTCCGCCGGTGACACCCCTCCGTCCGGCTTCGCCGGCCACCTCCCCTCTAAAGGGAGGACGGAAAATCGGCACCCTGATCCCCCGCGGCTTGTAAACCCCGGTCGCGACCAGCAGCGCGTCGTGGCGCGCGCGCAGCTCGGCGAAGAGCAGGGCGCCGCCCACGTCCGCCCCCAGATGGAAGACGATGCCGCCTTCCTCCAGCCGCGCGACGCGGCGCATTACCACGCCCTTTTCCAGCTTGAAGCCGGGGATGCCATAAGTCAGCAGCCCGCCCGCGCGGTCGTGCCGGTCATAGACATGCACCTCATAGCCGGCCACGCGCAGATATTCGGCCGCCGTCAACCCCGCCGGCCCGGCGCCGATCACGCCGACCGATGCCCCAAGCGCCCGTCCGGGCCTGAGCGGCTCGACCCAGCCTTCCGCCCAGGCAGTGTCGGTGATGTATTTCTCGACCGATCCGATCGTCACCGCGCCGTGACCGGAGAATTCGATCACGCAATTGCCTTCGCACAAACGGTCCTGCGGGCAGATGCGGCCGCAGATTTCCGGCATGGTCGAGGTCGCGTTGGACAGCTCATAGGCCTCGCGCAGCCGCCCTTCGGCGGTCAGGCGCAGCCAGTCCGGGATGTGATTGTGCAGCGGGCAATGGACCGAGCAATAGGGTACGCCGCATTGCGAGCAGCGGCTGGCCTGCGCTTCCGCATCGGGCGCGGCGTAGCGGTCGGCGATCTCGCGAAAATCCTCGGCGCGCAACTCCGCCGCCCGCTTGGACGGATAGGATTGCCCGGTTCCCACGAATTTCAGCATCGGCTCTTTAGCCATGCGCGCCTCCTGTCAGGCGCGGCTTATCCACACCCGGCCGAGGCGAGTCACGCGGAAATTCGCAGTTATGACAGCAGAGATGACCTTATTCTATTGCCGATTTTGGAAAATAAGGAAAATCCAGCTGAGTCATCTGCAATTTTATGTCCGTTAATGGACCTATCTCGCCAGCAGCCAGACCAATGCGATCGACCCGGCCACGATCCGATACCAGGCAAAGGGTGCGAATCCCCGCCGCGATATCAGACCGACGAACCAGCGAATCACGACCAGCGCGACCAGGAAGGACACGACGAAGCCGACGCCGATCAGCCCCCAATCGACGCTGCCGGACGTGAGCGCTTCATGGTTCTTCGCCACTTCCAGCGTCGTCGCGCCGAGCATGGTGGGGACGGCAAGGAAGAAGCTGAACTCCGCCGCGGTGCGCCGCTCCACGCCCAGCGCCAGCGCGCCCATGATCGTCGCGCCGGAGCGGCTGACGCCCGGGATCATCGCCAGGCACTGGACGATGCCGATGCCCAGGGCGCGCGTCCAGGGCATGGCGGCGACGCCGGGCCTGACGGTCGGTTGCTTCACCAACGCCTCAATCACGAGAATCGCGATGCCGCCCAGAATTAGCGCCACGGCGACCACTTCGGCATTGCCAAGCAACGCTTCGATATATTTGTGCAGCACCAGGCCCAGCGCTGCCGCCGGCAGGAAGGCGAGCAGCAGGTTGCCGACGAAGCGGAATGACGTCGCTTCCCGCTGGAACAGGCCCGTGGCGACTGCCCAGAAGGTTCGCCAGTAAAGCACGATCACAGCCAGGATCGCGCCCAGCTGAATGATGACGTTGAAGGCCGCCCAGGTCTCCGCTTTGTAGCCGAGCAGTTCGGACGCGAGGATCAGGTGGCCGGTCGAGGATACCGGCAGGAACTCGGTCAATCCCTCGACAATGCCGAGCAGGATGGCGGTGAGCAGAAGCGGCATCAGGCGGTCGTCTTCACGCCGCTGAAGCGGCCTTGCTTGCGATACTGGACCAGCCAGCTCGGCGCGATCGCGCCCATCGGGGTGGCGGCGATGCCGAATGCATCGAGGCCTGGCGCACCCGCTCTGGCGACATTGTCATGCTGCAGCATCAGCCACTGGTCCCAGGTGATCGGCGCGCCCGGTGCCCAGCCGGTCAAGCGAGCGAGAGCGCCCGCCACGGCGTCTGGCACGTCGATGAAATGCGGACTGTCACCGGTCCAGCCGGCAAGCCGCTTCAGCAGATCGCCCATGCCAATCTGTTCCGGGCCGGCGATCTCGAAGGTCTTGCCGCCAAAAGCCAGCGGAGCCTCGATCGCTTTCGCGACGGCATCGGCGAGATCGCCGACGAAGACAGGCTGGAACCGCGTCGCGCCGCGGATGACCGGCACCACCGGCAGTTTCAGCATGCGCGCGAAGCGATTGGTGAAATTATCTTCCCGCCCGAACAGGATCGAGGGGCGCAGGATCGTCGCGCCCGGGAAAGCGGCGCTGACCGCTTCCTCGCCGCGCCCCTTGCTGGCGCCGTAGCGTGACGGCGATTCGGGATCGGCGCCGATCGCCGAGACATGCACCAGCGCTCGGGCACCGGCGGCGGCCGCAGCCTCGGCGACATTGCGCGCGCCTTCGGTCTGGACCGCATCCATGTCGGCGAAGCTGCCGACCAGATTCACCACCGCCTGCGATCCGGAGACCGCGCGGGCGACACCCTTCTTGTCACGCACATCGGCAGCGACGAACTGGATCTGGCCGACCCGGCCGCGGCGCAGAAAGAAGGCCGCTTTGGGATCGCGCTGGACAATGCGCACGCGCATGCCCGCCTCGAACAAGGCCTGCACCACATAGCGACCGGCGAATCCGCCGCCGCCGAACACCGTGACGATCGCGTCCTTCATGATCCTTGCATGCTCCGATTGCTGGGCAGGCCTTTGGCGCGCCGATGCTTTGTTGACAAGGGCATGGAGCCGCCGCTAAGCGCGCCGCCTACCCCGTGCCCAGGTGGCGGAATTGGTAGACGCACCAGCTTCAGGTGCTGGCGCTCGCAAGGGCGTGGAGGTTCGAGTCCTCTCCTGGGCACCATTTGTTCTTCCGGCACCGTCTGGGAACGTCCGAAAAACGGCTGAAATTCGCCATTTTTTGTGCTATAACCGTCCGGCAAAATCCGGGCGAAAACGGCACCAATCGGGAACAGTGGGGGTATATCCGGGGGTATCGTTCTCCGTCCTTTTGCCAGGACGATACCCTCATGCGCACTCTATTTGCTGCCACCGTCGCAAACGCCAAGCCGCAAGAGCGGGACTATAAGCTTTCCGATGGCGGCGGTCTCTACCTGCTGGTCAAAACGAACGGCGCGAAGCTCTGGCGCCTCAATTATCGCTTCCTCGGAAAATACCGGACGCTCGCCTTCGGCACCTGGCCGGATGTCGGTCTCGCCGCGGCGCGGGTCAAGCGAGACGAAGCGCGCAGGCTGATCGCGGCCGGCCTCGACCCGTCGCACGAGCAGAAGGTCGCGGCCGCCAAGGCCCAGATCGACGAGAACGACACGTTCAAGGCCATCGCGAAGGAATGGGTCGCCAAGAATGAGCGCGAGGGCATGGCCGAGATCACGCTCAGCAAAATCCGCTGGCTCCTCGACAAGGCCTACCCGAAGATGGGCAGCCGGCCGATCGCCAAGATCACCGCTCAGGAAGTGCTGGCGGTGCTACGCTCAGTCGAGGCTACCGGGCGTTATGAAAGCGCGCGGCGGATGCGCAGCGTGCTGGGCCGCGTCTTCCGCTACGCCATTGCCACGGCTCGCGCCGAGCGCGATCCCGCCGGCGATCTGCGTGGGGCGCTGACAGTGCCCAAGACCAAGCACCTCGCGGCGATCACGACCTCCAGCCGTGCCGGCGAGCTGATGCGCGCCATCGAAGGCTATACCGGCCACGCGATCACGCTCTCCGCGCTCCGCCTCTCCGCGCATCTGTTCGTGCGCCCGGGCGAACTCAGGCAGGCCGAATGGGGCGAATTCGACTTCGACCGCTCGGTGTGGAACCTGCCGGCCGAGAAGATGAAGATGCGGCGCGCACATCGGGTGCCGCTCTCTCGACAGGTGGTCGATCTCTTCGAGGAGCTCTGGGAACTTACCGGAACCGGCCGATATTGCTTCCCTTCGTTCCGAACGGACCAGCGTCCGATGTCCGAAAATACCGTCAACGCGGCGCTGCGCGCGCTCGGCTTCGGCCAGGAGGAAATGACCGCCCATGGTTTTCGCGCGATGGCCGCGACTTTGCTCAACGAGTGCGGGCGCTTCCATCCGGACGCGATCGAACGGCAGCTCGCACATATGGAGAATGATGGCGTGCGGCGAGCCTATACACGCGGTGAATATTGGGACGAGCGGGTCAGGATGATGCAGTTCTGGTCGGATGAGCTTGACCGCCTGCGTAGCGGCGCCAGGCTGCTCAAGCCCAATTTCGGCGGACGGCAAGCCGCTGCCCGTTGATACCCGAACGGGTTGGGCGCAGCTGACAACCTGCCTTCAAGGCCGGCCGATCCCGCGCCCAATCACGCTGACAGGATGTCTCCATGGCCACACGTCTGACACGCGCCGACCTTCACGCCCATGTCTGGGACCGTCCCATGACCAGGCTCGCGAAGGAGTTCAGCCTCTCCGACGTCGCGCTCCACAAGATCTGCCGCAAATATCACATACCGACGCCACCGGTTGGCTATTGGGCCAAGAAGGCGCACGGCAAATCCGTGAAGGTGACGCCCCTTCCCACGGACAAGGCAAGCGGGTCGTCCGACACCATCCTTGTCATTCACGAAGGCGCGGGGACCAGCGAAAGCGAGGCGATGTCGGAGGCTCGGGCGCGGGCTTTGAGCGGCTTGGCCGAGCGCCTGATGCTTGAGCAACAGCCGGTCAGCCCGGTGATCGCCCGGACAATCGAGAAGCTGGGCAAGGCGCGGCCGGACCGGCTCGGACTGGTCAATGTCGCCGGAGGCCGCCTGATCGCGGCCTCGATGCGGCCCGACTCCGTCGAGCGGGCGCGCAAACTGTTGGAGGCGCTCGAAGCGGCCGCACGAGCGGCAGGCTTCAGCCTCGGCAACGACGGCGATCGAGCCGCATGGCTTGCCCATGGCGAACATGTCGATTTCGAGATCACCGAAGTTCCGGATCGCTATGAGCACACGCCGACCGAAGCCGCGCTGAACGCAGTCGCAAAGTGGGAGGCCGAAGAGGAGGCCCGGTTCAAACGTTACGGTTACAGGAGCGGCTATGGCCGTCCCCAAATTCCGAAATGGGAGCAGCGCTTCGAAGGACGGCTGGCGGTGCGGCTTGAAGAAGTCAGCATCCGCACCGAAAACGAGTATTGGGGACCAACCATCTCCCGCACGTTCACGGATACGAAAACGCGCGACGTGCTGAACATGATGCCCAAGATCGTGTCGACGATCGCAGCGATCGCGATCGCAAAGCGGGAAAACAGGAAGGCCGACGAGCTGCGGCGAATTGCCGCGCAGGAGGCGGAAAGTCGGGGGCGGAACAGGAGCGGCGCGCCCGGATCGAGCGCCAGCGGGTCGAAATACTCGACCTGCTTCTGAACGAGCACGATAGTCTTGCCACACTCGAGGCGTTTGTCGCGGCGTACGGGTCGCGAATGCTCGATTCTGCGGACTTCCCGCGAATGGGCAGCTTCCAGGGCTGGCTTGAGCAGCGCCTCGCCCGATTGCGTGCAAGCTTCGCTCCAAGCGCAATCGAAGAACGCCTCGCGCGCGCGTCCTTGTTTGAGGAGTCACCGGAGTAGGATCGCTCTCACGAGGGTGCCGCCCGGCTTGCATTGTCGCGCCGGGATCGTAATCTTGGCCCGCGCCCGCAGCAGCGGCGCCGAGGCGTGAGAACCTCGCTTGGGGAATCTGACCCGTCTCCGGCCGGGTGGCCGACGCGTATGTCCAAGCCGTTCACGGCCAAAGGCGGCGGCGCATGTCTCAAGCATGTTCTCAACACCCGGCTTTGCCGGCCCGCCTCGCGGCATGGTGAGGAGAACATATTGGCCCGCTTCGACATGGCGATCTGCGTCTCCGGATCCAGTCATTCGCGCATGCGAAGGACCTGCTGATGGGCAGCGCTTCGCCGGCCTATGACAAGATCATCGAGCCGCGCCTGGCTGAAGGCGCGCCCTTTCCGCCCGATGATCGCGCGCCGGCCGATACCGGCCTGGCGCTGCTCTACCGCACCTGCTCGAACCGTCTGGCGCGCTACTTCAGCCGCCGTGGCGGCGGCGACGACGCGCTTGATCTGGTGCACGACACGTTCGTGCGCTTTGCCGCCCTCGACCCGCACGCCGCGCGCGCGATCGCCACGCCCGAGGCCTATCTGAACAGGGTCGCGACCAACCTGCTGCGCGACCGCGCCCGAATGGCGGCCCGGCGGGCGCTCGCGGCACAGGGAGAGGCCGCCGCGCCGGAGGCTGTGGCTGCCGACCCGCATCGGCTGCTGGAAGAGCGCGAGGCGCTTGCCCGTCTTGAACAGGCCGTCGCCCGGATGAGCGCCCGGCGGCGGCGAATTTTTCTGCTCCACCGCGTCGAAGGCCTGACCTATGCTCGGATCGGGGAAGAGGTCGGCATGAGCGTCAAGGGCGTGAAGAAGCAGATGGCGAAAGCCTTGTCCGAGCTGCGGCGGGACATGGGGCCGCTTTGACGCCGTCCCGTCCCGACCGCCGGCGCCGCGCAAGGATCGAGCGGGAGGCCGATGCATGGCATGCCCGCATGCTGGAGCCGTCGTCCGAAGCCGAAGTCGACGCGTTCGAGGCGTGGCTGGCGACTGATCCCGAGCATCCGCGCGCCTATGCCGCTGTCGAGGCAAGGTCGGAGCGGTCGACACGGCTTCCGCGACGCCTGCTGGGAGCAGTCCCGGCGAGGCGCTTCACCCTCAGGCCGGTTCTGGGCGCGGCGCTCGCTGCAGGCATCGCGGTCGGCGCCATGCTTTGGCTGTCGGGCGCCGGTCCGGGTGTGCCTGGCGTCGCCGAGGCGGCGCTTTCCAATCCGGGGCCGGGCATTCGCAGTGTCCGGCTCGAGGACGGCTCGACGCTGAAGCTCGATACCGGCACCACGCTGTCGGTCCTCCTGAACTCCGATACGCGCCGTATTCGGGTCCGCAGCGGCCGCACGCGCTTCGCCGTCGCGCGCGATCCCGGGCGCGTTTTCACCGTGATCGCTCGGGATACGACCGTTCGCGCCAAAGCCGCCGTGTTCGACGTGACCACGACCGAGACGGCGGTGCGCGTGCAGGTTGTCGAGGGTGACGTCATTGTGACACCGCGGGCCTCGGGTGCGGGGCCGGATGCCGTGGTCCCGCTCGAATCCGGCCAGGCGCTCGATGTGAGCGGTCGCGGCGTGCAACGGCCCGCGCCCGATCCGGAAGCGGTGCGGTGGCCCGACAGCCGCGTCGGTTTCACCGATGCCCCGCTCGCGACGGTCCTGGCCGCCGCCAACCGCGGCCAGGAGCCGGCGATCCTTCTCGACGATCCGGCGATCGGCCGCCTGAAAGTCTCCGGTGTGCTCGACATGCGTGATCCGGCTTCGCTGGCCCGAAAGCTAGCCACTGCCCTCGATTTGCGCATCGAGCACCGGGCAGGGGCGGTGCTGCTGACCCGCTGATTTTTTTGAGAAGGGGCGGGGGCCACTCCGCGCGGCTCCACGTCAACGCTCCTGAAATCGGCCGCCAATGGGCCGGTTGATGGGAGCGGGATCATGAAACAAGGTCACTTGGCTGCACTGCTCATCTCTGCGCTCGCGCCGGCGCAGGTGATGGCCCAGCCGGACAATCAGGCACTGCCGTTCGATATCCAGGCGCAGGATCTGGCCGCTGCCCTGCAGCGTTTCGGCGTCGCATCCGGCCGCGGTGTCGTCGTGGCAAGCAAGATCGTCGCGGGGAAGCGCAGCACCGCGGTGAACGGCGTCTATGCCCCGGAAGAAGCGATCACCCGGCTTCTCGTCGGAACCAGCCTGAGATTCGAGATCGTGGACGGGGCATTCGTCATCCGCCCTATCGCGGTCGCCGCCGGTGATGGCGCGGCCGAAGGCAGCGACATCGTCATCGTCGTGACCGGAACCCGGATCCGCGGCGGAGTCGTCGCATCGCCGGTGATCAGCCTCGATCGCGAGCAGGTTCGAAACAGTGCACGCGGTGACCTGGGCGAAGTGGTGCGGCGCCTTCCGCAGAGCTTCGGCGGCGGCCAGAACCCCGGTATCGGCAGCAACGTTCCGCTTTCGAGCGGAGCCGATGTCGGCGGAGGTTCGTCGCTCAATCTTCGCGGCCTCGGCAGCGACGCGACGCTCACATTGCTGAACGGACACCGCCTCGCCTACACGGCCGCGGTCCAGAGCGTCGACGTTTCTGCCATCCCGCTCGCCGCTGTCGAGCGCATCGAGATCGTCCCCGACGGCGCCTCTGCCATCTACGGCTCCGATGCGGTCGCTGGAGTGGCCAACATCATTCTTCGCCGAAACTTCGATGGGCTCGAGACCGGTGCGAGGCTGGCTGCCACCAGTGGCGGGGGCGGGTTCGAGCGGCGCTACGACGCGCTTGCAGGGACAACATGGACCGGCGGCGACATATTTGCCGCCTACGAATTTGGCAGCAACAGTGCGATCCGCGCTGGCGATCGCTCCTATGCGCGCGAGCGCTCCCCTGGCCTCGATCTCTATCCGGCGATGCACCACAACAGCTTCATCGCGAGCGGCCGCACCGAGTTGACGTCGGGGCTGACCCTCAACTTCGATGGACTCTACAATCAGCGGTGGAGCACGCTGGTCCAGCCGACCTTGCCGGACGGCAACCTGGACGCGGGCCGGTCGACCTTTTCCGCGAACGACAGGTCATGGGGCGTTGCGCCGTCGCTCGATCTGCGGTTGCCCGGAAGCTGGCAGGCAACGCTGCTCGGAACCTACGGCCAGGAGCGCGTCAACTTCCGCACTGTCGAGTGCGCGCAGGGCGACTGCACCGATTTCGGGCGCAATTACTACCGCAACTTCGCTCGCTCGGCCGAGGTTTCGGCCACCGGCAATCTGCTCGACCTCCCCGGCGGCGCGGCTCGGCTGGCGCTCGGCGGCGGCTATCGCTCGGTCGGCTTCCGGCGGTTTTCCGAAGGCAATCCCGCGCTGAACACTGCGCATCGCCAGGACAGCTATTTCGGCTACGCTGAAGTCAACCTGCCGCTTGTCGGACCGGATGCGGGCTTGCCGATCGCGCGCCGCATCGATGTCGATATGGCCGCCCGCTACGAACGCTATCCCGGGATCGGCGGCGTGCTGACGCCGAAGATCGGCGCGATATGGGCGATCACGGCCGATGTCGACGCAAAGGGTAGCTGGGGTCGCTCCTTCCGCGCGCCGACCCAGCTCCAGCAATTCCAGCCGCGGACCGCTGTGCTCTACCCTCCGGGCGCGATCGGCGCGCCGGATGCCCCGGCCAATGCCGCGGCAATCCTGATCGTGGGCGGCAACCCGGCCTTGAAGCCCGAGCGCGCGACGACCTGGTCGGCTTCGCTCGATCTCCATCCGCGCGCACTGCCGGGGGCGGACCTGCAGCTCACCTATTTCGACGTTTCCTATCGCGACCGGATCGTCAATCCGATCCCGCTCCTGACCCAGGCGCTCGGCAACCCTTTGTTCGCCGACTATGTGGTCCGCAATCCTAGCCCGGCCGCCCAGGCCGCGGCGATTGCCGGCGCCACCAGTTTCGTCAACTTCGCGGGCGTTCCCTACGACCCGGCGACGGTGATCGCGATTGTCGACGACGGCTATGTCAATGCCGGACACCAGACCGCGCGCGGGCTCGATGTGCTGGCGAGCTACACTTTCGCGCCAGCGGCCGGCCAGCAGCTCGCCGTGAGCGCGAACCTCTCCTACCTCGACAGCGACCAGCAACTGACGCGCAGCCAGCCGGTCACGCCGCTCGCCGGCGTCATCTTCAATCCGCCGCACTGGCGCGGGCAGGCGACTGTCACCTGGTCCGGCGGTCCGCTAACGCTGACCGCGGATGCGAACTATATCGGGCGTGTCCGCGACACGCGCTTCGCGCCGGTCGCAGCCGTCCCGGGCATGACCAGCATCGACGTGAGCGCCCGTTATCGGGTGGAGAAGCCCGGCTCGCCTTTCCATGGTCTCGAATGCACCGCCTCAATCCAGAACCTGTTCAACGCGAAGCCGCACCCGATCCAGACGACGGCGCCGCTCGACGCCCCCTATGACAGCACCAATTATTCGCCGATCGGGCGCCTGCTCGCTCTCGAGGTTCGCAAATCATGGTAAGGCTGCGCGGTAAGGTCGTGGCGGCCGGAGCGCTGGTTGCCGCAAGCGGCATCTTTCCATGCGCGGCCTGCGCCGCCTGCGGCGACGCGTTGCCGAGCCCGCCCACGCGCCCGCCGATCACGCACCCCGTCACCGCCAGGGATTTGATCGAGCTTCGCGAAATCGGCACCTTCGTGCGCGGCGCCTTTTCCGGGCCGAGCCCGCTGGCGCCGTCGCCCGACGGCGCGCAGGTCGCCTATGTGCTAACCAGGGCGGACCTCGCCTCCAACGGCTACTGCCGGGCGCTCGTGGTCAGCTCGACGACGCGGTCGGGGCCGCCGCGTGTGCTCGACCAGGGCGGCGAGCCCATCCTGATCGAGAGCGCCAACCGGGGCTTCTACCAGGCGACCGGCGTCCCGGATATTGTTCGCCCCGAGTGGTCACCGGACGGGCGAGCGATCGCGTTCAAGCGGCGCGATGCCGGCGTGACGCGCGCCTGGGTGGTGCGGGCAGCTGGAGGTCCGGCACGCCCCTTGTCGGACCCCGGAGTCCACGTTGAGGCAATCGGCTGGAGCCGGGACGGTCGCCGCCTTCTGTACGCGGTGCGCGGCAATGCGCGGTCCGAGCCCGCGGCCGTCGCCGCCGAGGGACTCCGCGGGTGGCTCTACGATGCCCGGATCAATCCCGACGTGATGGCGCGGCCGGCCGTCGCCGTATCGACGTCGCCCGACGTCTTCAGCGTCGACCTCGCCTCCGGGCGGATTGCCCTGGCCGCGCCGGAGGATCGGAGCGTTCTTGCCGGCCCTGAACCTGCCGCTCTCCCGACGCACCTCGAAGCGACAGCCCCGGACGGAACCAAGGCCTGGGCCGATGCGACGCAGCCATCTCCGTTCTCGCCCAAGACCGTCGCCGCCGCCACAAAGACCAGCCCGACAAACTGCCGCGCCGCCGCCTGCACCGGCGATATCGTGTCGCTGTGGTGGGACGGGGGCGCTATCGTGTTCCTGAAGCGCGAAGGGTGGAACCGGGAGGCGCTCGGGCTCTATCGTTGGACGCCGGGTGCGAAGGCGCCGCGCGTCCTTCTTCGCACGCGTGACGTGCTGCTCGGCTGCGTCCAGGCGAATGCCGCGCTGCTATGCACCCGCGAGACCAGCACCGAACCACGCCGCCTTGTTTCCGTCGATATGCGGACCGGGCAAATGCGCGAGCTGTTCGATCCCAACCCGGAATTCGCGGCGGCGCGGCTCGGGCCGGTCCAGCGGCTGCGCTGGCGGAACGATATCGGGCTCGAGACCTGGGGCGACTTGGTGCTGCCGCCCGATTATCGACCCGGTGCGCGGCTGCCACTGGTCGTCGTCCAATATACCAGCCTCGGGTTCCTGCGCGGCGGCACGGGCGACGAATACCCGATCTTTCTCCTCGCGCAGCGCGGCTTTGCCGTGCTCAGCATCCAGCGGCCGACGTTCGTCGGGGCCGCCGACCTTGCCCTTCGCACCAACGACGAAATCAACGCGGCCAACCAGCGGGACTGGGCCGAACGCCGCAGCCTCCAGTCGGCGCTGATGACGGGCGTCGCCAAGGCGGTCGAGGGCGGCTGGGCCGATCCCCGGCGCGTCGGCATTACCGGCCTCAGCGACGGCGCGACCAGTGTCGCGTTCGCGCTGATCAATGCGCCCGACGCGTTCGCGGCGGCCGCGGTCAGCACCTGCTGCTTCGACCCGCTCATGACGATGGCATTCGGCGGCACCGCGTGGGCGGATCAGCTGCACGCGCTCGGCTTTCCGCTCGCGACTGCGCCTGATCCAGGATTCTGGGCGCCGATGTCGCTCGCGCAGAACGCAGCGCACATCGACACGCCCTTGCTGATGCAGCTCGCCGACAGCGAATTCCGTCTCGCGCTTGAAAGCTACGCCGCGCTTCGCGAACAGCACAAGCCTGTCGAAATGTATGTCTTTCCCGACGAATGGCACATCAAGCTGCAGCCGGCGCACCGTGCCGCGATCTATGAAAGAACCCTCGATTGGTTCTCCTTCTGGCTGCAGGATCGGGAGGATCCGGATCCGGCCAAGGCCGACCAGTTCGCGCGCTGGCGGGCCTTCCGTGCGCAGCGGGCCCGCCGCGCGGGGGAGCGAGATCCCTAGTGTCGGAGCTGGGCGCGCGCCCATGCCTCGGCGTCGACCAGCGACATCAGCGGCCCGAAGCCTAGGTCGCGTGGCGGGCCCTCCCTCGCGAGCGCGCGCTCGACCGCCAGCGCGTTGATCAGCCGCTGCTCGGCAAGCCAGCCGCCGAGCAGCATGTCGCGAATGACTACTCGGTTCGTTTCGAAGACCTGGGCGACAAAAGCGGCGGGCGTCCCCTTGGAGCGGCGGCGCACGATCGCGTCCGGTAGATCGCGCTCGAATGCGGCGCGTGCCGCCGCACGGTCGCGGCCGTGGCCGAGCCAGCACCAGCTCGGAATGCGAAGCGCGGCTTCGACCACCGGCTGGCTGGCGAGCGGCGAGATCAGCGTGAACGGCGCGCCGGGATTGAGCGCCTCGGTCATGCTCTGCGCCGCCACGATCAGGGCCAGATGCGCCGCGCGACCAGGCAGAATGCCCTTCGGCGGCCGAAACCATGGATGATCGGGCGACGCGCCGATCCGTCTTCGAATATCTCGATCCAGGAAGGGAGTCTGCAGGGGTTGCCGGGTGGCGGCGCCTCGCAGCCAGGCCCGCCCGATGGCACGCAGCGCCAGCAGCGGCGCGCTCAGCTGGGCCAGGCCGGCCAGCGCCAGCGTGGCCTCGCGAAAGCGAAGGTCGAAGCCGCCGGCGTGCAGGCAATCGGCAAGCATCGAGACCGATCGAGTGCCGAAGAAGACATTGTCGCCGCCGCCGCCGTCGAAAACGGCAGTGGCGCCCATCGCAGTCATGGCGGCGTGCGCATGACGGTCCTGCGCCTGGGTGAAAGCGCGGTGGACCGGATAGGGCTGGTGCGCCGCTCCGGATATCGCCACGTCGACATCTGCAGGTATCAGCCGCTCTACTCTCAGTGATGCATCGACGGCGGCCGCGGTGGCGATCGCGTAATCCTGTTCATCGCTTTCCCGATCGCAGGCGAGGAGGTTCAGGCAGTCGAACGCGGCGCCGGCTTTGTGAAGACAGGCCGCGACCAGACTGGAATCGAAGCCGCCCGAAAGAAGCAACAACACCCGCTCGTGGTCGGCGGCACGCCCCCCGACGGCGAGCCGGACGGCATCGCGAAGCCGATGTTGCCCTTCCAAGGCGTCCCCGATCTGCCGTTCCTGCGCGGCAAAGATCCCGGGCGACCAGACCGTGTCCTCGGAGCTTCGGTCCCCAGCGATTGTGAGCCGGTCGCCGCCGCGGAGTTCCTTCAGATTCTCGATACAGGTCTCACCCGAGCGCACTTCCGGCCAGGCGAGGTGGCGCGCGACAGCGTCCGCATCGATCCGGCGTTCGATTCTCGTCGCCCTGAGCAGCAGGTCGAGATCGGAGGCGACATAGGTGGCCTCCGTCGTCCAGCAGTGAAAGCAGCCCAGGTCGCCGAAGGGAGCGCGGAGCACCGAGAGCGCGGTTCCGCTTGCGACGAACGCGATATAGCTTCCCCAGTATCGCTCCGAGAGCACCAACAGGCAAGGCAACCAGCCAAAGCAAGTCGCCGCCGGTCACCCGACCGGCGGCGATTTCCTTTTGAAAGAATATAATTACGGCCTGCGACTCGATTACCAGCAGCATGAAATCACTTCCCCGAGCTCGAATCGCCACGTCGAAGAACCTTCGGGGTATCTGATAGGGTATCGGGAACAACGGCGACAGGAATCGGAAATAATAACAGTGCTCTGTTATTAGATTTCGAGTCCTCTCCTGGCACCATTCTCCATCTTAAAGATGGGCGCATCCCGTTGATCGGTGGATCGGAGCCGAGATCGGGCAGTCGCCTGGTGTCAGCCCGACGGCTTTACATGCTCCAGCAGATTGTCGCGGAGTCGCGTCGCCTCTGCACGTACCTGGCTCCTCCAGCGTTTCGAGGATCGGCATGGGTCGAGAACGGACGTCCGGACCCTCAAAAATCACGTTAGCGCAACCCAGCGGCGGCGGGCACGAAACGCTTCATCCCGCCGCCAGCGCATAGTTCAGCGCCGCGCAAACGGCCGTTACCTGCGCCAGGCTGCATTCCTGCGGCGTGGCGCGCGGGCTGTCGGGATAGACTTCGGTGGTTGTCGTGAAGCGCGCGCCCGTGATCGACGCGCACAGCCCGAGCCTGGCCAACGGGTATTCGATCACACCGCGTGCGACCACCGGAGACCCGATGATCTCGCCTTTTTCGTCCGCCGGCGCGATATGCGTCACGCGCTCGACCGCGGAGATGATCGCCTGCTGAAACGAAGGCCGCGGGTTTTCGCTATCCGCGCACAGATAGAAGCCATCAGGAATTGTTTCCGGCTCGAAGATCTTGCCGTCACGGGCGGCGAGGGCCGGGCGGAATTCCTCTTCGTCGCTGTTCGTGGTTTCGTGCAGGTCGATGTGCAACAGAAACTCCCGCTCCAGTGAAGCGACAAGTTCGATCAGCGCTGTCGCTTCCCGCGCAGGGCCGCCCGCGCGGAAGTTCCGGTTGGGATCGATCGCGTCATAGTTCCAGCGATTGATACGTTCATAGGCCCAGGGGCTGACGCAGGGCGCGACCAGCAGATTGACCCGGCCCGAATAGGTGCCCGCGCGCGTCTCGAGAAAGTCCAGCGCGCCCGTCACGCCGCTGGTTTCGTACCCATGCACCCCGCCGGTCACGAGCGCGGTCGGCAATGCCGGATCGAATTCGCGGCTTCGCAGGGCGAAAAGCTCGTAACGTTCACCGGCATAATCGAGCTGGCCGTAAACTGTCTTCTCGTAGCGTTCGGCCAGCGCCTCAATGCGGGGCACGACATCCTCGTCGTAGCGACGATGCCGCGACTGCCGTGCGCGCCACTGGGCCCGTTCATGTTCGCCCCAAGGCTGGCCAGGCACGCCTATCGCGTAGTTACCGGTCTCCGTCATCGCGTTGAATCAGCCTTCCGTTGCAAGACACTATATTGGAAGGCCTTAGACCCTATGCAGGCATGGCGCCGCAATCCGCTTCTTCTCCGGGCTTCTGAGTACAGCTGCCGTCGGGGAGCTTCAGGAGGCAGGAATCGCAGTTTCGCCGGGCGTCTTGAAGGGCGGCATGCGGCCTGCGGCGCGATTGTGCTGGAACTGGTGCTTCAACGCTGCGGCAATATGGAGAACCAGCAGCGCGAGCGTGATAAGGACCAGCAGGATATGGACGTCGCCACTGGTGTCGCCGGCTTCCTCGGAAATACCGGGGATCAACGGCAGTGCGATGCCGCCAAGCAATGACGTCGTCGTTTTGCCTTCGGCACCCGCACCACCGGAGACGGCGATCAGCCCGGTCAGCGGCAGGGCGATCAGCAGGAAATAAAAAGCGCGGTGCGTCCACACGCCGCTCACCCGTTCCCAGCGCGGCAGCTCGGGCGGGTAAGGCGGGGGCGGATGGGCGATCCGCCAGCCGAGCCGGATCAACGCCAGCACCAGGATCGTCGCGCCCAAAGTCTTGTGCAGCGTGAACACATCGCCGCGCGCCGGGCCACGTTCCATGTTCGCGAACGTGAAGCCGACAATCACCTGCGTGACCACGATCAGCGCCGTCAGCCAGTGCAGCAGCACGGCGCCGTTATTGTAGCGCAGCAGCCGCTCTTGCGGCACCGCTTCGGGAACGCTTGCCATGATCTGTCGAACGTTTCCCCGCATGATTAGCTCCTTGGCAGCGCGGCCAGCACCCGTTCGGTCATCGCCGCGCAGTCGGCTCCTGCGAACGGGAAGCTGCCGGTCAGCGCCGATTTGAGCTCCGGCGCCAGCGCCTCACGCAGGCGGCGGCGGGCGCGGAGCTGGCGGGTCTTGACCGTCGCCTGCGGCAGGTCGAGCGCTGCTGCCGTCTCTTCGATCGACAGTCCTTCCACATCACGCAGCACAAAGACCAGCCGGAACGGACGCGGCAGATCCTCGATCGCGCGTTCCAGCATACGCCGGACTTCGGCCTGGGCGAAGTCCGCGTCGGGCGCGTTGCCCTGCGATGATCCGCGCATCAGCCGCTCCCGATAGTCGTTGAGGTCGATGACCGCGCTCGCATCCAGCTGCGTGCGGCGGCGTTGCGCTGCCCGCGCCCGGCCCAGCGCTTCGTTGATCGTGATGCGGGTCAGCCATGTGGAAAGCGTCGCGCGGCCCTCATAGCTGCCGATCGCGGCGAAGGCGTGGAGATAGGCACTTTGCACTGCGTCCTCGGCATCGCTCCGGTCTTTCAGGATACTCCAGGCGGTGCGGAACAGGCGCTGGTTGTTGCGCTCCGTCACCAGCCGCACCGCCGCCGGATCGCGCGCGGCAATCAGCGCGGCAAGCTGCGCGTCGGAGAGCGCTGCGTAATCGGGCCGGGGCTGGGCGGTCATGCGGGATTGGATGCCGATAGCCCGCGAAAGTTCCCGGGAACTTTTGCCAGGGTGCGGCATCCAATCAGCGAAACCATGAAGGGAGAAAGTCGATGACGAAGCTGTTTGCCTCCGCCGGCGCCCTCGCGCTGATCGGTGCTGCGACAATGGCGCTGGCGCAGGGCGGGCCGAACGACGCCCAGATCGCCCATATCGCCTATACGGCGGGCAATATCGACATTGCCGCCGCCAAGCAGGCGCTCGCCAAGTCGAAGAACAAGACGGTCCGCGATTTCGCGACGGAGATGGTCCGCGATCATCAGGCCGTGAACGACAAGGCGCTGGCGCTCGTCAAGAAGCTGAATGTGACTCCCGAAGCGAACGCCACCAGCACGGCGCTGACCGAACAGGCGAACAAGAAGCACGCCGAACTGGCCAGGCTGAACGGCCCCGCCTTCGACAAGGCCTATGCCGCCAATGAAGTTGCCTATCACCGGACGGTCAACGGCGCGCTGGAAAAGACGCTGATTCCATCCGCGAGCAACGCCGAGCTCAAGTCGCTGCTTGAGACCGGCCTGACCCTGTTTCGCGAGCATCAGATGCACGCCGAACATGTGTCGGCGCAGCTGAAATGAGGCTGGCGTTGCTCGCCGCCGCGGCCTTCACGGTCGCGGCGGCACCCCTTCCCGCGAAGACCTATACGGTCGTGATCGACAAGATGAAGTTCGGGCCGGTTCCGGCCGCGCTCCGCATTGGCGATACGATCCAGTGGGTCAATCGCGACATTTTCCAGCACAGCGCGACGGCGCGCGACGGCAGCTTCAACGTCGATCTGCCGGCAGGCAAGAGCGGCGCGACCGTGCTGAAGCGCGCCGGGCAAGTCCGCTTCTACTGCAAATATCATCCGGGCATGACGGGCCTGCTGGCCATCGGCCGCTAGGAAAGGCGGCAAGACGCTCATCGACAGGCGCGGCATATTCGTCTTGAAGGCGTTTCCTGTTTTCGGGTGATTCGCCAGTTCAGCGCGCCTCAACGTGACTCTTGCCGGCCTCGAAGCGGTGTTCCTTGCGCACCGCGACGCGCTTTTGCGCTTCCTCCGCGCGCGCGGCGCCGGGGACGATGCCGAGGATTTGCTGCAGGATCTGTGGTTCCGGGTGGCGGCCGCGCCGACCGGGCCGATCGCCGAGCCGCTGTCCTATCTGATGCGCGCCGCCCACAATCTGATGCTCGACCGCGCGCGGGGGCAGCAACGGACGATGCGCCGCGATCACGACTGGTCTGAAGCCGCGCCCGGCGAGGCGCCCAATGCCGAACGCGCGCTGATCGGCCGTGACCAATTGGCGCGGGCCGAAGCCGTGCTTACCGCGCTGGGCTCGCGCACCGACGCGATCTTCCGCCGCTACCGGCTCGACGAAGTCACGATCGACCAGGTCGCACGCGAATTCGGGGTCAGCCGCAGCACCGTCGAGAAGGATTTGCAGAAAGCCTATCGCGCGCTGCTGGCCTTGAGGAGCGAGCGTGATGCGTAGTCGGGCGATCGGCGGCGTCTTCGTGGCGGAGGACCAATGATTTCGCGCGTGACCAGCATGGCCGAGGAGCAAGCCACATTGTGGCTGATCCGCACGCGCGACCCGTCCTTCGCGGACTGGGAGGGCTTCACGGCGTGGCTGGAGACCGACCCTGAGCACGCACGGCTTTTCGATGCGCTAGCGGCCGCCGATGCCGAGATTGCGGATCACTTTGCGGCGATGCCTGCCGCACTGCCGCGGCGCCTGCGCTGGCCGGTTTGGGGCGCTGCGATCGCTGCTGCGCTGGCGTTCATCGCTTTGCTGACTCCGTTGTTCGAAAAGCCGGCGTTCGCCCCGCAGGAAATCGCCAGCCTGCCCGGGCAGAAGCTGACCGTGCGTCTCGCCGACGGCAGCCGCATCGACATGAACGGCGGCACGAAGCTGATCCTTGACGGTCCGCGCCATGCCCGGCTGGAGCGAGGCGAGGCGCTGTTCGCGGTCGTTCATGATGGCGCCCGCCCGTTCGAAGTGGTGAGCGGCGAT
>JAFEEY010000038.1 GCA_018240865.1 Pseudomonadota bacterium | reverse complement strand
GCGCGCAGATGCGCGACTGACGGCGACCGCAAACATGCCGGTTGACGTGAACCGTTCGGCCTTCCAGTGGAGCGCAATCTAGTGGGATTGCGCAAAGCGATGAATGACTCCTTCAGTCTGGACGATGTCGATCGCGCGATTGTCGACCAGCTGCGCGGCAACGGCCGTGCGACGAACCAGCAGATCGCCGACAATCTTGGCCTCACGGCAGCGACCGTTTCGGCGCGCATCCGCCGGATGGAAGATGCGAACAAGCTGCGCGTGGTCGCCGTGTCGGATTTCTCCGCTCACGGCTATAACGTGCTGATGCAGGCTGCGATCGAGGTTGACGGGCGCCCCGCTTCGGAAGTCGCGGCTGACCTGGCTGAGCTGCCCGAAGTGTTCGCCGCACATTTGGTGACTGGCCGTCACGATATCGACGTCCTGATCGCGTTGCACGATTTCGACGAACTGCCGGATTTCCTGCTGAGACGGATCGGGAATGTGCGCGGGATACGCACGATCACGCCGTCGATCGTGACCGACGTGCTCAAATATAAATTCGATGTCGCGCCGATCGAAGCGCGGGAGGGCGCATGAGCACACCGTCCCTGGATGATCTCGATCGCCAACTGATCGACATTCTCGCGCACGATGCGCGGGTCAGCAATCGCAAGATCGCCGCCGACCTCGGCGTCACTGAAGGCACGGTGCGCGGGCGCATCAAGCGGCTCCAGCAGGAAAAGCTGATCGCTTTCACCGCGATCACCAGCCTGGGGCTGGAGGATTCTGCGAAGCTCGCCATCATTGGCGTGCAGGCCGAGTTCAACCGGCTTTCGGAGATTGCCGCCCGTATCGCCGATCTGCCGCACGTCAACGCGGTGATGATCGCGATGGGCCGGTTCAATATCATGGTCGTCTGTATGTTTCGGGAGCTCGACAGGCTCTATGAACTCGCGTCCGACCAGATCCTCGCCATTGATGGCGTCCATCACGTCGAATCCTCGATCGCTGTGAAGACCGTCAAATATAATTCGCGAGTCGTCCGCATCGCAGAGGCCGACAGGATCGCCGACAACGGCGACTGATCCGATCGTTCGGCTTGCGTAGTGAAATGATCGACAAATTACGCAATTGAATGATTGTTTGACTGCGGCGTGTGGAATCTCTTGTCCCGATGATGGTTTTTGCTGTATCGGCGGTCAAAAGGTCAGGAGAGTAGGATGGCGACGTCTGCGGACTATGGGCTGGGCGAATATGCGTACCCGCGCGGCTGGTTCATGGTGGCGGGTTCGGATGAAGTGACGGATACGCCGCTTGCGGTTCGTTATTTCGGCGAAGATATGGTCCTCTATCGCGGTGCGAGCGGCCGCGCGCATCTGGTCGAGGCTTATTGTCCGCACATGGGCACGCATCTCGCCAAGAACACCACCTCTTATGTCGTGACTGACAAGGCCCATGTCGAAGGCGACAGCATTCGCTGTCCCTATCATGCATGGCGTTTCGGTCCGGACGGCAAGTGCAACGAAATTCCTTACTCGCCTGGTCCGATTCCCAAAGCGGCGTGCCTGAAGACCTGGAAGCTGGTCGAGCGGGCGGGTTGCATCTGGACCTGGCACGATCCCGAAGGCGGAGAACCGGATTTCGACCTGCCGGCGTTCGAGAAATATGACGACCCCGCCTGGGTCCGCTGGAAGATCGACGCTCTTGGCGAGCTCGCCTGCCATCCGCAGGAAATCCTCGACAATATGGCGGACAAGGCACATCTGGTGCCCGTCCATGGGAGCGCCAACATGGTGCTCTTCGAAAATGAATTCGACGGCCATGTCTGCCGGCAAATCCTGGAAGCGGGACACCGGACGCTGGCCGGCGGTGACGAAACCGCGATGACCAACGACACCTGGTATACCGGCCCGGGCATTCTCCAGTCGGTGATGGACGGCGAGTATCCGTCGCACATGCTGATCGCCCACACGCCGGTCGACGATGGTGTGGTGAAGGTGTGGTACGCATTGCTCGTCCGGTCGCAAAAGCCGGTGGCGGACGAAAGCGACGTCGCCATGGCGCGCGGCTACCAGCAGGCAGGGTTGGATGCGTTCGCTCAGGATTTCGAGATCTGGGGCAATAAGCGGCCCTGTATCCATCCGATGGCGGTCAAGGGCGATGGCCCGTTTGGCAAAGTGCGCATATGGTACAAGCAATTCTACAATCCGCGGTCACGGGCGCATGAGTTTCAGGCGCGCGTGAACGGGCGGATCGCGACCGGGGGCACGAGCAAGAACCCGTGGCCAGATGCCGCCTGACATGCCTGCATATCCGCAATGAAGGATTAATTGCCGGAACGCGCCGCGTGTTGCGTAATTATCATTGACATTTTTTACGCTTTTTGAAATTCTCCGGGCCACAATGAGGGGGCGGAACGTTTCGCGTTCCGCCCCTGTGGCAGGGAGAGGGTGTCATGACGGGGCGGACAAAGTCTTTTCGACGGGCGTATTGCGTATTTTTGCTGGCTGGCACGGGGCTCGGCCTGACGGTCCCGACGGCCGCTGCCTTTGCGCAGGAGCAGGCTGGCGCGCCTGATGCCGCTTCATCGGGCGGGCTTGAGGAAATCGTCGTCACCGCGCAGAAGCGCGAGCAGAATCTCCAGGAAACCCCGATCGCCGTCAGTGCGATCAGTGCCGACAAGGTCGAGCAGCTCGGCATCCAGGAGTCCCGCGATCTCAGCGGTCTCGCGCCGAACGTGACGATCATGCAGCCGACCACCAATAACACGGCGGCGGTCATTTCCATTCGCGGCATCCCGACGCCGGCGGACGAGAATTTCGGCCTCGATACGTCGAACGCCCTTTATGTCGACGGCGTTTATATGGCGCGTTCGGCAGCGACGTCTTTCGAAGTGCTGGATATTTCGCGGGTCGAAGTCTTGCGTGGCCCGCAGGGCACCTTGTTCGGACGCAACACCACGGGCGGCGCGATCTCCTTCATCACGCGCGATCCGTCGGACAGTTTCCACCTGACCGCTCAAGGCGGCTATGGAAACTATAATGCCTGGAACGGGAAGCTCATTCTCGATCCGGGCGATTTCCACGGCCTGCGCACGAGCTTCGCCTATTCGCACAGCCAGCGCGACGGTGTGTTCGACAATATCACCCAGCCGGACGATTCGAAGGATCCGGGCGCGCGCAAATCCGATTCGGCCCGGTTCGCGCTGATGCTGCCCCTGGGCGATACTGGCAGCATCCGCTATGCGTTCGACTGGACCCGGATCGCGGGGCATGTCTCTCCGTTCCAACTGACTAATGTGGCGGACGGCACACCGCGTGCGCCGATCCTGGGCGTGAACGCGGTGCAGCAGGCGCCGGTGCAGCAATATCTCGCCGGGGTGACCTTCACCGATCCGCGCTGCGCGGCGCTGGCGGCCCCGCGGCGCGCCTATCGCCATGATCTCTGTCAGAACACGGACGGGCTCACCACCGACAAGATCTGGGGCCATACCCTGCGCGTCGAAAACGAGTTCGGCGACGTCAAGATCAAGCTGACGACCGGCTGGCGCATGTGGCGCAACCGGATTCGCGGCACCGATCTTGACGGGCTGGGCGAGTTCAGCGGGCCCATGTTCAGCAACGCAACGCTGTTCAACGGCATGCCGGCGTCGCTGCTGAGCTTTATTCCGACGCTCAATCCGCCGCTGGCGCCCGCCGGTACGGCAGCGTTCATCGCCAGCCAGCCGGTGCCGCGGACAACGCAGGGCCTGTTCGACACCAGTAACAACCGCAAGCAGGATCAGGTCAGCCAGGAAGTCGAGGTTTCCGGACGAAGCGACCAGCTCGACTGGGTTGTGGGCGGCTTCTATTTCTGGGAAGAGGGCAGCGAGCAGAACCTGCAGAATTCGGGTTTCGTGCTCGATACCAATCAGGTCTTCCTCGGCAATTTCGGCGCGCTCGGTCCGGCTTTCGCGGCGGCCAATCCCGCGCGCTACCGGCTGGTCGTGACCCGGAGCCTGCTGACGTACCGGTCGGTGAGCGAATCGACGGCGCTTTATGGCCAGGCGACCTTCTATCCCGGCGGACGTGCCGGCCCGTTCAACATCACGGTTGGCGGGCGCTATACCTGGGACAACAAGCAGATGACGCGGACGCAGAACGGCGCCGCGCCGCTGCCGACGCCGGAACGGGGCGAGGCCAGCTTCAGCAAATTCACTTGGAACATCATGGCCGGTTACCGTGCGGCGGAGGGGATCAACCTCTACGCCCGCGCCGCGACCGGCTATCGGTCAGGCGGCTTCAACGCGCGTGACGACAGCATCGTCGGCACCACGAAGCTGCCATCATTCAAGCCGGAAAGCGTGACCTCTTACGAGATCGGCGCCAAAACGGAGCTGTTCGATCGGCATGTGCGCCTCAACGTCGCCGCCTATTACAATAATTTCAGCAATCTGGCGGTTACGGTCCCGGTCGCGCGGGCGACGCCTGGCACCTTCGGCACCATCGTCACCAATGCCGGCAAGGTTCGCTACGCCGGCATCGAGGTCGAAGGCCAGGCGGTGCTGAACGACAATTTCTCGATCGACGGCTCGTTCGGCTATGTGAATGTCGACTACAAGCAGTTCCTTGTGCCGACATCGGGCGCGGTTGGCGCGCCGCTCGTCAATATCGGTTCGATCGTTCACCCCGGCTATACCTCGCCCTACACGGCGAACATCGCGGCCAACGCGCAGTTCCCGATCGGCGGCGGTGACACGAAGGTCCGCGCGCGGGTGGGCTATACCTATGAATCGGCGAAATACTCATTTTCGCATATCATCACGACACCGTTCAACGAGCAGCTCAAGTCCGATCCGCGCAACTTGATCGACGCGCAGCTGGGCATCGAGGGTCTGCCGATCGGCGGCGGCACCGGCGAAGTGAAGCTCTGGGTCAAGAACCTCACCAACTCGCATGACTTTGTCCGCGCGGTCGACTTTGGTCAGCTCGGCTATGGCGGCGGGATCTACGGCGATCCGCGGACCTATGGCGTCACTTTCGGTATGAAGTTCTGACGAGGTGCGGGCCGGGAGCGATTCCCGGCCCGCCCGCCTGGTTCAGCCCGGGCGGACGGCCGTTCTGGCGAGCAGATGGAGCAGCGCGCGGAAGCGGGCGAGTTCGGCGGGGTCGGCGGGATCGTAGCGCCGCGTGTCGCCGAGCTGACCGCTGTTGCAGACATAGAAAAGGACGCTGCCGGCGACGCCGTTCAGAAAAAGCATCGGCGACAGGGGCCGAAAGGCACCGGCGCGCACGCCATCCGCGAACACGGCTTCAATGTCTTCCAGCGCGGAGAAGGAGAATTCGGTCGGGTTGTTGCGTCTCGGTGTCGCAGCGTCGGCCACCAAACGCTGGATGATCCTGGCCGCGCTCGGCCGTGCGACGTTGAAATCCAGCCAGGCATCCAGCAGGGCAAGCAGCCGGTCCAGCGGATCGGTCACGCCCTGGATGCGTTCCTGGGCAAAGGCGTGCATGCTGGCGAAGATGTCCGCCTCGACCGCGTCGTACAGATCCTGCTTGCTCGCGAAATAATAGAGAATCGAGGGGCGGCGGATGCCCACGGCCTGCGCCACCTGATCCAGCCGCGCGGCGCCATAGCCGATATCGGCGAAGATGGATTCGGCAGCCTCCAGAATGGATTGGCGGGTTTCTTCCCCACGCGCATGAACAGGTCTCACGCGGCGCCTTCTAACGTGTTCGCCGTCCGCCGCAATCAATGCCGCACCGTACTTGCTAATCTACTGACTGGTAGGTAGCTTTTCGAAAATTGGAGACGTGAATGGCGCCGAAGCTGAATCTTCCCTCGACCGGTATCATCGTCACCGGCGGTGCATCCGGAATCGGTCTTGCGTCTGCCCGGGCGCTTGCCGCGGTCGGGCGGCCCGTCGCCTTATGGGATATTGCCGGCGACCGGGCGGAAGAGGCAGCGAAAGCACTTGCCGCGGAATTCGGTGTGAACGCGGTCGGGCTGGCTGTCGATCTGCGTGCCCTCGATGCCTATGACGCAGCGATCGACGCGAGCCGGGCCGGGATGGAATCGATCGGCGGTTTCGTTCACGCCGCCGGTATCGTCGACACCGTGTCGATCGACGGCATGACGCCAGAAAGCTGGGAAGCGGGGATCAATACCCACCTGCGCCCTATCGCCTTTCTCGCCCAGAAACTGCGGGCCGATCTCGCCGCCAATCCCGGCTCGGCGATCGTCGCGATCACCTCGATCAATGCCACGCTCGGCAATGCGATCAATCCAATCTACAGTGCTGCCAAGGGCGGGATGCTGTCGCTGGTGCGCTCGCTTGCCGATCGGCTGGCGCGCGATGGCGTGCGGGTCAACTCGGTCTCGCCGGGACAGATTCTGACGCCGATGATGAAGCCCGCTGCCGAGGCCATGCCGGGCTTTTTCGAGAAGCGCATATTGCTGGAGCGGCTCGGCGAGCCGGAGGAGATCGGCAGCGTGGTGCGCTTCCTGCTGTCGCAGGAGGCAAGCTACATCACGGCCGCCGAGATCGTCGTCGATGGCGGCAATATCTCGTCGCAACGGGTTTAAGGGGAGGAAATGCCAATGCTTCGTTCGACGATCGGCGCGCTCGTGCTCGTCATGACGGGAACCGCCGCCTCCGCGCAGACCGAGCCGCCGCTGCGCATCCTGATCACCAATGACGACGGCGTTTCGTCGGCAGGGATCGCGGCGCTGGTGACGGCACTGCATCCGATCGCCGATGTCGTCGTCGCCGCGCCGGCCGAGGATAATTCGGGGCAGAGCCAGTCGATCACGCTGTTCGCGCGACCGCTGAAGGTCGACAGCCTGCCCGCGTCCGGCGGCGTTCCGCATTATGCGGTGCACGGAACACCGGCGGATTCGGTCGTTTTCGGCCTGCTGGAAACTGGCAAGGAACGGCCGTTCGACATGGTCATTTCCGGCATCAACAAGGGCGAGAATGTCGGCGACGCCGTGCCGGTTTCCGGCACGATCGGCGCGGCCCGGCAGGCGGTGATGATGGGCGTGCCGGCCATTGCCGTCTCCCAGCAATATCGCCGTGACGGCGGCTATGATTTCAGGCTTGCGGCCCGCTACACCGCACAACTCGTCCAGCAGCTGCACCGGATGGGCAAGGCCGCGCCGCGTCTGGTCAACGTCAATGTGCCGACCGAGGCGAAGGGCGTGCGCTTCGTTCCGGCCGCGGGCTCCAGCTTCGCGATCACTACCCTTCGCAAAATGGGCGAGGAGGGCGGCAGCGCGTCCTACCGGGTCGATTTCAAGCCGGGCGCCGCCGGCACGCCCGGCGCCGACACCGCAGCGTTGGCGGCGGGGTACATCACCGTTTCGGCATTAATCCCCTACGCGAACGATACTGCAGCGACGCGGAGCCTTGAAAAAGTGAAGGCCATTCGCGCGCTGCCCGCGCGCTAGCCGGAAGCGAAAACGCATGAACAACGCGATCCCCGATCTCTCCGGCCGCGTCGCACTGGTCACCGGCAGCAGCCGGGGGATCGGCCGTGCGGTCGCGCAGCGGCTGGCGTCGGCGGGCGCACTGGTGGTTGTCACCGGCCGTTCGCTCGACGCGCCCGCGTCCGGCAAGCGTTTCGGCCAGTCACAAACGATGTCCGGCACGCTCGGCGAGACCGTGTCCCTGATCGAACAGGCGGGCGGCAAGGCGATCGCGCTTGCCGCCGATCTCGAACAGCCGGAAGCCTGCGAGGCGCTGGTCGCCCGCACGATCGAGGCGGCGGGGCAGTTGGATATCCTCGTCAACAATGCCGGCTTCGCTGATTATGCGCGCATCGACGCGATGCCGATCGAGACGTTCGATCGGACGGTCCAGCATTATCTGCGGGCGCCGTTCGTGCTGGCCCGGGCCGCGATCCCGCACATGAAGGCGAACGGAGCGGGTTGGATCGTCAATATCGGCTCGATCACCGCGCTGCCGCCGGTCCGGCCCTATCTCGATTATGCCAAAGCGGGCGGGGACACTGTCTATGCCTCGGTCAAGGCAGCGCTCCACCGCATGACGCAGGGGCTCGCGGCCGAGCTTCTCGACCAGAATATCGCGGTCAACGCGGTCGGTCCCTCAACCGCCATCCGTACTCCGGGCGCCAGCGCGCTGATCCCGTACGATTATCCGACCGAGGATGTGGAGTATCTCGCGGAGACGGTGCTCGCCATGTGCCATCGTCCCGCGGCCAAGCGCACCGGGCTGGTCGCCTTTTCGATGCACTATCCCTGGCATCATGGGCTGCAGGTGATGACGCTCGACGGCAAGGCGCCAATGCCCGCGCGCGAGCCTCCGGCCGGGTCGCATCCGGCGACGAGCCCGTCGGGAGAGTGACGCCCGATCATTAGTCCAAACGGACGAAGCGGATCGCGACTCCCCTCCCTATCCAGTCATCAACCTGAGCAAGAAGGCGGAGAGCGATGAAATTCTCGATCATTTACGAAGCCCAGATGGTGGACACCTCGCGCGAGAATGAAGCGCGGTGTTTCCATGAGATCGTCGAGCAGTCGCTGCTCGCCGAGGAAATGGGGTTCGATAATGTCTGGGCGGTCGAGCACACCGCGCTCACGCAATACGCTCATATGTCAGCGCCCGAAACTTTCCTCGCTTTCCTTGCCGGCAAGACGACCCGGCTCGGCATCGGGCACGGCGTCGTCTGCCTGCCGCCGGCGATGAACCATCCGGTCAAGGTCGCCGAGCGCATCGCGACGCTCGACATTCTTTCGAACGGTCGCATCCATTTCGGCATGGGCAAGGGCGGCACGCAGCAGGAAGCCGGCACGTTCGGCTATGACCTAAATGAGCTGCAGCCGATGATCGACGAGTCGATGTACCTGATCCCGAAGATCATGGTGCAGGACGAGATCGAGCATGACGGACAGTTCATCAAGATCCCGCGCCGGCCGATCCACCCCAAGCCGTTCCAGAACCCGCATCCGCCGATCTACATGGCGTGCACGCGCGAATCGACCTTGGTCGCCGCCGGCTCACGCGGTATCGGCGCGCTCGTCCTCGGCTTCGCCGGCCCGGACGATATCGCGAAGAAGAATGCCGTCTATCGCGAGAATTTCCGCAACCGGAAGGCCGCGGATCAGGTCGGCTTCCGCCCGACCGAACATCTCGCGGCATTGTGCCCGTCGATCGTGCTCGATGATCGTGAAAAGGCCCGGAAGATCGGCTTGCGTGGTCAACGCTTCTTCGTTGAGAGCCTGGGGCATTGGTATCAAGGCGGCCCAAAGCCGACGATCGACGAGGAACTGACAGGCGATCAGCAAGCGGAGATCCTCCAGAAGGAGAAGGAAGCGGTCGTCGCCTATCTCTCCGAAGAGAAGATCGCGATCGGCACCGAGCACACCGGCAGCTACGAAGAAGTGCAGGACGCTTACGGCACGGCCGAGGATTGCATCCGTTACGTCCAGCGCCTGTTCGACTCGGGTGCGGACGAGATCCTGTTCCTCTTCCAGATGGGCGGCGTGCCGCACGCGGCCATCATGGAGACGATCCGCAACATCGGCGAGAAAGTGATCCCGCACTTCCGCGGCAAGGAAGCAGCCGCCGCGCGCGTCGCAGCCGAATAATTCCCCTGCCTGGGCCCGCTCCGACCGGGGCAGGCCTTTTCTTTTTATCCAGGGGAAGAATGATGCGCGCGATCGTCATGGAAGGGTTTGGCGGCGCTGAGGTGCTGCAACCGGCCGATCTGCCGAAACCCCAGCCGGGGCCGGGCGAAGTGCTGATCGAGATCGCCTATGCCGGCATCAATCCGGCCGACTGGAAAGCGCGCGAAGGCAAATTGTCGCGCTATTTCGAGTATCAATTCCCGTTCGTGCTCGGCTTCGATCTGGCCGGGACCGTCGCCACACTCGGCCCGGGAACCGAGGGCCTCGCGGTCGGCGACCGAGTGTTCGGCATGTCGAAACAGGGGCAGGGCGAGCGCGGCGCTTATGCCGAATATTGCCGCGCCTGGCCGGCGATGCTTGCTCGTATTCCCGACGGCATCAGCCCTGCAGAGGCGGCCGGCCTGCCGGTCCCCGGCGTCACCGCCTATGGCGGCCTCGTCGATGCCGGCGAACTGAAAGCGGGCCAGGCTGTCCTGATCAATGGCGGCGCAGGCGGCGTCGGCAGCCTGGCCGTCCAGATCGCGAAAACGCTGGGCGCGCGCGTCGCCGCCACCTGCAGCGCGCGCAACGCCGACTATGTGCGCGGCCTGGGCGCCGAAAAGGTCATCGACTATACCAGCGAGGATGTGGTCGCAGCCGTGCGTGACTGGACGCCGGATGGCGTCGATCTCGTGCTCGACGCGGTCGGCCTCGACACGCTCCTGCCGCGCGCGACCGATCTGGTGAAGCCGGGCGGCAGCTTCGTCGAGATCGAGACATTGATTTCCCAGGCGAGCGAAGCGGAAGTGGCCGCTGCCGCGGCGAAAGGGGTTCGCATCGTCTCCAATATGATCGCGGTGATGCGTCAGCCCGAGCATCTGGCGGGTCTCGCGCGGCTAGTGGCGGAAGGAAGCGTCCGCCCGGCGCCGACCGAGGTTGTTCCGCTGGCGGAGGTCGCCGAAGCGCATCGCCGCATCGAAGGCGGTCATGTTCGCGGCAAGATCGTGCTGCAGGTCAATGACTAGTCCCTCCGTCCAGATCATCGACGAGCTGGTCGCGCGTCCGGGCGAGGGCGGGCAGGTGCTCGCCGATTACATGGAACACTACGCGCCGGGCGCGAAGGCGCGCGGCATGACGCTCGACCGGGTGATGGTCAGTCCGCCGGTGTGGATGGACGACCAGCCCAACACGATCATGATCATCTGGAGCGTTGCCGGTGCCGAGGGCTGGTGGGGCATGCGGCTCGCTGGCACGGCTTCGCCAGACACGGCCGAATTCTGGGGCCGGATCGCTCCGCGTCTGCTCGATCGCAAACGCCGGTTCGCGGCGGCACCGGAGGATGTGGAGACGCTCTGCCATGGCTAATTTCACGGCGCTCGTCACGTTCGCCCCGGATGTCGATCGCGATGCGTTCGCGCGACGGCTGGGCGCAGCGACGCTCGTCCAGCCGACGCTGCCAGGCACGTTCGAAGGCGGCGACCTGATCGCGCATTTTCGTCACGCGAACGGCGCGGCGGATATCCTCGCCGACCCTGCGGTCGCGCATGTTGACGGCGCGACTTATGAATCGATCGGCGGGGGCGGGGAGGAGCCGGGCCTGCAGGGCGGCATCTATCGCTGCCTGCTGCTCGCCGTGAATCCCGAGGCGACGGAGGCGCAGGTCCGCCAGTTGGAAGCCGAGACTCTGGCGATGCCGCGCTATATCAAATCGATCCGCAATTGGCGGCTGAGCCGCGTCACACAGGCGATCGGCGCGCGGCCCTGGACCCATGTCTGGGAACAGGAATATGCCGATCTGGGCGGCCTGCTCGGACCCTATATGACCAACCCCTATCACTGGGCGCGCGTCGATCGCTGGTTCGATCCCGAATGCCCTGAGCATATCGTCGACACGCGCCTGTGTCACAGCTTCTGCGCGCTGCCGCGGAGCATTCTCTAGNNGCCGCCGCCGGCCGGCTGGTCACCACCGGCCCTTGCGCGATGAAGCATTTGTAGATGCGCGCTTTCACGCGCCAGCCGGCGGGCGTGCGGACCAGATCGTCTTCATACTGGCCCCACATCGAATAGAGCTCGCCCGGAAAGTCGCCCTGACCCAGATGCTCGGCATAATAATGGACCTTGGCGTGCGCGGTGTCGCCGTCGATGGAGATGCGGAAATTGCCGACATTGTGGTGGGTTGGCCCGCAATTGGAGCCGGTGCCCAGATTGGCGTGCATCGACGCGATCAGGCTGGCACGGTTCGGGCTGATCACGCCCGGCCCGAGCGCCTGAGTATAATCGCCGGTCGCATCTTCGGTGAACACTTCATCCATCGCGTCGAAGGTCTTGGTGTCGACGATCTCGCAATAGCGAATATAGACTTGTTCGATCGCGTGCTTGTCCATCAGGAATTGCAAAGACATTCCGCCCTCCGGCCATTTCTGCGTACCATATGGCTGCGATGGATTCGCACAACCGGGGAGAGGCGGATTGAGGGCGGAGCGGCTTCACAGCCAGTCGGTCTATCTGGTCGAAGCGCTGAAGCGCGCGCTCAAGGATCGCGGGATGACCTATGCCGACGTCGCCGCCGCTCTGGGCGTCAGTCATGCGAGCATCAAGCGTATCTTCGCCCAGCGCAGCTTCTCGCTCGAGCGGATCGAGCAGATCTGCGAATTGATCGGGCTCAGCTTTCTCGATCTCGCCAAGCTGGCTGAGGAAGGTCGGCCGAACGCACCGGACGTGCTCGGCGACGCGCAGGAACAGGCGCTGGTCGATGAACCGATCCTGCTCTTCACCTATCACCTGTTATTGAACGGCTGGACGGTGGCGCGGATCGAGGCCGATTATAAGGTCGATCAGGCGCTGCTGATCCCCGCACTGGTGAAGCTGGAGCGGATGGGGCTGATTCATCTGCTGCCCGGCAACGCGGTGCGATTGATGACGGCGCGCAACATCAAGTGGCGGCCGGGCGGTCCGATCCGCCGCTTCTTCGATCAGCGTGTGAAAGAGGAATTCCTCGCACGCGATTTTTCGTCATCGGGATCGGTCTGGGAATTCGAGATCGGCGAGGTGTCCGAGGCCTCGCGTGCTTTGCTCGCGCGGCGCATCGCGAATCTGTTCCGCGAAGCGCGCGATCTGATCGCCCATGACGCGGCCTTGCCGCCGCAGCTCAAGACCAATGTCGGCCTGCTGATCGCCTCAACACCCATTCCGCTGCCGTTGATCGCCCGCGATATCGTCGAGAGTCTCGAAAGACACGCTCAAAAGTCGTGAAATCCGATACTTTGATCAAGCTGCTCGCCGAGAGCGGAATCGCCTGACGATACTCCATCCGATGCCGGCACAGATCGGCCTGAGAGGAGATATCGCGATGCAGGCTGTCGCTCTTGATCCGCCCGCGCTTGACGGTGGATTGCCGCTGCTGGGCCATTTGACCAATTTCTTCCGCGACCCCGTCGGGCTGCTTCGCGAAGGTTACAACAAATGCGGGCAGATTTTCAGCTTCCGCATGGGCGGCCGCCGTATGGTGGTGCTGCTGGGCCCGGACAATAACCGCTTCGTGTTCCAGGAAACCGACAAATTGCTGTCGATCCGGGAATCGATGCCTTTCTTCCGCAAGATGTTCGCGCCCGATTTCTATTCCTTCGCCGAGATGGAGGAATATCTGCGCCAGCGGGCGGTGATCATGCCGCGCTTCAAAGCTGCGGCGATGAAGCAATATGTGCCGGTGATGGCCGAGGAGACGATGGCGCTGCTCCATCGCCTTGGCGACAGCGGTGAGTTCGACCTGATCCCGACGCTCGGGCCGGTGGTGATGGACATCGCCGCGCACAGCTTCATGGGCCGCGACTTCAAGCAGAAGCTTGGCCATGAATTCTTCGATCTGTTCCGCGACTTTTCCGGCGGCATGGAATTCGTGCTGCCGCTATGGCTGCCGACGAAGAAAATGCGCCGGAGCCAGGCCGCCAAGCGCAAGCTGCACCGCATTCTCGGCGACTGGATCGCCCAGCGCCGCGCCAACCCGGTCGAGCCGGCCGACTTTTTCCAGGACATGATTGCGACGACCTATCCGGACGGGACGCCGATCCCCGACGACAAGATCATCAACATGATTCTGCTGCTGGTCTGGGCCGGACACGAAACCACCGCCGGCCAGGTCAGCTGGGCGCTGATCGACATCCTCCAGAACGCCGAATATCGCGAGACGCTGCGCGCCGAGATCCGCACGATCCTCGGTTCCGCCTCCGGCGCCGATATGAGCTGGGAACAGGCCATCGCGATGCAGAAGATGGACCTGTCGCTGCGGGAGACCGAGCGGCTTCACCCGGTCGCCTTCACGATGATCCGCAAGGCGGCCGCCGACTTCGAGCGCGACGGCTATCAGGTTAAGAAAGGCGATTGGGTACTGCTCGCACCCTCGGTCAGCCACCGCATGGCCGAAGTGTTCGATGATCCGGACGGCTATAATCCGGAACGGTTCAACACCGAGAGCGGCGAGGCGAAAGTCGAAAGCAACAGTCTGATCGGCTTTGGCGGCGGCATGCACCGCTGTGCGGGGGTCAATTTCGCGCGCATGGAAATGAAAGTGCTGCTCGCGATCCTGCTCCAGCGCTACGACATGGAACTGATCGATGAGCCGCGCCCGATCGCCGGGGCGGGCACTTACTGGCCGGCGCAGCCCTGCCGAGTCCGCTATCGCCGCCGCAAGGTCGAGGAGGCCGCGCCCGCCGATGTCGCCGCGCTGGCCGCGGCCGCCGGATGCCCGGCCCATGCGGGGCACGCATCCTGATATGGCGCGCGTGACCTATGTGCAGCCGGACGGCAGCAGCCGCACCGTCACCAATTTCGAAGGCATGGCCGTCATGCACCTCGCGGTTGGAAATCTTGTCGATGGAATCGATGCGCTGTGTGGCGGCGTGATGCAGTGCGGCACCTGCCATGTCTATGTCGACCCCGCCTGGGCGGACCGCGTCGGCGGACCCGGCGCGGGGGAAGCCGAAATGCTGGACGCGCTTGCCGACAGCATCGAGGTGCGTCCGACGAGCCGCCTGAGCTGTCAGATTCATATCACGGAGGAACTGGACGGCTTGATCGTTCATGTTCCCCCTGAGCAACCGGGCGTGTGACGCACTCCGTATGAGTTTGCACGCCGGAGTTTCAAAATGCGTATTGATCTCCGCAAAAAATATACGCATTATGCCGTAATCTACTAACTGGTAGGTGAGCGTCCGCAAGAGGCGCCATCGCTCGCGCATCAGCGATTGTGGGAGGGGCGAAATGAAATTGAAGACGAATCTATTGTGTTCGGCGCTGTTGGGCGCTGTTTTTGTGGCGCCGGCGCATGCGCAGGCTGACCAAGCCACTGCGCAGGGGCCGCAGGTGGACGATATCATCGTGACGGCGCAGAAGCGCGAGCAGTCGCTTAAGGACGTACCGATCTCGATCGCGGCATTTGGCGAGGAGAAGATCGCGCGGCTCGGCATCAACAAGATCGAGGATCTGGCGACCAATGTCCCCAACCTCTTCGTCAACAATTTCAACGGCACCGCCGATACGGTCCGCCTGTTCATTCGTGGCATCGGCCAGAACGACGTGTCCGTCACACAGGATCCTTCGGTCGCGCTCTATATCGACGGCGTTTATGCCGGCTCGTCCTTCGGCGCCGGGTTCGATGCTGTCGACCTTGAGCGGATCGAGGTGCTGCGCGGGCCGCAGGGTACGCTTTACGGCCGCAACGCGACCGGCGGTGCGGTCAATCTGATCACGCTGAAACCCGAGCCGGGCAAATTCGCCGCCAAGCTCGAGGGAAGCTACGGCAATTTCGACTATCGATCCGGCAAGGCATCCGTGAACATTCCGCTGGGCGATGTCGCGGCGATCCGCCTTTCGGGCCTGCGCACCAAGCGCGACGCGCTCTATGAGAATACCGGGCTCGGTGTCGATTTCGCGAGTCAGGACCGCGCGGCGGGGCGTGCGGCGCTGCGCGTCGAGCCCACTGACAATTTCACGATCGACTATTCGTTCGATTATTCGCGCGTGCGGGATACGGGCAATCTCTCGGTGCCGATCGCCGGTACCGGGTCGGGCCGGATTCCGGCAGGCGGGCCGATCGCCATTCCAGGCGGCACGGTCGTGCCCACCATTCTCCTGACTTATTCCGATCCGTTCCCGTTCAGCACGCGGCGTCCGAAGAGCGCGAACGCGCTGAGGCCGTATCTACCGTCGAAATCCACTGTGTTCGGCCACACGATGTCGCTGGACTGGCAGGTTTCGGATTCGCTGAGCTTGCGCTCGATCACCGGCTACCGCGACGTCGACAGCCAGTCCTACACGACCAGCCTGCCGACCAACACTGCGGCGATCGGCCTCGTGCTGCAGCCGCCCGGCTTCCCCGGCGTGCCTGCCGGCACGGTCTTACAGATCGTCAGCCCTCCGGCCGCGGTCAGCGCCACCAATGCGATGACCAAATATCGCAACCTGTCGCAGGAATTCCAGGCGCTGGGCGATGTGGATTTCCTGGGCGGCAACCTGAATTACGTCACCGGGATTTATTATTATAACGATCACGGCCGGCAGGATGCGCCGGGCGAAGCGATCGGCGGTCCGCGTGCGCAGGCGTTCGCGGTGGTCGACAATCGTTCCCTCGCTGCCTTCACGGAACTTACGTTCACGCCGGGCGGCAAGGACGGGCCGTTCCACATTACACTCGGCGCGCGCTATTCGGACGACAAGCGGAAAGCCAATCGCGTCAATGAGAATTCCTTCTCGTTCGCCGCGCTGGGCGGGTTCACCGCGGCAGATTGTGCGCGTTTCGCATCGACCTTCGCGGCGCGGGGCCAAACCTGCGTGCCGAATGGTGTCACCGCCGGCGCCAACTACCGGAAGAAATTCCACAATTTCAGCCCGTCGGCGACGCTCGCTTACGATATCAACGACGATGTCCGCGTCTATGCGAAGGTCGCGACCGGCTATAAGAGCGGCGGCACCTCACAGCGTTCCGCCAACCCGACCAATTTCTCGAATGGCTTCGAACCCGAAAAGCTGGTTTCCTACGAAGCCGGCCTGAAGGGCGATTTCCTTGACCGGCGGGTGCGCCTCAACGCCGCTGCCTTCTATGTGACGATCAACAACTATCAGGCGAGCGTGCAGACCGGTGCGACGCCGGGCGATCGCGATTTCGTCGGCATCGACAACAGCAAGATCTACGGTCTTGAAGGCGATGTGACGGTCGCCGTGACCGATGCTCTGCGTCTCAGCAGCAGTGTCGGCGTGTTGCACACGGAGTTCGGCCAACGGTCGCTGACCGTGCTGCGCGATACTGGGCAGTCGGTCACCGAGCAGTTCATCAAGCCCTTCTCCTACGCGCCGAAAGTGTCGTTCACGCTGGCGGGCGACTATGACCGCGAGATCGCGACCGATTGGCGGCTCGGCGCGCATGTCGGCTACGCCTATCAGAGCCGGATGCACACTTCGACCAACGCGGCGGACGATCGCACCCTGGATCCGCGCGGACTGGTCGACGCCAGCATTTCGCTGATCCGCAGCGGCATGTTTGGTGATGGCAGCCTCGAGCTGAAAGTCTGGGGCAAGAACCTGTTCGACGTAGAGTATCGGAACATCTCGCTCGGCAGCTTCACGTCGCTGGGCGCGAGCACCGTCGCCGAGTTTGGCGATCCGCGCACCTACGGCGTCACCGTCATCGCCCGCTTCTGACGATGCGGACGATAACCGGACTTCTCTTCGCGGCGGCGGCGCTCTCGGGCGCCGCCGTTGCGGGTCAACCGTTTCGCGCGTTGCCGCCGATGCAGGGCGCGACGCCCTGGACGGCCGCACCGGTGTCCGAGCCGGAAACGCTGCGCTTCGCCGTGTTCGGCGACCGCACAGGCCTGGCCCGGCCTGGCGTGTTCGAGCAGGCGATGAAACAGATCGGCTGGATGAAGCCGGAATTCGTCATCAATGCCGGCGATCTGATCGAAGGCTATACCGACGACAAGGCCGAGCTCGCGGCCGAATGGGACCATGTGAAAACCGCGACAGCCCAGCTGGGCGTGCCGTTCTTCCATGTCGTCGGCAATCACGACATGGGCAATGACGTGATGCTCCAGACCTGGCAGGAGCGGCACGGAAATCCTTATTACGCATTCGAATACAAGAATATCTTATTCCTTTGCCTCGATACCGAGGATCCGCCCATGCCGATGCCGGCGGAGATGCAGCGTCAGTTTCGAGGCATATTGAAGGGCATGGCAGCCGACCCCGTCGGCACCGAGAAGATGATCAACGCCCAGCTCGGTCAGGTGAACAAGGGACGCGAAACCGATACCGGCGGCATCAACGGTGCGCGCATCAGCGACGCGCAGGTGGAGTTTGTGCGCCGCACGCTCGATCAGCACCGGGGTGTCCGCTGGACGTTCGTGCTGATGCACAAGCCCGCCTGGACGCTGAAATCCGCCGCGTTCGACAAGATCGAAGGCATGCTTGCGGATCGGCGCTACACCGTGATCGCGGGCCACAATCATTATTATAAACACGAAATCCGCAAGGGCCGCGACTATTTCCAGATGGGGACGACGGGCGCGATCTCGCACGAGGAAGGCCCCGGCAAGATGGATCACATCGCCTGGGTAACGGTGGACAAGGACGGGCCGCATTACGCGCTGGTCCGCCTCACGGGTTTGCTCGACAAGGATGGCGAGAGCGGTCAGACGCTGGCCCGATGATCATGCACGATAAGGTCGCGGTCGTCACAGGCGCCGCGACGGGCCTCGGCCGGGAGACGGCGCTGGCGTTCGCGCGCGCGGGCGCTTGCACCCTTCTCGCGGACATCATGATCGCCGAGGCCGAGGAAGCGGCGCATCAAATCTGCGCTGCCGGCGGTGAGGCACTCGCGACCCGCGTGGATGTGTCGTCCGCTGACGATGTGGAAAAGATGGTGGCGACCGCCGTCGCCGAGTTCGGCCGGCTCGATTATGCCTTCAACAATGCCGGCATCGCGCCAAGGGGTGCGCCTATCGCTGAAATGTCGGAAGCGGATTGGGGCCGGGCGATGGCGGTCAATCTGACCGGGGTCTGGCTCTGCCTGAAATATGAATGCGCGCAACTGCTGCGTCAGGGCGGCGGCGGGGCGATCGTCAATACCTCATCGACGATGGGCGTGGTCAGCGGGCCTGGCCTCGCCGCCTATTCCGCATCCAAGTCAGGCGTGCTCGGCCTCACCCGCGCCGTCGCGCTCGACTATGCGCGGAACGGCATCCGGGTGAACGCGGTATGCCCGGGCGGGATCGGCGGCACCGCGATCACCGACCGGGCCGAGAACAAGGCGGACATGGACCGGCTCGCGCAGATGACGCCGCTCGGACGTCTGGGCGTGCCCCGCGAGATCGCCGACACGGTCGTGTGGCTCTGCTCCGATCAGGCCTCCTACATCACGGGGCAGGCGCTGACCGTGGACGGCGGCTTCACGATCTGGTGATCAGGGGATCGCCGCGCCGAGTACGGCCGGATCGCCGACATGCGCGATGATGCCATAACGCCACCGTGTCGCCCGCCAGCCCTGCGCCGTTCGCTTCCAGCGTACATGGTAGCGACCCAGCGCTTCATAAGTCCGTGTCGCGAAAACCTGATCGCAATGAAAGGCGCGGAACGGCGTCATGCTTTTGGCCGCGTCGCCATCGAAATCAACGCGCGTGGGGCCGAGCAGGTGCTGGGTTGGGCCGCACGTGTCCAGAAAACCGCGGATCATCGCGACGAAATTGGCCCGGGTCCGCACAGGCTCGGGCGCGCCGGTCAGCGCTTCCGCGTCTTCCGCGAACACCTGATCAAGCGCCGACCAGTCGCGTTCGTCCAACGCCTGGGCATAGATCGTCATCGCCAGTTCGATCGCCGCCCGGTCATCCGCGTTCCCAGTCATCGGCCCCCTCTCCGCATTTCGTATTATATTGGATAAATCAGAGCGCATTTCGGCGAAAAGGTAAAACTGAATCGTTGCAATGCGTGATTGTGATGACGATAATCTCCGAGAGGGAGGCGTCGAGAATCGATGAGCGAGGAATTGGCGCTCCTGCTGGACCGGCAGGCGATCATGGATTGCCTCATCCGCTACACGCGCGGCGTTGACCGACTCGATCGCGCGCTGCTGGTTTCCGCCTATCATCCCGACGCGATTGACGATCACGGGATTTTCGTCGGCGGGCCGGAGGAATTCGCGGACTGGGCGCTCGCCTATCACCGCGCGCACCAGCGCGCGACCAACCATCTGCTTTCCAATCATCGCTGCGAGATCGACGGCGATACCGCGCACTCTGAGACTTATTGCACCTATGTCGGCGTCAATATGGACGGGACGATCGACGTGATCGGCAATCGCTATGTCGACCGGCTTGAAAAGCGCGACGGGCGCTGGGCGATTTTTCGCCGGGTCTGCACCGTCGATTGGGTCTCGGGGCTGACGCCCGCTGACATGAGCGGGCAAATGGGGGACGCGATGGCCGCGATGATGGCGAACGCGCCGAATGCTCGCGATCGGTCCGATATTTCCTATGCGCGGCCGCTCGAGATCGCCCGCACGGTTTGAAGAAGGAGAGGGGTTTTGGCTCGACTGGACGGCAAGACGGCGCTGATCCTGGGTGTCGCGCCCGGCAATCTGGGCGACCATATCGCGCGACGCTTCGCCGAAGAAGGTGCGCGACTGATGGTCGCCGGCCGCCGCGAGGAGCCGTTGCGCGAAGTGGCGGATGCCGTCGGCGCGGTGGCGCAAGTCTGCGACATAGAGAAGGAAGCGGATATCCGCGCCTTGATCGCGGCGGCGAACGAGCAGCTTGGCCGCATCGACATCGCGGTGAACGCGACCGGCTGGGGCCTGCTGAAACCGTTCACCGAGCATAGCCGCGAGGATCTGGACCGGATGTGCGCGATACAGTTCACCGGGCCGTTCCAGCTGTTCCAGTCGCTTGTCGAGGTGATGCCGGCGGGCGGGTCGATCATCCAGATTTCGTCGGTGACGGCGACGATCATGTTCGATCATCACGCCGCCTATATGGGCACCAAGGCCGGGCTGGATCATGTCGTCCGCTGCGTCGCGCACGAGTTCGGCCATAAGGGTATTCGCGCCAATTCGCTCTCGCCGGGCGGAATCGCCGACACGCCGATGTCTGGCGGCGGCCTCAACCTGCCCAGCCTGCGCGATCTCTACGCGCGCGAGATTCCGCTTGGCCGACCGGGCGTCGCGCGCGACGTGGTCGACGCCGCCTTGTGGCTGGCGAGCGACGAGTCCGCTTTCGTGACGGGCCAGAACATCCAAGTCAGCGGCGGCCAGACGCTGCGCCGCAACCCGTCGATCGGCGAGGTCTTCGCAGCCTTTCAGGGGTAACGCCGATGCTGGAATGGATTTACCGCGCCGGGCTCGTGCTGATCGTGCTGATGGGCGCGACCGCCTTCCTGACCACGCTCCGCCAGCCGAACGGTTACGGCCGCTATCTCGGCGACAAGCGGGAAGGGACGATCAGCGCGCGCATCGGCTGGCTGATCTTCGAGGCGCCGCAATGGTGCGCCTTTGCGCTGACCTTCTGGCTGACCGCGCGCGCGACGAACGTGAACACGGCTACAGTGCTGCTCTTCGTGCTGTGGCAGGGTCATTACACTTATCGCGCGCTGGTCATGCCCTTCTTGATGCGGATCGGCAGCAAGCGCCTTCCGATCGCGACCATCTGGTTCGGCCTGCCGTTCAACGCGCTTAACGGCTATGTAAACGGCTATGCGGTCGGCCATGCCGATCATCTGGCGAGCGCGGCCTGGCTGCACGACCCGCGCTTCGCGATCGGCCTCGGCATCGCGGGCGTCGGCTGGATTATCAACGTCCATTCCGACAATCTGCTGTTCCGGCTCAGGAAGCCCGGCGAGACCGGCTACCGCGTGCCCCGTGGCGGGATGTTCCGCTTCGTCTCCAGCGCCAATTATCTCGGCGAGATTCTGCTCTGGACCGGCTGGGCAGTGATGAGCTGGACGCTGGCCGGGTTGATCTTCGCGCTGTTCACGATCGCCAATCTGGGCCCGCGCGCGATCAGCCACCACAAATGGTATCGCGCGACCTTCCCGGATTATCCCAGGGACCGGAAAGCCCTGATCCCGTTTTTGCTTTAGGCGTTCGCCTTGGCGATGTGCCGGGCCACGCGGCGGCCGGAGAAGAAGCAGTCGGCGAAAGACAGGCCGCTCACATAGGTCTGCGATGCGATGCCGACCGCGCAGCGCCCGGCGGCGTAAAGGCCGGGGATCGGCTTGCCGGCCTTATCCAGCACCAGCCCGCTTTCCTCTTCGATGCGCAGCCCGCCAAAGGTGATGACGGGGAGCGGCAGGAACTTGCTGTCGACCGAAATATCCATCGCATAGAAGGGGCCATGTTCGATCGGCTGGATGTCGGAACGCTCCTTGCCGAACGCATCCTCCGCTTCCCCGCGCGCCGCGCGGTTATAGGCGCTGACCGTCGCGGCGAGGGTGGCGCGGTCGAGCCCGATCTTGCCGGCCAGGGCTTCGAGCGTGGGCGCCTTCCTGGCATTGAAAGCGAGATTCAACAGCGTCACGTCGCGCTGGAACGGAACCAGCTGCGGATCGAGCGCCTGCCGGAACGCCTGTTTGCGTAAGGCTGAATCATAGATCAGCCAGGCGGTGCCGCCTTGATGGTCGCCGATATGCTCGCCCAGCGTCGCGCCATAGACGGTCTCGTCGACGAACCGTTCGCCCCGCGCATTGACGACGATCGCGTCCGACCAGGCCTTGGGCGGGTTGATGAACCGCCAGGCGCTGATCTTGTCCATCAGCGCGGTCGATCCGCCCGCCGTCATGCCGAGCACGATGCCCGAGCCCTGATCGCCCAGCGTGCCGTTGGGCATCCCCTTGGCGTAGGCCGGCGCGTAACGTTGCACCATCGCCGGGTTCATGATGAAACCGCCGGCGCTCAGCAGCACGCCGTCGCGCGCCCGGATCCAGCGCGTCTCGCGCGCCTGCGCCTCGATACGCATTGCCTTTTTCAGATAATGATTGCCCAGCCCGATCGTGACGGACGCGAAAGGGATCGAGGGTGGCAGCGCTGCGAGGAAGATGTTGGCCCTGCGGATATAGCGGACGAAGCGCCGCGCATCGTCGGACCCTGCCGGGATCGACAATATTTTGACGCCGATCACCCGACCGCCCCGGTCCATGACCAGCTGCCGCGCTTCGGTCAGTGGACGGAAATCGAGGCCGAGCTTCAGCGCCGAGTCCTTCAGCGGCCCCCAGATGCCGACACCGAGGCCCCAGGCTTTCTTGCCGTTGCGGGTATAGGCGCGGTGGCCGCGCGCGGCGGGTTTCGCGATCTTGCGATAGCTGGCGACCAGCGAGTTATCGGGGTGATAGAGGAAGTAGTCGAGCGGCGGGTAGGACGCCTTCTTGCGCCAGACCTTGCCCGAAAGCTTGCCGCCATGCTTCAGGATCCAGTCGATCGTCGCCGGGCTGTCGGCGACGAAGCGGCGCAGCGTCGCGTCGGACACGACCTTGCCCGCCTCGACCTTCAGATATTTGTACATCTCGTCCGGGCTGTCGTCTTCGCCGGCTTGCTTCTGGATCGCGGTGCCGCCGCCGGCATAGAAGACGCCGCCATTCGCGGCGGTCGAGCCGCCGCCTTCGTACCGGTCGATGGCGATCACGCTGACGCCACGCTCGCGCGCTTCCAACGCCGCCGCCACGCCTGCGCCGCCGAGCCCGACCACGACAAGCTCGGCTTTGTCGGTCCACGGATGCGCGTCGGGATCGTCGAGGATCAGGGGTTCCTCGACGTCGAGGTTCAGTCCGGCGGCAAGCGAGCTGGCGGTCATGCGATCGCCGTGTAGGCCGCGGCCTGGAAGTCGAAGCTGATCGGCAGCGCGCTCCAATATTCCTGGAACATCAGCACGCCGGTCAGTTCGTTGGTGCTGTCGGCGAACCAGCTCGTGCCAAACGCGCCCGGCCAGCCGATCTGGCCCTCGGCGGTCGGGACTGGATGGTTCTGCGGATCGACGACGGTTGAGACGCCAAGGCCGAACCCGTTCGAGGCCCAGAAACCCTCGATGCCCATGAACGGCATGGCCCGTTCCCGCGCCGAAAGGGCATTGGCCGTGAAAAGCCGGAACGTCTCTTCCTTCAGATAGCGGCGGCCGTTCGTGGCGCCGCCCAGCGTCAGCATCTCCGCGAAGGCCATATAATCGTCGAGCGTCGAGACGAGACCAGCGCCACCGGACGGGAAGAAGGCTTCCCTCGACCAGCGTCCCTCGGGCGGATCATAGACGACGAGGCTACCCGTTGTCGGATCGCGGATATAGGCGGTGGCCAAGCGTTCCAATTTCTCTGGTGAAACCTGGAAGCCGGTGTCCTTCATCCCCAGCGGGTCGAACAGGCGTTCCCGCAGAAAGTCCGGAAAAGTCGACTTGACCGCGCGGCCAACAAGGATGCCGAGAACGTCGGTCGAGAAGCCGTAATACCATTGCTGGCCCGGCTGGAACATGAGCGGCAAGCGCCCGAGCGCCGCGATGAAGTCGTCGGTTGGAAGCTCGGGAAGAACGTCGCTGCCGATCTCTCGCAAGGCCCGGCACAGCGCGCCGGCCGACGTCAGCGGATAAGCGAGGCCGGAGCGCTGGGTCAGGAGATCCTGCACCGTAATGGCGCGCGCCGCCTTGATCGCATCCAGAGTATCCCCGACCGGATCGACCAGCACGGTCATCGCCTCGAATTCGGGCAGCCATTGGGTGATCGGATCGTCCAGTCGGAACACGCCGTCATCAAGGAGCATCAGCGCAGCGACGCTGGTGACTGGCTTGGTCATCGACGCGATCCGGAAGATGCTCGATGTGTCGAGCGGCGTCTGCCGCTCCAGGTCGGCGCAGCCATAGGCGCCGCGAAAGATCGTCCGGCCGCGATGCCGCACCATCGCCGCCACCCCGGCGACCTTCCCCTCGCGCACATAGTCGGCGAGCGCACCTTCGATTGAAGCGCTCATCGGCCGATCATGGCGAGATAGTCGAGCAGCACCGCGTTCACTTCATCGGTGCGTTCGAGCTGCATCATATGCCCGGCCTTGGGCAGCATCCGGACGGCACGGACATCGGCGTGATGGTTGGGGATGCTGGCGATCGGATCGTCGCCGTGCCACGCCTCCAGATCGACATCATTCTCGCTGCCGATGAAATAGAAGGGCGGCTTGCTCTTCACGCCTTCGAAGGCGCGGCGCTGTTCCCAGCGCAAATCCATCGCGCGATACCAATTGAGCCCGCCCGTGAAGCCGGAACGGCTATAGTCCGAGACGAAGAATTCCAGTTCCAGCTCACTCAGCCAGGCCCAGGGCAGGGGCGTCGGCTCGGGCAGCGCGTCGATATAGGACGTCCCGGGTGGATGGCTCCAGACGTCCAGATAGCGATAGTCGCCCGACAGCGCATAGAAGACCTTGGCGAGAAACCGGCGAGGATCGGCATCCAGCGCCTCGTCCGCCGGGCCATACGGCCGGAAATAGTCGATATGGATAAAATGTTCTTTCGCCTGCAGCGCGGCCTCGGCGAGAGGAGAGATGTTCGGATCGTGAACGGGGAAGGGGTTTTCGAGCCCGATTACCGCGCGCACCCGCTCGGGATGGCGGAGCGCCAGATCGTAGATGGTGAGAATCCCAAAATCAAGGCCGGCAAAGACGGCTTGCGCCTCGCCAAGATGATCGAGCAAGCCGATCAGGTCGCCGACCGTATGATCGACGTCATAGGCGGCGGGATCGGCGGGCGCCTCGGTCTGGCCCATGCCGCGCATGTCCGGTGCGACGACGCGCCAGCCGGCAGCGGCGAGCACCGGAATCTGACGGTGCCAGCTGAACCAGATGTGCGGAAAACCGTGGCAGAGGATGATCAGCGGTCCATTGCCCTGCTCGACATAATGCATGTCGATGCCGTTGATGCGGGCGCGGTGGTGCAGCCATTCCGCCATGCTCAACCCTCGCTAAGCGCGGGATAATCGGTGTAGCCGGCGGGCCCGTCCGAATAGAGCGTCTTAAGGTCGAAGGAAGCGAGCGGCGCGCCTTCCCGGAAGCGGCGGACGAGATCGGGGTTTGAAATGAAGGACCGCCCGAAAGACACAGCCTCGGCGACTCCTTGATCGACGATCGCCTGTCCTTCGGCAAGGTCGATGCTTTCATTGAGGATCAGATTGCCGCGCCAATTGGCCTTGGCGACGGCCAGCCCGTTTACCTGCGGGACGTCGAGCCGGATCAGGTGCAGATAGGCAAGGCCGAGCGGGGAAGCGGCCTTCAGCAATTCGGCATAGGTTTCAGCCGGATCGTCGTCCCGGATATCGTTGAACGGATTGCCGGGGCAGATGCGGAAGCCGACGCGCCCCGCGCCGATCGCGCCGCACAACGCCTCCAGCACTTCGATCGTGAAGCGGATGCGGTTGTGCACCGGGCCGCCATAGCCGTCGGTGCGCAGGTTGGTGCCGGTCGAGAGGAACTGCATCGGCAGGTAGCCAGAGGCGCAGTGCAACTCGACGCCGTCAAAGCCCGCCTCGCGCGCCAGACGGGCGGCGTTCGCATAGTCCTCGATCACACTCGCGATCTCGTGCGTCTCGAGGGCCCGCGGCATCTCCATGTCCACCTGGCCCGCGCCGTCGGCGAAGATGCGGGCCTTGGCCTGCACCGCCGAGGGGGCGATCGTTTCCGCATCAGGCGCCTTGTTGAGCCGGCTGCCCACCCGGCCGCAATGCATCAGCTGAACGACGATCTTGCCGCCTTCCGCATGCACGGCATCGGTGACGGCGCGCCAGCCCTTGACTTGCTCGGCGGTGTGGAGGCCCGGCGTGCGGCAATAGCCTTTGCCGTTGGCGCTCGGCTGAGTGCCTTCGGTGACGATCAGGCCTGCGGTCGCGCGCTGGCGGTAATAATCGACCATCAGCGGCCCAGGCACGTCGCCCGGCCCGGCGCGGCTGCGCGTCATCGGCGCCATGACGATGCGGTTGGCGAGGGAGAGATCGCCGAGCGCGACGGGATCGAACAGCGTCGGCATCAGCGGACGCGCACCTTGGGCGCGTCGGCGCTGCGCCGCATCCGGTTCAGGAACTGATCGAGCGGCGCGGGTTCCGGGACGGGGCCGTCGGCCACGCCACCGCGTTCCCAGAATTCCGCCCAGGAGGGGAACAGCTTGTGGAAGCCGCCGTCATAGGGCTCGCGGCCCGGCCAGCGCATCTTCTTGTCGCCGATCGGCGGCTTGTTGAGATCGGTCGCGTACCAGTAAAGCGGCAGGCGGCGGCGGAAATACCAGCGCCCGCCGATCCGCTCATAATCGTCGACATACATCATCTGCATGATCACCCATTCCGGGCCGGTCTCATGCTCGTTCTTCGAATAGACGATGCCGTGCGCGTGGTCGGCGTCGTCGAACTCGATGATGTGCCCGCCGATATGGTGGGAGGTGCCGGTGAATTGCACGCGCATCGTCTCGTCGAGATATTTGCGCAGCGCCTCGCGCCCGCTCGTCTCCTTGCCGACGCGCACGTCAGCCGGGAACAGGCCAACCATCGCGTCCATGTCACGCATGTCGAGCGCGAGCGCGTAACGGGCGGGCAGCTGGCGGATCGCGTCGAGCGATTCCAGCCGGTCGATGCGGGCGGCGAGATTCTCAGACAAAGTAGGAGCCTCCGTTGACAGTGACGGTGCTGCCGGTCGCGTAGGAGGATTCATCGCTGGCGAGGAACACTGCCGCCGAGGCGATTTCCTCAGGCCGTGCCATCCGGCCGAGCGGAACCGCGGCTTCCAGTGCCTTCACTGCGTCATCGGGGATGCTCTGCATGATCGGGGTGTTGGTGGGGCCCGGATGGATCGCGTTCACCCGGATGCCGCGCGAGGCGACTTCGCGCGCGAGACCGCGGGTCAAGCCGACGATCGCCGCCTTGCTGGTCACGTAGTGGATCGGCCCTTCGCCCGAGACGGCGGAAGTAGAGGCGATGTTGACGATCGCGCCTTTCACGCCGTCGCGCGCCATCAGGCGGAGTGCTGCGCGGGCGCACCAAAGAGTTCCGTCCAGATTGACGCCGATCACCCGGCGCCAGCCTTCATCCGACATATGGATGGTCTGGTCCGGATGCGCGGTCGGTGTCTCGCCTCGCGCGATCTGGGCCTGGCGCTCGGCGATCGCGGCATAAAGCTCGGCGCTGCCGTCGTTCGGGCCCTGGCCGGTGCCGGCGCAATTGACGAGGATATCGACGCCGCCAAAAGCCGCATCGACCTTCGCGAACGCCTCGTCGACCGAGCGGCTGTCCGCAATGTCGCAGGCGAGACCCAGCACGTCATCGCCCACCGCATCCACCCGCATGTCGAAAACGGCGACGCGCGCGCCTTCCGCCTTGAACGCCTCGGCGATCGCGCGGCCGATGCCACTGGCGCCGCCGGTCACGACGGCGCGCTTGTCTTTCAGACGCATCATTCAGCTCCGTTCGGTGTGCCGCGCTTCAGCAGGCGGAAGAAATCGTAGGACGGATCGGCGGGCCCCGGCGCGCCCATCTTCGATCCGGCGAGGAAAGGGTGGTCCCGGTCGATGATCGACGGTGAATGAATGTTCGCCCAGTCGGTCACGATCGCGCGATGGGCGAATTTCCAGGTGCCCGCACGCCGTTCATATTTGTCGAAGTAGCGCCCACCCACCAGCACGTCGATCGGCCCCTCGGGCGTCTTTGCGCGGTGCATGGCCAGCAGATAGATCTCGCCCTCGGCATAGTCGCCGTCGATCGCCAGATTGATCGTGGTGACATTGTGGTGGAGGATTTCCATCGGCGCCTGGATTTCCGGCAGCCGGTCGATGAACTCCATCGCCGGGCCGTGGAAGAAAGCGCCATGATCGTCGATCGCATCCTCGTGATAGAGGGTGCGCATCTTCTCGTGATCATGGCGATCGGCGGCGTTGCAATAGGCGGTGATCAGCGCCCTGATCTCCTCGCGATCAAGCAATTCCTGCAGGCGCGGATCGAGCATCCCGATCATCCCGCCGTCTGCCCGCCATCGACGGCCAGCATCGCGCCGGTGATGAAGCTGGCGTCATCGGAAGCCAGAAAGGCAATTGCGGCCGCAATGTCTTCAGGCTGCGCCACCGGGCCAAGCTTGGGCGTCATGCGCTCGACCAGCGGCCATTCGACGCCCTCGATCGCGGTGAAGCCGCCGGCGATCAGCGGCGTATCGACCGCGCCCGGGCAGACCGCGTTCACCCGCACCCCGCGCGAGGCATATTCGATCGCCACTGCCTTGGTGAAGCCGACCACGCCATGCTTGGACGCCGCATAGGCCGAGGCATAGGCGGTGCCGACCAGCCCGGCAGCCGAGGCGACATTGACGATATTGCCTTTGGTTGCGGTGAGATGGGGGAGGGCGAATTTGGTCAGGTGGAACACGCCCGACAGATTGATGTCGATCAGCGCGCGCCACGTCGCTTCGCCGATCTGCTCCGTATGGCCGAACCCACCGATGCCCGCGACGTTGCAGAGAACGTCGAGCCGGCCCCGCCATTTCTGGGCCTTGCCGATCAGTGCCTCGCACGACGCCGCATCGGCGGCGTCGAAGCCGAAGGCGGCGCTGTGGTTCTTGAGCGACCCGGCGGTGCCCATTGCACCGTCCAGATTGCGATCGGCGCAGATCACTTCCGCGCCTTCGCTGGCGAGCCGGACGGCAGTCGCGCGGCCGATGCCGGAGGCAGCCCCCGTGACCAGCGCGACCTTTCCGTCCAGTCCCTTCATCGTCAGAACTTCAACGTCGCATCGACGCCCCAGGTGCGCGGCTCGCCATAATTGACGCCGGCGATGCCGATCGACGGGCCAAAGTCGATGCCGGCCTGGCGGGTGTGCTGGTTGAGCAGGTTCTGGCCGTAGAGGCTGACCCTGAGCGTCGTCTCGCCACCGCCGATGCGGATGTCGGACAGGCTGACGCGCGCACTCAGCAGGTTCTGGCCCCGATCCTTGATCACTTCATTGTCGGGGTTGAGGATGGTGATCGTGTGGAAATAGCGCTGGCTGGTATAGGCATAGTCCGCGCGGAACATCAGGTCGGCGAA
>JAFEEY010000037.1:29357-36416 GCA_018240865.1 Pseudomonadota bacterium | reverse complement strand
AATCCCGCCAAAAGCCCCTCGCCGATTTCCGCCTAGCCGCGCAAACCTGTCGCGAAGATGAATAGAAAGATGAACTTTCAGCCCGATTTCTTCTTCGGGCGCGGGTCGTCCCACCGAAATACCGTGTCGTCGACAGGAATATTCAGCTTCTGATTGGTGAGGCGGACGGTGGTGCGGTTGTTCTGCGCGTCGAGCGCAACCCAGCCTTCCAGCATCACGCCGCCCGGCGCGCTGGTATTTTCAGTGAATGCCAGGGTGATCGATCCGAATTGGGGCCGCAGCGGATCGCGTGCCAGGATCGTGATGACGCCTGGCGCGGCCGAGGGCACGACTTTGGCGACGCGGGACAGGTCGCGCTTCGGATTGAGCAGAATGTCGAGCGGCGATCCGCCGATCGGATAGCGGGAAACCTGGCGAACCTGATAATCGATGAATGTCAGGGCCTTGCCGTCGCCGACGATCAGGATCGGCACGCCGCGTTCATATTGGAAGCGGATCTTGCCCGGCTGCTTCAGCGTCAGCGTGCCGCTGAGGCGTTTGCCCGCGCGGTCGGTCTGCACGAAATCCGCCGTCATCGTCTGCACGCCGCGCAGATGCTCCTGCACGCGCCGGATCACGCCCGGCTGCGCGACGGCAGGCGCCGCGAGCGCGACAGTGGAAACGGCGAGGAGGGCAGCGCGCAGGATCATCAAAAGCTCCGGAAAGGATGGGAGGCACTGGCCTGTGCCGGTTGAATGTGTCGTGAATTACGCAGCCGGGAGTCGAAGGGCACCGGTTCCATTCGACAGAATCTTGAGATCGCATTGCCCGATTACGTCCATGCCTATCAGCATATCGAAAGCCTGACCCGGCGAACATTGAATGGCCAGATAGGCATCCGGGAGCACATAGGGCTGTTCGCCGCCAGGATAGAGACCGATCCGTACCCGATAGAGACGCGCGGGATGTTCGCCGCTTGGCGTTGTGATGAAGACCTTCCCCTGCTTAGGCAGATTTAACGGGTCCGCGACCTCCCAGTGTCGATCAATGCATTCAACCGATGGAAGCGAAAAGGGTCGCTGGGATCGACAGCTGCCGCTGGAACGATGATCTGACGCCAGTCGTGCCGAAAGTTAACCTCCGGCATGCGAGTAAAAGCCCAGATCGACGGGTTCCTGAACGACGGGCTGAAGCGAATAGATGCCGTCGGGAAACGAGACGCGCGCCTTGGCGTCTGCTTCGGTAACGCTGTCGAAAAAGCCGAAAAAAGCGCAATCACGGAGCACCGCGATGCGACCGGCTTCACGGGCAAAGATTTCGTTCAGATGACGCCGGAAAAAATCGTAATTAGCGTCGATCTCTTGATCCAAGGTCCAGGCGGCCATCGCGTTTTCCCCCACCATAGATTGGGAGCGTTGCGGCAGTTGATCAAGCGAGGTGCGGCAGAACGAGTCCGGCTTGAGTCGAAACGTTCAAATCGGCTCGCCGCTGGTGTCGATCAGGACTTCGCGGCGGCCGACATGGTCGGGGCGGCTGACCTTGCCGTCCTTTTCCATCCGCTCGATCAGGCGCGCGGCGCTGTTATAGCCTATGCGGAGCTGGCGCTGGACATAGCTGGTCGAGGCTTTCTGGCTCTCAGCGACGATCTGAACTGCGCGACGGTAGAGCTGATCCTCGGGGGAATCGTCGCCCTTGGGCGCGCCGTCGAACTCGAACTGGCCGTCCTCCGGCTCTTCGGTGACGGCCTGGATATATTCGGGCGATCCTTGCGCGCGCCAGTGGTCGGCGACGGCGCGGACCTCATCGTCGGAGACGAACGGGCCGTGCACGCGCACGATCTGCTTGCCGCCCGGCATATAGAGCATGTCGCCCTTGCCCAGCAGCTGTTCGGCGCCCTGCTCGCCCAGGATCGTGCGGCTGTCGATCTTGCTCGTCACCTGGAACGAGATGCGGGTCGGCAGGTTCGCCTTGATGACGCCGGTGATGACATCGACCGAGGGGCGCTGTGTCGCCATGATCAAATGGATGCCCGCCGCGCGCGCTTTCTGCGCGAGCCGCTGGATCAGGAATTCGACCTCCTTACCCGCCGTCATCATCAGATCGGCCAGCTCGTCGACGATCACGACGATCTGGGGCAGCGGTTCGAAGCTCAGCTGCTCTTCCTCGTAGATCGGCTGGCCGGTCTCAGCATCGTAGCCGGTCTGCACGCGCCGGCCGAGCGGCTGCCCCTTCGCCTTGGCGACGCGCACTTTGTCGTTGAAGCTGGCGAGGCTGCGCACCCCGACCGAGGCCATCATCCGGTAGCGCTCTTCCATCTGCTCGACTGCCCAGCGCAGGGCCCGGATCGCTTTGGGCGGCTCGGTGACGACGGGCGAGAGCAGATGCGGGATATCGTCATAGATGCTGAGCTCCAGCATCTTGGGGTCGATCATGATCATGCGGCACTGATCCGGCGTCAGCCGGTAAAGCAGCGACAGGATCATCGCGTTGAGACCCACCGACTTGCCCGAACCCGTGGTGCCGGCGACCAGCAGATGCGGCATCGGCGCCAGATCGGCGATGACGGGATCGCCGGCAATGTTTTTGCCCAGGATGATCGGCAGCGCGCCGCCCTGATCCTCGAACACCGGCGAACCGACCAGCTCGTGCAGCACCACAGCCTCGCGGACCTGATTCGGCAGCTCGATGCCGATCACGCTGCGGCCGGGAATCGTCGCGACCCGCGCCGATAGCGCCGACATGTTGCGAGCAATGTCGTCGGCGAGCTGGATGACGCGGCTCGCCTTGATGCCGGCGGCGGGCTCCAGCTCGTACATGGTGACGACCGGGCCGGGCCGCACTTCGACGATCGAGCCTTTCACATGGAAATCGTCGAGCACGCTTTCGAGCAGGCGGGCGTTGCGCTCCAGCGCGTTCTTGTCGAGCTTGGCGCCGCTGGCCGCGGGCGCGGCTTTCAACAGGTCCAGCGGCGGCAGTGTATAGCGATCACGCAGGTCGAAGCTGGTCTGAACCGGCGCGCTCATATTCTTGCGATCGGCCGCCGCGCGTTTTTCTGAGACGGAAATGACCGGCGGCGGGCGATCGTCGATCTCGACCGGCCTGCGCTTTTCAGCCGCGACCGGCTTGGGCGGCTTCGCGACGCGAACCGGCAGCGCGGCGAAGTCGTCATCGTCGTCGAACGGCGTGACGTCCCGGCGGCGGAACAGCCAATCCCGCTCGATCTCGTCCAGGTCGAGGCCGATTGCCCACACGATCAGGCCGGTCAGCGCGACCAGAATGACAACGCCTGTCTTCACCCACCAGCGAATGCCCGGGTCTGCGATAAGGCCAAGGCCGAGATCGAAGGTTCTGGCGCCCAGGAAGCCGACCGCACCGCCAAGGCCGCCTGGCAAGCCCGCAATCGCTGCATTCTTGATCAGCGCCAGCGCGGTGCCGGCGAGGACGATGCCGAGCAAAGCGAGCGGCAGATTGCGCTTCCAGCGGCCGATGAAGCGATCGTGCCACAGCCGCAGGGCCATCATGAGCAGCAGCGGCAGAACCAAGCCGATCGCGGGGCCGAAAAGCGAGAGGAGCAGGTCCGAGGTCCAGGCGCCGAAGCCGCCGACCCAGTTCTGCGCCGCGCCGCCGGCCGCCGTATTCAATGCCGCGTCGCTCGGATGATAGCTGACCAGCGCCAGCCCGATCAGGAAAGTGAAAGCGGCAAGCGCGATCGCGCCCGCCAGCGCCCAGCTGCGCGCGAACCCGCGCGCGACGGCGTTGCGCCAGCCCGGCGCTTCTTCAGGTGCGGCCCGCGTCGCCATGTTCGTCCCCGAAATGTTCCGGCGCACAATTCACCCACGCCGGACTCCCCGTCAAGCGCCGACACCGCTAAGGGCGATGAAATGCAGAGCGATGTGATCATTCTGGGCGGAGGGCTGGTCGGCCTGACGCTCGCGCTGGCGCTCGACGCGCACGGGCTGAGTTCGATTGTCGTCGATCCGGCCGATCCTGCTTCGGTGCTCGCGCCGGGCTTCGACGGCCGTGCCTCCGCGATCGCCAGCGCAAGCTGGAACATGCTGCAGGCGATCGGCCTCGGTGACCGGCTGGACGGCAAGGGCTGCCCGATCTCCACGATCCGCGTCAGTGACGGGCTGAAGCCGGGCGCGCTCGACTTCCAGCCTGCCGGCGATGCCGAACCGCTCGGCATCATGTTCGAAAACCGCCTTTTGCGGCAGACACTGCATGCGGCGGCGGCGAACGCCAAGCACGTGACGCTGCTGATGCCGGCACGCCCCGTCGAGACCGTCCGGGGCCTTCATGACGTCACTGTGCGTCTTGCCGACGGGCGCGAAGCCTGCGCGCCGCTGCTGATCGCGGCGGAGGGGCGCAACTCCCCCACCCGCGCCGCCGCCGGCATCAACGTCGCGCGCTGGAGCTACGAGCACACCGCGATCATCGCCGCGGTCGAGCACGAAAAGCCGCACGACAACGTCGCTTATGAAATCTTCTACCCGACCGGACCGTTCGCGATCCTGCCGATGCTGCCCGGCAATCGCTCGGCCCTGGTCTGGTCGGTCGCAAAGGAGGATGCGGCTGGCTATCTGAAGCTCGGCCCGCGCGCCTTCACCGCCGAGCTTGAAAAGCAGATGGGCGGCTTCCTCGGGCATTTGACCCTGCTCGCGCCGCTCTCCAGCTATCCGCTCGGCTTTCACCATGCCGGGCGGATCACCGATCAGCGGCTCGCTTTGGTCGGTGACGCCGCGCATGGCATCCACCCGATCGCGGGTCAGGGCCTCAATCTCGGCCTGCGCGACGCTGCGGCTCTCACCGAAGTGCTGGTCGAAGGCGCGCGGCTCGGCCTCGATCCCGGCGACGCGCAATTGCTGAAGCGCTATGAGCGCTGGCGCAGCCTCGACACTTTCCTTGTCGCCGCCTCGACAGACGGGCTTGCCCGCTTGTTCGGCATCAAGGGGGAAGCCGCCTCGGCCGTCCGCCGCTTCGGCCTCTCCGCCGTCCAGCGCGTCGCCCCGCTTAAAAGCTTCTTCGTGGCCGAAGCGCGCGGCGAATATGGCGACAAGCCGAAGCTGCTCAGCGGGCTAACGGTCTGAACTCTTCCGTCATGCCAGCGAAGGCTGGCATCTTCTAAAGACCGCTGGAGTGACGATTAGCTGTCCAGTCGCCGCGCCTCTTCCGGCAGCATGACCGGCACCCCGTCGCGGATCGGATAGGCGAGGCCGGCGGCGTCGGAGATGAGCTCCTGCGGCGCCTCGTCGTAGCGCAGTTTCGTGCGCGTTATCGGGCACACCAGAATATCGAGCAGGCGCGTGTCGATCATTGCAGCGTCACCGGATCGTCAAGGTCGCCGGCGTGGCGGCCAAAAAACTGCATCAATTGGATGACCAGCTCGGTGCGCGTCGCGAGATCGGGCGATTCGAGCAGCGCCTGCTTGGCCGCTATGTCGAACGGCGCGATCTGGGCGATGCCGTTGACCAGCGATTCATCGTCGAGGCGCGAAACCGCGTTCCAGTCGACCGCATAGCCTTGCGCCTCCGCATAGCGCCGTGATTCTTCCTCCAGCGCCGACCGCGTGGCGAGAGGGAGCGCATCGGCGGCGAGGTCGGGCTCAAGCTCGGCCTCGATCTGGCGGAACGGCGTCGTGACGTCGAGTTCTCTGATCAGGCGGAATTTCGCCAGGCCTTCCAGAACGATATTGTAGCGGCCGTCGTCCAACGCTTCGACATGGGCGATGCGCCCGGCACAGCCTATATCGAACAGTGGTGGCGGATCGCCCTCGCCTTTCGGCTGGATCATGCCGATGCGCCGGTCGCGGGCCATCGCGTCGCTGACCAGCGCCCGGTAACGCGGCTCGAAGATGTGCAGCGGCAATTGCATCCGGGGAAACAGCAATGCCCCGCCCAGCGGAAAGATCGAAAGGCGCGTGACGTCGCCCATCAGGTGAACAGCGCAGCGGACAGGCGGCGGCGCGTCGCCGAGGCCCAAGGGTCTTCGAGGCCCACCACCTCCATCAGCTTCAGCAAGCGGCTGCGCGCGGCGCCCTCGTTCCAGTCGCGGTCGGCGGCGATGATCGCGAGCAATTGGTCGGCCGCGCCGTCGCGGTCGCCGGCCGCCATCAGCCCGCCGGCGAGTTCATAACGCGCTTCGAGGTCGCCCGGATCGGCGGCTATGCGCTGCTGCAGCGGCGCCAGATCATCGACCGGCGTCGCTTCCCGCGCCAAAGCGATCGCGCTTTGCGCGCGTGCGATCGCCGCGTCCTTGCGCGCCTCTTCGGGCAGCGAGTCGATCAATGCCGCGGCTTCGTCGGCGCGGCCGACGCCCACCAGCGCCCGCGCCAAGCCGGATACGACCGCGGGCTCGTCCGGCGCCATGTCGAGCAATTGCGTGAAGATGCCGACCGCGCGTTCCGAATCGCCCTCGGCCAGCACCTGCTCGCCCATCGCGATCAAGGGCTCCAGCTCGGCTTCGCGCGCCTGCGCCTCCCCCTGGATCGGCAGCTGTTTCAGAATCTGGTCGAGATATTGGGTCAGCTGCTTCTCGGTGCGCGCCGGGGTCAGGTCAGCGACCGGCTGGCCCTGGAAGATCGCATAGACAGTCGGGATCGACTGGACGCGGAATTGCGCTGCGATCAGTTGATTCTCGTCGACATTGACCTTCTTGAGCACAACGCCGCGATCGGCATAGTCGGCGGCGACCTTTTCCAGAATCGGCGTCAGCGCCTTGCACGGTCCGCACCATTCCGCCCAGAAATCGAGGATGACGAGCTGTGTCATCGACGGGTCGATCACGTCCGTCTTGAAGGCGTCGATCGCTTCGCGCTCGGCGGCGCTCATTCCCAAACTGGCCATGTTTGCTCCGTTACTCCGGCGCCCTATGTGGGGGAAAGACCTTCGCTGCCAAGGGGCTTGCGCGGCGGACGCTGCCCGGCTATTGGCCCCGCCTCACCCGCCCCGCACGCTGTTGCGGGGCCAGGCGCCAGAGCGGGCGTAGCTCAGGGGTAGAGCACAACCTTGCCAAGGTTGGGGTCGAGGGTTCGAATCCCTTCGCCCGCTCCAGCGATTTCCAAGATTTAGCGAAACTAAATCG
>JAFEEY010000037.1:0-29237 GCA_018240865.1 Pseudomonadota bacterium | reverse complement strand
CGCTAACACCCCGCGAACGAACGAAAAGACATGGGAGAGGCGCATGAGCGTCAAATCGGCGATCGTGAAGGGTGGACTCGCAGGGGGCGCGGGCGACATCATCTATGCTTTCATCGTTTATGGGCCGCTGACGTTCGGTCTTTATCCGAGCCAGGTGTTGCAGTCGGTCGCTGCCGGCTGGGTGGGGCGCGAGGCCTCGATGGCCGGGGGCATATCGACCGTCTTGCTTGGTCTGGTCACGCATTTCAGCACCGCGACTGTCATGGCTGCGATCTTCGTGGTCGCCGCGCGAAGGTGGCCGGCGCTGATTGCGCAGCCGGTGCTCTGGGGCCTGATTTATGGTCTCATCCTGTATGTAGGGATGAACTATGTAGTGGTGCCGCTTTCGGCGGCCGCCACCGGTCATTTTCCCGCCGATTTTGCTGATGTGTCCGCGCGGCTCGCCAAAGCGTTCAGTGCCCTTTCGCCCAAAGACAATGTGCCGCTGCTGCTGGGCACCATCTTCACGCACACCGTGCTGGTCGGCCTCCCGATCGCGCTGATCGCGCGGTGGGAGCTCAGCGGTCGGCCCGTGGCAAGGTAAAGCGGACGACCGTCCCGGTCGGGCCGGTTTCCGCGACCCAGATACGGCCACCCATGGCTTCGATCAGGGTGCGTGAGATCGACAATCCCAGCCCCAGCCCCTCGGTCTTGGAGCTGATGAGCGGCGAAAACACATTCCCTGTGTCTTCGGGAATGCCCGAGCCATTGTCGGCGACGCTGACCTCGACCTGATCGCCTGCGCATACGCTTGTCACGGTGATGCGTGTGCTGTCGCCAGGGCAGGCTTCCCAGGCGTTGCGCAGCAGGTTCACCAGCACCTGCTGCAGATGCACCCGATCCGCCAGAACGAGATCGCAATCGGCCGATAGCGCGCGCGCAATAGCACCGGCCAGCGCCGGATTCGCGCCCTCGACCAACTCCGTCGCGCGGGCGACGGCCGTGGGGAGGGACGTCGCCTCGACACCCGCCCGGCGTCGGCTGAGCGTCTCACGGGCACGGCGGATGATCTCTCCGGCATAACGGATCTGGTCGCCGGCTGCATTCAGCGCTTCGGCAAGCAGAGGCGGCGCCGGGGGAGCGACCCGGATGGCGCCGCTCAGATAATTGGAAGCGGCGGCAAGCGGCTGGTTGAGCTCGTGCGCGAGCGTCGACGCGACGGCACTCATCGCGTCCAGTCGCGACAGGTGCGTGACTTGCTCCTGCAGCGATTCGAGCAATTTGCGTGGGCTGATGTCCTGATCGGTGCCGTGCACGCCGATAAAATGCCCCGCCCGGTCGAAGCGCGGTACCGCGACGATATGGCGGTGGCTGACTTGGCCGCTCGGCAGGCGCGCGACAAGCTCGCACTCCTGCCGCTCGCCCGTTGTCCGGGCCCGATCAAGGGCATTGCCGATCGTGTCTCGGCCGCCGTCGCCATACAGGCGGGCGAGATCGGCCTTGTCGATCCGGCCGTCGCCGGCCGCACGTTCGTACATCGCACAGAGCGCGTCGGACCACAGGATTTCGCCGCTCGCGGAATCGAAGCGCCAGTCACCGATCTGGGCGACGCGCTGTGCCTCGCTCAGGCGATCGTTGGCGGACTGCATTTCTGCTTCGCGCAGGTTTCGCCGCTTGATGTCGCGGAGCAGGAGCCAGGCCGCGAGCATGGTCATGAGCGTGATGACCGTGGCGCTTGCGATATAGCTGCGTGCGCGGAACCGCACAGGGCGCAGAATCGTCTCGCGCGAAACACCCGAAGTGACGAACAGCTTGTAGTCGGGCAACCGGCGGTGGCTGAAATAGCGGACCAGCTGATCCAGACTGCTGGGGCCCAGATACGTTCCGTTGGGGTGCGCCGCTTGCATGCGCATCACAAGGCGGCCGCGCAGATCCTGCCCGAAGCTTTCGATGCTTCCTTCACGCCGCGCGCGCGTGATGCCGTCGAATCCGATGATCGAGACCAGGTCGGTTTCGCGCAATGCGGCATCGCGCAGAAAGTTGGTGAGAAGGCTGGGCCTTATCTGCACGCCGGCGACGCCGGCAAAACTGCCGTCAGGATTGTCGAGGCGCCGCGAAAGCAGCACGAACCAGCCCTGGAGGAAATGCGAGCGCATCGGCGGGCTGACCCAGAGTCTGGTATCGGGGTCGCGCCGATGCTGCTGGAAAAGCGGCGTGTCGGCGACGTTGATCGGGCCCGGCCTGGGCACGACGCTGGTCGCCACCAGATTGCCACGCGCGTCGATCAGGTTGATCCCGCTGAATGCGAGCGATCGCGACGCGAAATTGTCGATCGTGGCCACGGGGCGTGGTCCAGCCTTGCCGTTCAGCAAGCCGGCATATTGGGTGCCGACAAAGTTGATGGCGATATCCGCCGTTTCGAGCGTGCGGGACACATAATGGTCGAGCGCGATGACCTGGTTGACGTTCTGGCGAATGGCGGACTCGATCGCTTCCCGCCGCTCAAAACCGATCTGATTGACGACGAAAATCCAGACCGCGGCGATCACCAGTGCAGCGGTGCCGCCGATCACGAGATCGGTAAGCGCAATCGGTATTTTGAAAACACGAAGCCTCGCCACGCGGCATATCTATCACAAGCGCGGGGGTAGCGAAGTCCTTAGCGGGCGGCTCAACGATCGACGCAAACAGGCGACTCGCTTTCTTGCAGATCAACGTCGTGGTTTACCGGCTTTGCGAGCCTGCTCCTCGGCCACCATGAATGATGTGCCCGCCGGCACAGCCGGATTGTACTCCCTGTCGATTCGGGTGTGGAGACGCATCTGAATCCGATTCTGAACCCGGCTTGCGATGCGTCCTGCCGGCTCGACATTCGGCGCTGCCTGTGTTCGCGTCTGACGCTGCCCGACCTGGCCGGCGGAAGAGGTCGCGGTCCGCCCCGGTTGTATTTCTGTGGCGGTTCTCGTTTGCGACGGCAGGGGCGCGTCTTCTTCACCGGTCTGCGCATTTTCGAGACCGTAGCGGCCTTGCGTTCCCAAACGATCTTGCGCGAACGAGGGTGCGGCGCTGAGCAACTCAAGCAGGATCAACAAGGCGCGATACATCACGGAGCCTCAAGGTCGAAAACGGAGTTCATTGTACCGGGGCGAGCTGGATCCGGTCGATCTGGCCCGCCACTCCGGATACATCGTCTGAAGGCCGCGCGACCAGCGCGAGCGTCTGGACTGGACATCCTGACGGTACGCTAAAGCGGCCTGTGAAAACGCCTTTGGCCTGGGCCGAATTGGGCAGAATGACACGGCCCAATTCTCGTCCATCATAACAACTCAACACCCAATAAGGTGCCGACGCAATCGGCTGGTCGATGCCCGTGCTATGCCCCTCGATACGATAGTCGCCCGGCGGCAATATCTGGATCTGCTGCAACAAAGTACCGCCAACACTTGGAGGCGCCGCAAAATCAAAAATCCCGCCTCGAACATCGCGTTGGATCGACGTGGACACGCTGTCGTCGTTGACGGGGGTCCAATCGAAAGGAGACGGATAGGCAATATTGGCCGCAAATTGAGGATCTCTCGACCGGCGCGGATCAGCTCCTGGGTGTGCCGACGTGTAAGAGCGCCATGCTTCGTCCGCAAACCCGCGCGTGATAAGCCACTTTAGGGAGATTGCAGTCGCCTCTTCCGACACCGGAATGCCCGCTTGTCGCAATTTCTGAAAGAGATCGTTGACTGATCGGGGATCAGCGCCGTTGGCGGCGACATAGTTGGTGAAGCTCGGTCCCCAAGGCGGTTTTCCGGCAAGCGTTTTGACCAGAGCAATGCGTATCGCCGGGTCGCTGATCGCAGACCCTAACACAGGATACAGCAGATCCGGCGCCTTATGGGACGTGCGCAGCGTAATATCGTAGTGCCTCAGGGCCCCCTCAATGTCACTGCGGCCAACAGCGTCCTCAATGGCCCATAGCTGGCTCTCAAGATCGCGCCGTGACAATTTCTGGCTATAAGAGAAAATACGGCGCGCCATTTTCGTGTCGCCACGCAGCTGTGCCTGGATCCCTAGCGTCGCCACAGCCGGAACGGCGGTCGCATCTTGGCGTAGCGCCAATTGTGCGAGACGCGCGGACTTTGCCCTCTGCACCGGCCGCGCCTCGGGCGTGAACAATTTCCTCGCAAGAAGAGCCGTGATCCGCCCATCCTGGGGCGCAAGTGCATGCGCCCGTTCCGGATCAGGCTTTTTGATCACATTTGCCAGACTATGAGTGACGCTCACATAGCCTATGGCTGAAACGACAAGTGCCAGCGCTGCACGGATACCCCATTCCGCCGTGGACCGTCGCGCCAAAGTTCCGCGGCGCCTGACCATTAGCTGCCGGACGCCGTCGCATCGCCGTCACGCCGGCCGTAGCTATAGCCATATTCGTAGCCATAGCCATAATGGGCCTTGCGCGCCTCGAACTTGGTCAGCACGCCGCCGATGATGCGAGCATTCGCGCTTGCGAGGCGGCCGAGCGCGGTCTTGACCAAGCTTGACCGGATTCCGTGCGATTCAACCGCATAAATTACGCCTTCGACCCGACTGGCGATAAGAGGCGCATCCGCGAGGCCCATCACCGGCGGCGAGTCGATCACCACATGGTCGTAAGTCTCCATCAGCCGGCTGATCAACAATGACAGGCGGTTCCCCGTCAGAAGCTCAGCCGCATTTGGGGGAATTGGCCCAGCGGACATGGCTGTAAAGCCCAGGTCGCTCATCGGAAAAGTGAGCGAATCGAGGTTGTCCTGGCCTGCCAGGAAATTACTCAGCCCGTTGTCGTGGTCGACGCCGCCCAGATGATGAACTGAGGGCGAACGCATGTCGCCATCGACGAGAATGACTTTTCGATGGGCGCGCGCGAGGGTGGTAGCCAAGGCCAGAGCTGTCGTGGACTTGCCCTCTGCCGGCCGAGTGGAGGTGACCGCAAAAGACCTCGGCACACCATGTTCAGTCGTGAAGCCCAGATTCGTTTGCACAGCCAAATAGGCATCGAATAGATCCGACTTGCGGTCGAGCAACGCTTCCTTGGGCGTTCCTTCCTTCAATCTCGGCACAGAACCGAGCAAGGGCAAGCCCAGACGCCGCTCAACCTCCGCCGGATCGGCGATTGCCTCATCAATCTGCTCCAGCGCAAAGGCAGCCAGAGCGCCCAGGCCCAATCCCGCCAAAAGCGAGATGGCAAAATTAAGGAACAAGCGCGGGCTTGAAGGTTTTTGCGGAATATCTGCCGGATCCACGACAGCGACGTTGTTGACGCCAACGCCGCCCGCTACGCCGATCTCCTTGAAGCGCTGCAAGAGCCCATCATAAAGCGCGCGGTTGGTATCGACCTCCTGCTGGTAGATATTGTATTGAATGGCTCGCCGGCGAAGGTCGAGATAGCTGGATTTGAGCTCGTTGACCTTGGCCTGCAAGGAGTTTTCCCGGTCCAGCGCTTCTCTGTACTCGGCTTCAAGTGAACCGGAAACCCGCCCTTCTTCACGCGAAATGGAGCGGTCAAGTTGCTGCAGCTGAGATTGGACCGCCTTGGCGGTTGGATAGCCTGGCTCGAACTGGACCATCAGGCGCTGATATTCAGCGGCCAGCTCCGCGCGTTTTTGGCGTAGGCTATTGATCGCGGGATTTCGCAGCGCTTCGGTCGAAGCACCGGCATGTCCCGCTTTCTGATAACGCGCGGCTGCTTGGATACGGTCAGCAGTTGCCTGCGACAAAGCGGCGTTGAGGGTGGCGAGTTCATCGGCAACAAGAGAGCGTTCAGAGGTCGTCTTGCCGTCGCTGGATTGCGACGGCAGGTTGATAATCCGCTGGGCCGAGGCATAGGCAACCAACTGCCGCTGAGACTCGTCGAGTCTTTCCTTAAACTGCGTCAACTGCTTCTGCAGAAGATTACGCCCATAGGACGTTGCCTGAATTTTCCGCTCCAGATTCGTTTCAATGAAATTCTCTGCCCATGCATTGGCCACGCGAGCCGAAAAGCTTGGATCGGGACTAGTGAATTTGATGTCGACTAGCCGGGACAGCCGTGTTGGCGTTACATTAATGCTGCTGAGGAGGATTTCTCCAGCGATCCGCTGCCGTATCATCCGATTGGAAGCGGGATAACGGCCATTTATAGTCTGAAACGCCGGATCCCGATCTGAAACGCCAAAAAGCTCGAAAAATTTCGGATCATCTATAAGTTTAAGGCGCGCGGCTACGCGCTCCGCAAGCGAGCGCGATTTCAATAGGCCATATTGAGTCTGATAAAATTCCTGGTCTGCGATATTCGCTTCGCGCTCTACACCCTGGAAGTTAGTAACCTGGTCCGATTCGCGTGAAATCTCGACCGTTGTTGCCGCCGTATATTTCGGCGTCATCAACAAGGTTACGATCAGCCCTAGAAGAACAAAGGCGGCCGTCGCACTAAGAATGACGTAACGCCAACGCATGGCAATACGCAAATATTGCCGGATTGCCGGAACTGAGTCCTCCCGGGTGGCAGGAGAGTCCGTAATGGCCCGCCCAGTGGCCGGGAAGCCGCCACGGAGATTCGATGTAACGAGATTCATAACGATGGCGGACCCTACTACCTTTGCAATATGGCGATGAGCGGCGCCGCGATGATCGGCGTGAGCGAAACGAAATCGCGGAAGAGGCGGCGTTGCGGTGAATCGCCCACCACGATCACATCGTTCGCATAGACAGGCGGATCATCATATGCGCCCCGGCGAATAGCTCCCATGTTATAAAGACCAGCCATTTTTTTGTCATTCACGGTCCGGAGAATAACGACATCATCCTGGCGCGCGAATTCGGACAGGCCCTTGGCTGAGGCGATGGCACGCATGAGTGTCATCTGATTTGTAACCGGATAGAGACCCGGCTCTACCACCTGTCCGTCGATCGTCACTACCTGACTGACCGAACTCTTAATATTAACGGTCACTTCCGGATTTCGTACATATCGCCCACGCAGCGCGGCCTCTATGTCGCGCGCCAACTCCTCTGAGGTCTTCCCGCGCGCGTCGATCGTCCCGGCCAGGGGCATCGAGATACGTCCGCTCGCATCCACCTGCATCTCGCGGCTAAGGTCGGGAACATTGAAGACATCTACCTGGATCGTGTCGAGCGGCCCGATCAGCGATGGACGGTCAGCGACAGTCAAATCGTTGCGATTTGGCGCCGGCAAGGCCGAACTATCTCGAACAACAGTGAGGCGCGGACTTGACTCCAGCGGCATCCTGCCTCCGCATCCGGACAGGACACCGGCCAAGAATAGAGCGGTGCAAATTTTACGCATGCGCTTCGAAAAAACTCCGGGTGGATAGGAAGTCTGGCGGGCTATAGAGGCTGGTCCGCCTGGGGTAAAGCTGAGCGGCCGCGCTGGTCGTCGGTGCTGCTCAGCCACACGCCAGCGACGACGATTATCGCCATGATCGCCGGTGTGCGAGCAGGATAATCGAAGGCGCTGGCAATAACGATCAGCAAGAGCATGGCCGACCCCAATCTGGGGAGCATGTTGCGTGTGTCCGGCCCGCGCCACGCCCTGACGCTTGCCCACCCCCACCACAATAGTGCGGCCGCTATCAGGAGCAGTCCAGGCAGCCCGGCGTCAAGAACCACTTCCAACAGATCGTTGTGGGCGTGATTCAAATACGTGAAATTCAGCAGTTCGAATGGCTCATGTATCCGGAAAACGGGGTCGAAGCCGCCGAGCCCGGACCCGAAGGGAAAATAGTCCCGGATCATTGCCAGCACGGTAGGAAGGGCACGGGCGCGCAAGTCTTGTCCGACATCGACTGTCAGCACCCGGCTGATGGAGGCCGCGCGATCCGCAACAAAACTGATCAGCACGAAGATCGCGATCGCGCCTGCAACGCCGCCAATCAAAGCCGGGAATGCCCAGCGAGGATAACGTCTCAGTGTGCGCCTGATACTTTGCCGCACCAACAGCAGCCCGATGCCAAGGGCAAGAGCACCAAGGATCAATCCCGTGCGTGAGCCGCTCGCGAGAATGGTCAGCGCGAAAAGCAAGACAAGGCCGAAGGCCACGATCCCGCGCCAACGCGATTGATGCGCATCATGATACACCCAGACCGGCGCCAGCAAACAACCCAACGCCAGCAGAAGCGCGAAATGGTTGCGGTTGGCGAACGACCCAGCCACCTGCCCGGGCGTATCGTTAATAAACGGATTGTTGAGCACGATGCCAGAGAACTGAAGCAGCCCGATGAACATAGACATGACGATGAAGATCAAAATGGAGCCGGGCAGCCAGCTGCGATCCGCGCTCGACAACCCTGAAACGAGAATGAGCACGGTCGCCGGCACAATCAAAGAGGCGGCGGCATTCGCGGTAGCCTCGGGGACTAAAGATAGTGGCCGCCAAGGCTGGCCTGTGCCGGTTAATTGAGCCGTCTCAATAAGGAGATGACGGCCTGGCAGCGCCTGCCACATGCCCGGCGGCAGCGGGATCAACTGCAATATGGCAAGCAACACAGCCGCCGAAAGCAAAAAGAATATTGGTTTGACCCCGCGGAAAGAGATTTTCTTGCCAAAAAGAGCTGCGGCCACGAGGATAAGCGCGCACGCAGCCCTTACCAGAGGTTGCCCCATGGCATCTTCGCGCGACGCGCCGCCAGCGATCCACAACACCGCCAGGATTGCCAAAAGCAGAATCAGCTGAAGGCTGGGGCGGAACGGAAATCCGGCACGGGAAAAGGTTTCCATATCAACAGCGTCTAGGCCATTTACGCAAAGAGTGAAACCGGCAGCACGTCGGCAGCGGTCAGGTTGGGAATGGAGACCGCGGTTGCAAATATCCCGTCCTTGTTGCTAATGGCGCGTGCCTGAGAGCTTCAGCCCAGCCAGACGCAACCAGCATATCGGGGAGCCCCTGTGAAGCGGATTTCGGCCGCCCAAGCTATAATTGTCCTGCTTGAACGGCTGACACGTATGTCGCGGACGCAAAAGCTTGTCGTTCTGCTGTCAACGGATGCGGTGCTTTGTATAGCGGCGACGTGGCTCGCGTTCGCGCTCAGAGTGGGTGCCTGGTCTCTCGACCTTGTTCCGGTTTCCTACGTGTCTGGCGCCGCGCTTCTGTGCTGGTTGCCGGTTTCGCAATTGGTAGGCGTTTACCGGGCGCGGGTTCGTTTTTCCGGGCAACGGACGATAATAAGCCTGGCCCAAGCGACAGCTATTTTTGCCATTCCCATCGCCGGCGTGGTCATATTTGCGCCGGTGGACGGCGTGCCTCGTACACTGTCTGTCCTGCTCCCGGTTTGCTTCTTCCTCTTGTTGGGGGCGAGCCGGATCCTGGGTCGATATCTGCTTTTCGACATCGTCAGTCAGCGCGCCTTTGAAGGAAAGGTGCGCCGTGTCCTTATCTATGGGGCCGGCCGTGCCGGGCAGGCTCTCGCGCTTTCTATCCGTTACGAACCCGGAATGACTCTATTGGGTTTTGTCGACGACGATGAAAGACTGAGAGGGCAGCGGCTGGATGCGGTTCCGATCTTCCACCCTTCTGATCTCCAGAAGAAGCTTGAGCAGCTTGATATCACCGATGTGCTGATTGCCATCCCGGGGCTGAGCCGATCTGCCCGAAAGCGCATCATCGGCAACCTGGAGCCGTTCGCTGTGCATGTGCAAAGTCTGCCAAATGTGCAGTCCTTGGTCGAAGGCGCCGTTTCAGTGAGCGATCTGCGCGAGGTTCAGGTCGCAGATTTGCTCGGACGCGATCCAGTACTTCCGAACTCGCTGCTTCTCTCGCGTGCGATCAGCGGCAAGACAGTTTTCGTAACCGGTGCGGGCGGGTCGATCGGCAGCGAACTTTGCCGACAGATTTTGCACCTGATGCCAAAGCGTTTGATCTTGGTGGAATCTAGCGAGCACGCACTCTATTTGATCCGCCGCGAACTCGACGGAATGTTTTTGGAACAGGATCGGCAAGCGCCAGTAATAATATCGGAGCTCGCAACTGTTACAGACGCAAGCATGATTAGACGTATCATGGGCCGGTACAGGCCGGATACCGTTTTTCATGCGGCGGCGTACAAACATGTTCCGCTCGTCGAGAAAAATCCGCTTATCGGACTTAGTAATAATGTCCTCGGCACTTTCAACACAGCGACTGCGGCTGAAGAATGCGGGGTCTCGCGTTTTATCCTGATAAGCACTGACAAGGCAGTGCGGCCGACCAACATCATGGGGGCATCGAAGCGCATATGCGAGCTCGTGCTCCAAGCGCTTGCGGCTCGGGGCGCAGCCACAGTTTTCTCTATGGTGCGTTTTGGTAACGTTCTGGGATCCAGCGGCTCTGTCGTGCCTCTCTTTCAGGAGCAGATCAAAGCGGGAGGGCCGGTCACGGTCACGCACCGCGATGTGACCCGCTTTTTCATGACCATCCCGGAAGCTTCACAGCTCGTCATCCAGGCGGGCGCGATGGCGGAAGGGGGCGAAGTATATGTCCTCGATATGGGCACCCCAGTGAAAATTATCGAACTGGCCCGGCTGATGATCCACTTGTCAGGCCTGACGGTTCGGGACGCGGACAATCCTTACGGCGACATCGAAATTACCGAAGTCGGTTTACGGCCCGGCGAGAAGCTTTACGAAGAACTGCTTATTGGCGAAAATCCGTTGTCCACGTCTCACCCGCGTATTATGCGCGCCCATGAGAGGTTTATTGAATGGGACGACCTGGCACCAAAGATTGAGGCGCTGAAGGCTTTACTCGCCACCGGCAATGTTCCGGCGACGATAGCGTTAATTCGGGAACTCGTTCCTGAATACGAAGCGCCCGGGAGGGAGTTCCTGAGAGCAGACAGCGCTTGAGTTCTCGCCGATTAGTCAGCGTCATTACTGGTGAGCCTTTAAGGCGTTGACTTCCATCGGGGCGCTTGCGCTCCGTTCATCAGCAGACATACGCCGCATGGCTCTGCATCAACCGGGTTCTTATGACTGGCAGAAAATATTCGTGGCTTGAGAGTTCGAGCCTTCTTTGCTCATTCGCAACCTCTCAGCCGCGGCAATGGCTTGTGACGGGAGGCGCGGGGTTTATCGGGTCGCACCTCGTCGAGACATTGCTTTACCTTGGGCAACGTGTCCGGGTGCTGGACAATTTCTCGACCGGCTACGACAAAAATCTGGAAGCTGCCTGCACAGATTTCGGGTCAAGCCTGGACGGTCGCTTCGAGTTGATCAGGGGTGACATACGCGATGCCGCGACGTGCGCGGCCGCCTGCAGCGGCATCGACATCGTGCTGCACCAGGCCGCGCTCGGCTCTGTTCCACGCTCCATTGCGGATCCGCTGGCCACGAATGCGGTAAATGTCGGCGGCTTTCTGAATATGCTGAATGCCGCGCGAGAGGCGGGAGTAAAGCGTTTCGTCTATGCGGCATCCAGCTCAACCTATGGAGATGAGCCCAATCTGCCGAAACGGGAAGAACGCATTGGGAATCCCTTGTCGCCTTATGCGGTTACGAAGCTTGTGAATGAATTATATGCGTCGGTGTTCGCGAGAAGCTATGGCTTCACGTCCATTGGATTGAGATATTTCAACGTGTTCGGGCCGCGCCAGGATCCGAATGGCAGCTATGCGGCTGTAATCCCTAAATGGGTGGCGGCCATGATTGCCGGTCGCGATGTGGTGGTGAATGGTGATGGCCTGACCAGCCGCGATTTCTGTTTCGTGCCAAATGCCGTGCAAGCCAATCTGCGGGCGGCGCTCGCCCCTGATGAATGCCAAAATCAGGTTTACAATGTTGCAGTCGGCGATCAGACGAGCCTGCTCGACCTGATCGAACTCATCCGCAATGCGCTTGGGCGGCATCAGATCTCGTACAGGAAGGCGCCAGTCTTTGCCGAACCCCGGCCAGGCGATGTGCGCCATTCCTTGGCTGATATTAGCAAGGCCGGCGCGCTCGGGTATCAGCCGACCCATCATGTTGCCGAGGGCATTGAAGAAACGGTTGCCTGGTATTGCGACATGTTGCGAAATCAATCCATTCCCGTTGGAGAATGACATTGAATAATGAAAAGATCGCGGTGGTCGGTCTTGGCTATGTCGGTCTGCCGGTCGCGGTCTGCGCGGCCGGCGTGTTTGAGAACGTAATCGGGTTCGATATTTCCGAATCTCGCGTCGCTGAGCTCCGCCGGGGTGAAGATCGCACGCAGGAGATCGACGCGGATGTGCTGAGGCGCTCGTCTCTCTCCTTCACGACTTCCGCCGACGACCTGGCCGAGGCCACATTCTTCATCGTGACCGTGCCGACTCCAATCGACGCGGCGAACAGGCCAGACCTCACGCCATTGCGGCGGGCGTGCGAACTGATCGGTTCGCGTCTTCGGGCCGGCGCGCTCGTGGTGTTCGAATCCACCGTTTATCCCGGTGTGACGGAGGATGTCTGCGGACCGCTGCTTGAGCAATGGTCCGGTTTGCGGTGTGGCGTCGACTTCACGCTCGGCTATTCGCCCGAGCGGATCAATCCGGGCGACAAGGCGCACCGGATCGATACCATTACCAAGGTTGTGTCCGCGCAGGATGAGGTCTCGCTGGCGCGGGTCAAGCAGGTGTACGGCGCTTTCGTCACGGCGGGGCTGCATTGCGCTCCCTCGATCAAGGTGGCCGAGGCCGCCAAGGTCATCGAAAACACCCAGCGCGACCTCAACATCGCGCTCATGAATGAGTTGAGCGTGATCTTTGATCGGATGGAAATCCGCACTCGAGACGTGCTTGCCGCGGCTGGGACCAAATGGAATTTCCTGCCGTTCCAGCCCGGCCTCGTCGGCGGCCACTGCATCGGTGTCGATCCATATTACCTGACATCGGCGGCCGAACAATTGGGCTATAACCCACAGGTGATCCTGTCCGGCCGGCGCATCAACGATCATATGGCGGAGTTCGTCGCGACGAAGCTGGTCAAGCTGCTTTCGTCGAAAGGTTGCGCGCTGCCCGAAGCGCGGGTCGGTATCCTCGGCCTCACTTTCAAGGAGAATGTGCCGGACCTTCGCAATTCGAAGATACCCGACATTGTCGCGGAGCTGCGTGATTACGGAATCACGCCGCTCGTCCATGATCCGATCGTCACGGCCGATGAGGCGCGACGGGAATATGGTATCGAGCTGGTGCGAGACGAGGAAATCGCGGATTTGGACGCTCTCATCGTCGCGGTTGCGCACAATTCCTTCCGGGCAATGGGTCCGGCGCTTTTCGGGCGTCTGCGCTCGCCCGGCGTTGTCCTGGATCTCAAGGGAATCCTGGACGAGAGGGCGGCGCCCGCGGACATCGACTACTGGAGCCTGTAGCTCCGCCATTCTCCGCCGGGAGCAGAAGACTTGTCGACATTGAGGGCACGGCTGCGCGGGCGCTTGGCGGACAGTGATCTACTGCGCCCACTGCAATGGCAATATTTCGCCAACATTACCGTTGGGGTAGTGGGCGCTCTCTACATGCTCCTGCTTGGCAGGATGCTCGGCGTCCATGCGTTCGGCGTCTATGCAATCGTGGCCGCCACTCCGACGATGGTGTCCAATTGCTTCGATCTGCGCCTGCAGGAGACGGTTATTTATCTGCAGAGCCGGATAGGGACCGGCGCCTCAGACGTAGACAACGACACTGTCGCCTCAATCGTGACAATCGATCTCTTTGCGAGGATGGTCGGCCTGCTGCTCTCGGTTGCTGCCGGAGTGCTCGTCGCCGCGTATCTGGGCGTAGGCGCAGACTTTGCCGTGGTTCTGGCGGCGGCTTTGACCGTCTTTCTCGGAAAGGCGGGAAACAGCCCCGCCATGGGCATTCTGAGGATGAGGGGAGAGCTCGACTATTTCGCCAAGTGCCAGGTTTCCGACTGGATAATGCGCACGCTGCTGCTGGTTGTGCTGCAGCGCGCGGGCGCTCTCAGCCTGCTCACGATCTTCGTTTCTCAGGCCGGGTCGGCTGCGTTCCACAACGGGCTCGTCATCAGGCGTGCCAGCCGCAGATTTGGCGCCGATGCGGGGCGGACGTTGTTCGGCGGGCCACATTCCGTCAGGCGGACCTGCCGCGCACACCGCTCGCTTCTTCTGAACGGCCAGGCGATCTCGATTTCTGATTCCGTAATCAAGGAGCTGGATACGATCGCCGTGGCGTCGGTTCTCTCGGTCAGTGCGGTCGGCATCTATAAGATGGCGAAGAATTTCGCCGGGATAGCCTGGCGCGCAGCCGATCCCATCTACATTGTGATCCTTCCCCGGCTTGCTCAACTGCGCAGCCAGGCGGACAGCGCGGCGCTACGCGCCTTTCTGCGCAGCATGACGCTTCTTCTGCTTGGCTTCGGAGCGATTTTGTTCGCGGGCAGCGTCCTTGCCGCCCATGTGGGCGTCCGGCTCGTGCTTGGCCCGGAGTTTGCGCTCACCGCCGCCGTGTTCCCGTTGGCGGGCGCATGGATTTTGGTCGGCACCCCTTTGATATGGACGCATTCGCTGGCATTTGCTGCTGGCCGGCCCGGGATTCAGACCCGGGCGAGCGCGATCGGTAACGTTGCCGGACTGCTGGCGATCTACGCCGGCGCGGCCTGGTTGGGGCTGCCGGGCGCGGCGCTCGGCCTGTCGACCGCTTATGCGCTGCCGTTTGTGCTTGCGTTCATGTTTCTGCGTCGCGAAGGGCTCACGCGATGACGGAAACTCCTCTTCGCGTGCGGATTGTGCTGAGCCCGGACAATGCGTCCTGGATCCTGGAGAAGATGGCGCATCGGCTGGCGGACGGGGCGGCCGCCGGCAATGTGATGGCCGACGTCGCGCCGGTGCCCGACCCCTCCGCCGATCTCAATCACTGGATGAGCTACGCCTTCGCCAATGAACGGCATAGTACGCCAGCGTCGATGACGATCACTCACCTCGATGACCCGTACAAAATCAAGATGGTCGACCGGCTGCTCCGCGGTTCCGTCAATTTGGGCATCTGTCTGTCGAGCGATCATGCGCGCTACCTGGCTGAACAGGGCGTGCCTGCCGACCGGCTGGCTTATGCAGTGCCGGGGCACGATTTTGTCGCAAGTCCTCGCCGGATCGTGATCGGGATCACGACGCGCCTCTACAGGGATGGTCGCAAACGGGAAGCCATGCTGTCCGAGCTCGCGCGCCAGGTCGATCTTGCGCCGTTTCGCTTCGACATCTTCGGTTCCGGCTGGGATTCAGTTATCGGTCAGTTGCAGGCCGGCGGCGCCGAGGTTCGCTATTTCCCGGGGACGGAAGACTTCGTCGCCGACTATCAGGCGATCGCCGAGGCTCTCCCGCATTTCGATTATTATCTTTATCTGGGCCGGGATGAAGGTTCGCTTGGGACGCTCGATGCCCTTGCCGCAGGCGTGAAGACGATTGTCACGCCCCAAGGTTTTCACTGCGATTTGCCCGGCGGCATCACCCATCCGGTCTGGACACAAGACGATCTGAACCAGGTCTTCCGCCGGCTCGCCGGGGAGGTGCGGTCGTTGACGGCGGCGGCAGCGGCCTTTAGTTGGGCCGCCTATGCGCAGGCGCACTGCCGCTTGTGGTCGGACGTCGTGAACGGCCGGCCGATCGAGCAGCCGGTTCCGGCGCAGCCTTGTACAATCGCGCCTCGGCGCGAAAGCCGCCGGGATGTCGTTCTACGCCAGTTCAGCCCCTTCCGCATTCGCTCAGCCTTGAGCCACATCCCCGTCCTGAAGCCGGTCCGGCGTTGGTTCTTGCGCCGCTGAATGGCCCGTGACGAAAAGAAGAAGAAACCATGAAGACAGCATTGATCACCGGCATCACGGGGCAGGACGGCGCCTATCTGGCCGATCTCCTGATCGGCAAGGGGTATGACGTCCACGGCATCCGCCGCCGCGCCTCAATGTTCAACACGGCGCGTATCGACCATCTTTATCGCGACCCTCATGAAAAAGACGGCAAGCTGACCCTGCATTACGGCGACATGACGGACGCCACGAGCCTGCTGAGAGTCATCGAGCAAGTCCGGCCCGACGAAGTGTACAACCTGGCGGCACAGAGCCACGTCGCCGTGTCCTTCGAAGAGCCCGAATATACCGCAAACAGCGACGCGCTCGGTGTCTTGCGTCTGCTGGAAGCCATCCGGATCACCGGCGGCGCCGATCATGTCCGGTTCTACCAGGCTTCGACATCGGAGCTTTATGGATTGGTCCAGGAGACACCGCAGCGCGAAGCCACACCTTTTTACCCGCGGTCGCCTTATGCCGTAGCGAAGCTTTACGGATACTGGATCACAGTCAATTACCGGGAAGCGTATGGCATGTACGCCTGCAACGGAATCCTTTTCAACCACGAGTCGCCGGTTCGCGGTGAGACTTTCGTCACGCGCAAGATCACCCGCGCGCTCGCCCGCATCAAGCTGGGGCTGCAGAGCTGTCTTTATCTCGGCAATCTGGACGCCCGGCGGGACTGGGGCCATGCCGCGGACTATGTAAAAATGCAGTGGCTGATGCTCCAGCAAGACCGACCCGAGGATTATGTGATTGCGACCGGCGCGCAGCATAGCGTCCGCGATTTCGTGACCATTGCCGCACGCCGGCTGGACATGGACGTTCATTGGGAAGGGACCGGCGTTGACGAGCGCGGCGTCCTGGCCGACGGCAGGACCATCGTGGCCGTCGATCCCGGCTATTTCCGTCCGACCGAAGTGGAGACTCTCCTCGGGGACGCCACGAAGGCGAAGGAAAAGCTGGGCTGGTCACCCGAAATCTCGTTCGAGCAGTTGGTCGAGGACATGATCGCCTCCGATATGGCCGAAGCGGAGGCCGAACAGCGCGCGGCGCGGAGCAACGCTATCAGCCCTCTCGGAGCCTATGCATGACGGCGCCGGTCGAGATCATTACGGATGGAGAAACGCCGCTAGCCTACATCGTCAGTCCCGATTGGCAGCCGTCCGCGACGCAGTTCCTGACGCCGGACGGCTTCACCCAGCAAATGGGCATGATCGTTTATCGCGCCGGGGAAAGCATCACGCCACATGTTCATGTTCCGGTGGAACGGACGATCGTCGGCACGACCGAATGTATCATCGTCCGGCAGGGACGGTGCGAAATCGACATATACAACTCCGCGCGCGTCTTCATCGCCAGCCGTGTGCTCACGGAAGGCGCAATCATCCTGCTGCTGGGCGGCGGCCACGGCTTCCGAATGATCGAGGATACCGTGCTGTTCGAGGTCAAGCAGGGGCCGTATGTCGGCATGCGCGACAAGGAGCGTTTCTGATGACCTGGGTTCCGGTGAACGAGCCCGCCTTGTCGGACGAGGATTTCGCGGCACTGAGCGATGCGTTCAAGAGCGGCTGGATCTCTTCGGCCGGCCGCTACGTCGACGAGTTCGAGGAAAGCTGGGCGGCCTATTGCGGCCATAAGCACGGCATTGCAGTCTCCAACGGCACGACCGCGCTTCAGGTCGCGGTCGAGGCGGCCGGGATCGGCGAGGGCGATGAAGTAATCATGCCCAGCTATACGATCATCAGTTGCGCTTCTGCCGTCGTGCGCGCGGGCGGTGTTCCTGTCCTGGTGGATTGCGATCCCGTGACGTTTTGCATGGATGTGGAAGCGGTGGCGGCTCGGGTCACGCCGCGGACGCGCGCCATCATGGTGGTCCACATGTTCGGCCACCCCGTGGACATGGACCCGATCATGATGCTGGCCGAACAACACGGCCTGATCGTCATCGAGGATGCGGCCGAGGTCCATGGCGCCAAATATCTGTCCGGCCGGAACGGTAACGCTCCACATTGGCTGACCTGCGGCGGGATCGGCCACATTTCGACCTTCAGTTTCTTCGCCAACAAGCTGATCACGACGGGCGAAGGCGGAATGGTCCTGACCAGCGACGAGCGCATGGCCGAACGATCGCGATCGCTGCGCAACCTGTGCTTCCGCTCCGATCGCCGTTTCCTCCACACCGAGCACGGATACCAATACCGCCTGACCAACATGCAGGCCGCAGTAGGCGTGAACCAGGTCAGGCGGATCGAAGAAATTGTGGATCGCAAGCGCCGGATTGCAGCCGATTACACGGCGAGGCTCGAGGATATTCCGGGCATCCAATTACCGACGGAGCGGGATTGGGCGAAGAGCGTCTTCTGGGTCTATCCTATCCTGCTCGGCAACGAGCGCGATCTGGATGCGGTCGGCTTCGCTGCGGCGCTGCGCGCGCGCGGAGTCGAGACGCGGCCCTTTTTTCTGGGCATGCACGAGCAACCGGTGTTTCACGATCTAGGCCTGTTCCAGGGCGAGCGATATCCAGTGACCGAGCGGATCGCACGCAAGGGCCTATATATTCCCTCAGGGCTGGGGCTGACCGACGAGCAGATGGACATCGTGTCCGCCGCCGTCCGCGCCGTCCTCGCCTGAGCGTTCGGAAAGGCCATCAATGTCCGTCTTCGCTTCCCTTTACGCCAACCAGTACGATACGCTGTATAGCGATAAGGATTACCGGTCGGAATGCGACCTGATCGAGCGTGCGTTCGGCAAGTTCGACACGCAGCCGCGCAATATCCTGGATGTCGGCTGCGGGACCGGAAATCACACGATCGAGCTGGCACGGCGCGGCTATGCATGCACTGGCATCGACCTGTCCCACGCCATGCTCGAAGAGGCCGCGCGCAAGACTGCCACGGCCGCTGCGGAACACGCGCCTCGCTGGATTCAGGGAGACGCGCGGACATTCGACGCCGGCGCAACCTTCGATGCTGCCGTCATGATGTTCGCGGTGGTCGGCTATCTGACCGGCAATGACGACGTGCACGCCGGGCTGCATAACGTGCGGCGGCATTTGAAGCCTGGCGGCCTGTTCGTCTGCGATTTCTGGTACGGTCCCGCCGTCCTATCGGTGCGCCCTTCGGAGCGCGTGCGCGTCCTGCGCAACGGCGCGGAGCAGACCATTAGGGCTGCATCCACTGCCGTGGACAGCTTCACTCACACCGCCGACGTATCGTTCCGCCTGTGGAAGCTCGACGGCGATCGCTTCCTGGGTGAAACCATGGAAACGCACCGGATGCGCTACTTCTTTCCGCAGGAGTTCAAGCTGCTGCTCGAACAGGCCGGGTTCGAAAGCCTAAGCCTTTCGGCGTTTCCGGAACTCGACAGGCCTCTTTCGGACGAAAGCTGGAATGCCTTGTCGGTGGCGCGCGCCCGGTAACTGACGTGAAGCCGCTTTTGAAGCTATACGTCTTTTCGATTTTCCTTCTGCATGCCTTTTCGTTTGTTCCACTCGCATCTTTCAACTTCCCCATCGCCGTAGCGGCTTCTTTGGTTTGTTTCCTGCAGCCGACTCCGCCGTCTTTCGATTTTCGCGCAAGCAATCTCCTGGTGGGCGGACTTTTGGGGTGGGGAATTGTTGCCTGGCTCATTTATCCGGTTCCCATCGATCTGGACCGTTTCCAGGGACTCGCCCAATGGTCTGCCTCCATTCTGATCCTCTGGATCGGCGTGAGGCGGTGGATCGCGGTATCGGAAATCAGCTTTTTGGAAATTTCCAAGGCAGCATGGCTGGGATCTGTCACACTTTCGGTCTTCGTCATCCTTGAGTTCGTCCTCGCGAACACGGCAGGGATGTATCTTTCGGATATATTTCCGTTTTCGATCGACAAGTTTCCGGAGGCCGACGTCTTTATGGCGGGCATCGCCCGACCGCGCGGCTTCGCTGCCGAGGCGGGGTTCTCCGCAATGGTGTTCGAGGCGCTCATTCCGCTCGCGCTTTTCTATCTGGGGCAGGCGAGCGGGCCCAGCCGCTTGATCTATGGCGGGCTTTGCTTCGTCGCCCTCGTCTTGCTTTACAGCACAACCTTCTTTCTTGCCGCTGCGCTAACTGTCGCGCTGCTCCAGATGATCCGCATGAATTATCGAAAGATCGCCGGCGCCCTCGCCGTTGGCATGATCTTGGCTTACATTATTGCCGGAAACAGCACCTTCTTCTTCAATGCATCAGGGTACAAGATTTTTGAATTTTTCGATGCCCTGAACTACTCAGCAGCCCAAGGAAGCCGGCAGGAGGCGCTCGCCGCAGCCTTTTCACTGCTGAAAGGCCATCCTTTCGGCATCGGCTGGGGAACGGTGTTGCAGGAAGCGAAGACCTATGGAACTCCGATCGACGAGATGATCGGGGGAACGGGGCTGATCAGCCTGTGGCTGGAACTGGCCATCGCCACCGGCATCATCGGACTTCTTGTCTTCGGTACTTTTGTCTGGAAACTGCTGCTGGGCTTGGCGCGGTCGACCAGCCGCGAAGCCCATTGCTGCTTTCTGGCTCTCGGAATGCTCACGATCCACCATATTGGTGTTTATGAAGTCTGGTTCCCGATGTTCTGGTTCATCCTCGGATTAAGCCAGCTCGTCCTGAAGGAGGAACGGATCATCCGGCATCAGAATGCGATCGCCCTGTCAGAGGTTTAGCGCCCGGATCGTTGCGGCCGACACTTCATCGATCGAATATCTCGAAAGCGCAAGCCGACGACCGGCCGCTCCCATTGTTTGGCGCAGGGTTGAATCGGCAGCCAGCCGCTGCATGGCATCGGCAAGAGCAGCGCTGTCGCGAGCCGGCACCAGAAACCCGTTGACGCCGTCCGTCACAGTCTCCCTGCAGCCGGGCACATCGGTCGTGATCGTCGGGCGGGCCATAGCCATGGCTTCAAGGACTGTCCGCGGCGCCCCCTCCCGGTAAGAGGGCAACACATAGATGCTCGCATCCGCCATGGCGGGGCGGATGTCTTCAAGAGGCCCCAGATAGCGGATGCCTTGCGCGCGCCATAGCTCCAGTTCCCCGGCCGAAATGCCGTCCGGGCCGGGATCCAGGAATCCCGCCAGGGCGAAGTCGCAGCCGGGCCGCTCCGCGCGTACGAGGCGCGCCGCTTCGGCAAACTCCCGGACACCCTTGCTGACGAGCAATCGTGCGATCATCAAAAACCGCGGCTCCGGCGGAAGCGGCACGGGCGCAAAGAATGCGGTGTCCACCCCGGACCCGTTGACGCGCCGCGCCTTCGCAGGATCATCAAGGCAGCCTGCCGCCACGAAGTCCCGCTCGTCATCCGGGTTCTGAAAGATCACGACTGAATTCCGCTTCGTCGCGCGTGCATAAAGCCAATGCTGCACCCGCTGGACGAGCCTGCGCCTGACGCCGGCACCTTCGATGAAGCCGAACCCAAGACCGGTCACCATCGACGCGGACTGCACGCCGCTGTGGGTAGCCGCAAGGCTGCCCCAGATGTTCGGCTTTGCGGTATAGCCAAGCACAAAGTCTGGCCGGATCTTCTTTATGATCCGCCGTAGGTCTTGATAATATCGCAGGTCGCCCAGCGGATTTAGCCCGGTTCGTTCCAACCGGACCTGATGAGCCGTCGCGCCAAGCTTTTGGAGTTTTATCCGTACAGCCTCCGATATGGCCGGGGCCGAGACATGAACGTGATATCCGCGTGCAACGAGGGTAGAAATCAGATTCGCCCGGAAGTTGACCAGCGATTCGGCCAGCGAGCCGTTGATCAGCACAACCATCCCTTGCGTCATAGCATTCCTTCGCGCATCGCGTTTTCCGATTACAATCTTTCAAGGCAGCATCATGCTCGACACGCCGTGCGCTCCCTGGCCCAGCTTCTACGAGGAGGAAGCGCAAGCGGTGGCCCGGGTGCTGCGGTCCAATCGGGTGAATTACTGGACCGGTCAAGAAGCCCGGAAATTCGAGGAGGAGTTCGCCGCCTGGGCAGGCAGCAGGCATGGCATCGCCCTGATGAACGGAACAGTTGCGATCGATCTGGCGCTGCGCGCGCTCGGCATCGGACCCGGCGACGAAGTGGTCGTCACGCCTCGTACCTTCATCGCATCTGTGTCGAGTGTGGTAAACGCCGGAGCCCAGCCGGTGTTCGCGGACGTGGATCGCGACAGCGGCAACATCACGCCGGATACGATCGCGCGCGTGCTTACGCCCCGCACCCGGGCGATCGTTCCGGTGCACCTGGGCGGCTGGCCGTGCGACATGACCGGGATCATGGACCTGTCTCGGCGGCACGGCCTTGCCGTCATCGAGGATTGCGCCCAGGCTCACGGCGCGCGTCACAACGGCAAAAGTGTCGGGACCTTCGGCCAGGTGGGCGCCTGGTCGTTCTGCCAGGACAAGATCATCACCACCGGCGGCGAGGGCGGGATGGTGACCACCAACGACCCTGAGCTCTGGTCCGCCATGTGGTCCTTCAAGGATCATGGCAAGAGCTGGGATGCCGTCTATGAACGGAGCCATCCGCCCGGCTTTCGCTGGCTGCACGAAACCTGGGGCACCAATTGGCGGATGACGGAAATGCAGGCCGCAATCGGGCGCCTCCAGCTGACACGTTTGCCGGAATGGGTTGCGGCCAGGACCAGGAACGCACATGCGCTGAGCAGCGTGCTTGCCGAATTCCCGTCGATCCGCGTTCCACTGCCTTCAGGGTCAGACGTCCACGCCTTTTACCGACTTTACGCCTATGTCCGCCCGGAAAGGCTCAAGAGCGACTGGAGCCGCGACCGTATCATCTCGGCATTGGTGGAACGTGGTCTTCCCGCTTTTCAGGGCAGCTGCTCGGAAGTCTATCTGGAGCGAGCCTTCGACCACGGGGGCGGTCGGCCGGCGGAACGTCTCGCCGCCGCGCGTGAACTGGGCGAGACAAGCCTCGCCTTCCTCACCCATCCGACACTCACTGAGCACGACATCGACCGCGGACGCGAGGCACTGAGGGATGTCCTTGGACAGGCTTCGCGCTGAACGACGGGGCCGGAAGGCGGTATCGGCGTTGTCAATGTTTCGAGCAGCTGGAAGGCAGGATGAGTTCCGAAGATCCTTCGCGGCGCGATTTGATGGGTTTGCTGGCGGCAGCGCCCGTCGCGCGCGGTCTCGCAGATAGCGCGATCCCCGCCGCCCCATCGCATCCAGGGGTGGAGCGGCTGGCGCTCAGCCGTTTCGTCGGCGCCGATCCCACGGGCGTCACCGACAGCAGCGCCGCAATCCGTGAAGCTATCGATCGCGCCGGGAAGACGGGACTGCCGGTCCATATCGACGGCGTCTATCGCTATGCTGCACCGCTCGCGATCCCGGCGAGAGTCCTGCTCATCGGCAACGGTGCGACGAGCGATGCCGCGACACGGGGGCACAGCTGCCTTCTCAAGGATTTTGATGCGGAAGGGCCGGGCATCCTGTTTGCCGGTGCCGACGCCGGGGCTGAACGCATTCACTTCGACAATGTGAAAGGCCGCGCCGGCGATAATGTGCACTTGGCGGGAGAGCGTCAGTCATTGGAGTTTTGTGCATTCACCAATGCCGGCCGCGATGGCCTCTGGGTCGGCGGCGACGGGTCTGGGAAAAATGCAAATCTGTGGCGCCTGACGAGCATCGCATGCCTGGAAAACGAGAGGCACGGCCTGCGCATTGATAGCCTGGCGCGTGCGCCCGACGCCAATGCTGGCTTCCTGCTCGGAGCGGACCTGCGTGGCAACGGAGGGGATGGCATCCATCACGACGGCGGGTGGTGGAACACTTTTGTGAACGCCTGCTGCCAAGACAACAAAGGAGCAGGCTTTAGGCTAGGGCCCCGTTCGCGCGGATGCTTGATTGTAGGAGGCGATGTCGAGGGAAACAGAGGGTCTCAAGGTGTTATTGAAGGCGGAGCGGCAGGCAACAAAATTGATGCGCCGCTGTACGGCTCGGGTGCATGGACCGATTTGTCGCCGCAAGGCGCGAACAGGATCAGCGCTTATAGCATCGGGGCTGGCGGGTTCCTCGACGGTGACATGCTGACGGTCGCAAATTCGCGCGCCGGCGGAGAAGCGGTTCTTCGCTTTCTGGTTGATGCCGGGCTGAACCAGGTGGGGCAGATACGTGCCAGGACAGTGCTCGGTACTGGTGGCGGCGTCAGCATATGGACGAAGCCGAACCGGAATGATCCGGCCGAAGCGGTATTTTTCGACGAGGGACAGAACGCTCTGTTCCGCGCTGGCATGGCCGAGAAATACGAGATCGTGCCCTATGCATCAAGGATCGCGGTTTGGCCTCGCCGGTATCGCTGGGCTCAAATTTCGGTAAGCGACGCCCGTGCTTTCACTATCGCTCTGGACACAAGCGGGATTATCGCCGGCCAGCGCGTATCTGCGATTGTCCGCAATATGACCGCCGGTCTGATCGCGGCCGGAAGTTGGGCCGGAGCGAAATTATCGTCGCCGGTGCGACCGGCCGCGGGCAAGTCAATCGCGGTACATTTCGTCTTCGACGGCCATAGCTGGATCGAGGAAGCCCGTTCGGCAGAGGTGCCGCTGTGAAAACCAGGCTTATCAACTATCCGGGGGGGACAGGCGTTGGCCGATCCCGGAGAAGCAGGGCTGGTCGCGACGCTAATATAGTCGCGTTACCTGCGGCCAAGTCCGTGCGTCAGCGCGGTGGCATCGGCCGCGCGGGGTTTCCGACCACCGTTTCACCGGGCGCGACATCCTTCGTCACCACTGCCCCCATGCCGATCACCGCCCCGCGTCCGATGCGCAATGGTTTGTCGGGCGTGCCCTGCTTCAGGATGGCGCCTGTTCCGACATAGGCATGGTCGTCAATGTGAATGTTGCCGTTGCATTTCACGCCCGGGGCGAAGGTGACGAAATCGCCGATCACGCAATCGTGGGCGACATACGAATAGATGTTGGCGTGGAAGTATCGACCGATTCGAATATTTGATGTCATCTGCGTAAATCCACAGAGGATGCTGCCTTCGCCAAGCACGACATCGTCCAGAATCGACGCATTCGCCGCCTTCACGTCGAGACTCTCGATACCGGCCTTCACGCATCGCGCAGCCAGCTTCTCGCGCACGGCAGAATTGGCAATGGCGATGACGATCTGCCTAGAAGCCTGCGGGCGGCGCAAGAACTCATCGAACGACAGGACCGACTTGCCATCTGCAGCACCGTCGTCGACGAAAACGAACTCGGTGCCCTCGCCCCCATATTGCCCCCGCACGAGCGGCATGACCTCGCGCCCGAAGCCGCTTGCCCCATAGACTGCTATGCAACGCATCAAGGCATCCTTTCTTCGTGAGCCACCCCTGTAAACGCCGGCATCGTCGCCTGGCCCTCGGCCGATATTCCTTCGCGGAACAGGACCTTGCGCACGGTCAGCCACAGGATGCGCAGGTCGAGCGCGAAGCTGCGATGATCGACGTACCAGGTGTCGAGCGCGAATTTCTCGTCCCAGCTCAGCGCGTTGCGGCCGTTCACTTGCGCCCAGCCCGTCAGCCCGGGCCGCACGTCGTGGCGCCGCGCCTGCTCGGGCGAATAAAGCGGAAGATATTGCATCAGCAGCGGCCGCGGCCCTACCAGGCTCATATCGCCACGGACGATATTGATGAGCTCCGGCAGTTCGTCGAGACTGGTCGAGCGCAGCAATCTGCCGAAACGGGTAAGGCGTTGCTCGTCTGGCAAAGGATTATCATTCTCTCCCGCCAGATTCAGCATCGTGCGAAATTTTATCATTAAAAAGGGCGCGCCATATCGTCCCGGACGTACTTGGCGAAAGAATATGGGAGAGCCCAGCTTCAGTCGAACGAGAAGCGCAACTGCGATAAGGACCGGGCTCAAAGCAAATAATGCGGCCAAAGCGACGGCCAAATCAAAAAAACGTTTCATTTATCGGGCCCAGCAGTTTCGTTTCCCAGCCGCCTGCCTCCAAATGCCCAAGTCTGCGCGCAGCTCAATCGGCATATGTTGGATGCTCCCCAAGCCACTTGCAGCTTAAAGTCGGGCAATTCAAGAAACTGGCGATCGCTTGAGCACAGATCCGGCCGCGATTGCTCGCTGGATTGCGGACGGGCCGACGCGCGAAGCGCTAGCGACGAGATGCATGCCGGCGGCCTGATTTGGACACTGAGGAGAGCGGCTTAAAGGAGAGTCGTTCCGATCAAAGCCGCGGCAGCAGGACAGTGCAGAAATGTGGTTCCCGTTCGGGATATGAGTGCGTTCGCGTCCCACAAGCTAAAAAAATGGTGCCCAGGGGCGGAATCGAACCACCGACACTGCGATTTTCAGTCGCATGCTCTACCAACTGAGCTACCTGGGCGTGCTGCGGTTTCGCGCGGCAAGGCGCGGCCTATAGCGGCGGCTCATCCTGCCTGTCCAGAGGGTTCTGATCGGCCGATGGGCCGGGCATGCGGTAGGCGTCGCCCAGCCAATTCAAGAGGTCGCGATCCTTGCAGCCCTGGCTGCAGAAAGGCTGATGAGCAGACTCGCCGGGTTTTCCGCAAAGGGGGCAGGCATTGAGTTTGGCCATGGCTTTGAGATGGGGCTCGCGGCGGCGCCACGCAAGCGCATGACGGATCGCTTCGCCCGCCCTATCAAGGGACGGGACAGGAGGAAGAATCATGGCCAGCCAGACCGAAGCTCCGAACATGCCGTCGCTGCAGGATATGCAGCGCTGGACCTGGGTCATCGGCCGGGCGCAGCAGCTGATGCTGGAACATGGCGTCGAAATGGCGATGAAAGCCGGCGAAGCGCCGGCGGCGCCGGGCGTGCTTCCCAATTTCGCCGAAGGCAGTGCGCTGGTCGAGGCGGCGACCGACTTCTGGTCGGAGAATTTGAAGCTGTGGCAGCGTTTCCTGACGCCTGGCGGCGATACCGGCTCGCCGCAAACTCCGGTCAAGGACAAACGGTTCGCGGCGCCAGAATGGAGCGAGCATCCGGTCTTCGACCTGATCCGTCAAAGCTATCAGCTCATCGCCAGCCATATGCTCAACGCTGTCGATCTGGTCGACGGCGTGGATGAAGCGGAGAAGCAGAAGCTCCGCTTCGCGACCCGGTCGGTGGTGGAAGCGATGAGCCCGTCCAATTTCGCCTTCACCAATCCGCAAGTGATGAAGAAAACGCTGGAGACGGGCGGCGAGAATCTGCTGCGCGGGCTCGAACATATGCTGCGCGACATGCGCCAGGGCCAGCTGACGCATGTGCAGCCGGGTGCGTTCGAACTGGGCCGCAATATCGCCACCACGCCCGGCAAGGTGGTGAAGCGTGCGCCGCTCTACGAACTGATCCAGTACAGCCCGGCGACGGATACGGTCTATGAAACGCCGCTCGTCATTTTCCCGCCCTGGATCAACCGTTTCTACATCCTCGATCTGAGCCCGGAGAAGAGTTTCATCCGCTGGGCTGTGGAACAGGGGCTGACCGTGTTCATGGTCAGCTGGAAATCCGCCGACGCCTCGATGAAGGACGTGATCTGGGACGATTATGTCGCAGCCCAGATCGACGCGATCGACACGGTGCGGGAGCTGCTGGGCACGGAATCGGCGCACACGATCGGCTATTGCGTCGCCGGCACCACGCTTGCCGCGACCCTCGCCGTACTGGCTGGCAAGGGCGAAGCGGAGAAAGTGAAAAGCGCGACCTTCTTCACCGCACAGGTCGATTTCACCCATGCCGGCGAGCTCAAGACCTTCATCGACGACGAGCAATTGAAGCTGCTCGAAAGCCTGGCGCCCGAAGGCTTTTTCGACGGCCGTTACATGGCCGCCACTTTCAACCTGCTGCGCGGCCGCGATCTCGTCTGGAACTATGTCGTCAACAACTATCTGCTCGGCCAGGATTATCCGGCGTTCGACCTGCTCCACTGGAATGGTGATACCACCAACCTGCCCGCCAAGTGGCATCGCGCCTATCTGACCGATCTCTATCGTGACAATAAGCTCGCCGTGCCCAAGGCGCTGACAGTACTCGGCGTGCCGCTTGATCTGCATGCAGTCACCACGCCCGCTTATGTCCAGGCGGGGCGCGAGGATCATATCGCGCCGGTCGAGAGCGTGTGGAAGATCACCGATCATTTTTCCGGCCCGCTGCGCTTCGTGCTGGCGGGCTCCGGCCATATCGCGGGCGTGGTCAACCCGCCCTCGGCCGGGAAGTACCAGTATTGGACCAACGACAAGCCGGTGGAGTCGCTCGATGAATTCATCGCCGGCGCGACCGAGACCAAGGGCAGCTGGTGGCCGGACTGGCTCGCCTGGCTGGATCGGCAATCGTCCGTAAAGGTGCCCGTCAAAGGCGCGCGCGTGCCGGGCAAGGGTAAATTGAATGCGATCGAGGACGCGCCGGGCAGCTACGTCCGCGCGAAATAGTGTCGAAGGGGGAGTTTATGGATTTCGTCACGGTCGCGAACGGCGACATTTCCCTGAACGTCGCGGTGGCCGGCGACGGACCACTGATCCTCTGCGTCCATGGCTGGCCGGAGCTCTGGTACAGCTGGCGCCACCAGCTCGCCTATTTTTCCAAGCGTGGCTTCAAGGCCGCGGCGATGGACGTGCGCGGCTATGGCGACAGCTCCCGCCCGCACCCAATCGCTGCCTATACGATGAAGGAGCTGACCTCCGATGTCGCCGCGGTGATCGACGCGCTGGGCGGCGGGCAGGCGATCCTGTTCGGCCATGATTGGGGCGCGCCGATCGTCTGGAACACGGCTCTTCTGTATCCGGACAAGGTGCGTGCGGTCGCGGGCCTCAGCGTCCCCTATTTTCCGCGCGGTGAGACCTCGATGCTGAAGGTCGCCGAGCAGATCTATGCCGGCCGCTTCTTCTACCAGCTCTATTTCCAGAAAGAGGGCGTGGCCGAAGCCGAGCTGGAAGCGGATTCGGAGGATTCCCTCCGTAAAATCTACTTCATGGCCTCAGGCGGCAACAGCGGTGCCTTTATTGCAGAAAAAGGCCCCGATGCCGGCATGCTCGACGGCCTCACTTCGCCCGATCCCTTCCCGGCCTGGGCCAGCGATGCGGACCTCAAGGTCTTCGCCGATGCTTTCGCCAGGAGCGGCTGGCGCGGCCCGCTCAACCGCTACCGTGCGCAGAATATCGACTTCGAGGAACTGGCCGATCTCAAGGGCAAGCCGGTCACGCAGCCGGCCTGTTTCATCGCCGGCGAGCGCGATCCGGTGCGCCACATGATCCCGGGCGTCGACATGTTCGCGCGCGCTGCCGATCACTGCCCCGATTTCCGCGGCTCCACGATCATTCCCGGCATCGGCCATTGGGTCCAGCAGGAAGCCCCGGCCGAGACCAACGCGGCCTTGGAGGCGTTCGTGAAGGGCCTCTGATCTCTTCGCCCAATGGGCCGGCTGTTCGCGCCTATGCGCGCGAATTTCTTGAACGCTATGCCTCGATCGTCTCAAGCGCTTCGTTCGCGGCGATCCAGGCGTTTTCTGCCGTTTGGATCTTCGCTTCGATATCGGCGCGGCGCTTCATCAGTTCGGTCATGGT
>JAFEEY010000036.1 GCA_018240865.1 Pseudomonadota bacterium | reverse complement strand
CCGCCATTGGCCTGGTATTCGGTAGCAAAATCAAGGCCGGTGCGACCTAGGCAGCCGCACTCGACATCAATCTGGAAAATCCACCCATTTAGCGGGGATGGTTCGATATATGTTCGATGGCCTCAGTTTTTCAAACCACCTCTTGTAAAACGGCCAGATGTTCTCGTTGACCCTGATAGCTTTGCTCGACCACAGAGTGAAAAAGCTCAAGTCCCTGGCTACATCATCACGAACACGCTGCCATACCTCGGTGACGCTCGAGGCAGCTTTCATCAGCTCTCCAAACCCATCCTTCGATTCGTGATCGAAGTTACTAGGGTCAGGGATATTCACCGTGTCTTTATCGCCAATGTCTTGGTAATCTGCCAGTGTCAGCAGAGCGGCGCAAAGGAGATCGATCTCCACCCTCGATTTGGCGTTAGCGATACAGAATAGGAATGCTTTGATTAAATCATTTTTTGGATAGGGTAGCAGAGATATGTTCTTAACCAGCCCCTGTGGACCCTTTTCAAGTAAAGACGCATATTCATAGGGTATTCGGCCTAGCCGTTCTCGTTTTTCGTGGTTGGCCTTTTCGGCCATCTCCCTGAGATGGAATGTGAGCTTGGTCATGACCCTCCTCTCTCTTAGAAAGGCGTAGCGAAGCGACGGGTTCGGTGGGTTTCGGTGACACTAACTTAACCCCTAAAATCGTGCACGAAAAAAGCCGCTGTCCTACATCACCTCGCCGGTGCCAGAGCCGCAGCGGCTCATTCTAATCGTCCGCACTTGATCGTACGCGCCGCAAACGGCGATTTTCGCTTCATGGCTAGTGCGAACTTTCGGGAACATTCGCGCGTGTGACGTTTGTTGGCGCCCCTTCAAAAACGCGCAATTCGCGTCCGTCGGTGCTAAATCCGTGAGTTCAGGCACTGCAAGCTTCAGGCCCGACCACTCGCCGCCGCACGTGGCGCTGGTAGGGGCGTGTCAGAATAACGCGGCGCCGGCATGGGCTGCATCACGCCGCCGATCTCCGCGAAGGTGCCGCGCGTGGAATTGTGCGGATGACGGGGTGCCTCTTCCAGCGACAGCACGGGGGCGAAACACACGTCCGTCATTCCCACGATCTCGCACCATTCGTCGCGCGTTTTCGTCTGGAAGACGGCGGCGAGCTTCGCCTTCAGCGCCCCCCACGCCGCTGGGTTCATCTGGGCCTCGAAATCGGGATCGTCCGCCAGCCCTGCGAGGCGGCGGAGTTCGGCGTAGAATTGCGGTTCGATCGCGCCCACCGAGACATATTTGCCGTCGGCGCATTCATAGGTGTCGTAGAAGTGCGCGCCGGTATCGAGCATGTTGACGCCGCGCTCGTCGCGCCACAGCCCTTGGGCGCGAAAGCCCCAAATCATGCTCATTAAGAGCGCGGCGCCGTCGGTCATCGCGCAATCGATCACCTGGCCCTTGCCGGTCGTGCGCGCCGACAGGATCGCCGAGACCATACCGAACGCCAGCAGCATCCCGCCGCCGCCGAAATCGCCGACCAGATTGATCGGCGGCGTCGGCTTCTCGCCCGCCCGCCCGAAAGCGTGGAGCGCACCGGCCAGCGCGATATAGTTGATGTCATGCCCCGCCGCCTGAGCATAGGGCCCGGTCTGGCCCCAGCCGGTCATGCGGCCATAGACGAGGCGCGGATTGTCGCCGATCAGCACGTCCGGCCCCAGCCCCAGCCGTTCCATGACGCGGGGGCGGAAGCCTTCGATCAGGCCATCGGAAGTCCGGCAAATGTCGCGAACCGTCGCGATGCCCTCAGGCGTCTTCAGATCGGCGGTGACGCGAGTGCGGGAGCGTTGCAGCGGATCCCTGGCCGGATCGATCAGATGCTTCGCGCCCTGTCTTTCGACGCGAATCACTTCCGCGCCGTGATCGGCAAGCATCATCCCGCAAAAAGGCCCGGGGCCGATCCCGGCCATTTCGACGATCCGTAAGCCCTCCAGCGGTCCCGGCACCTTATCCCTCCCTTTCCGTTATGCTCTCCGATGCCTAACTCTCGCCTGATGATCCGCGTCGCAAGCTACAATATGCGCAAGGCCATCGGGACCGACCGGCGGCGCAGCCCCGAGCGAGTCATCGAAGTGCTGAACGAGATTGGCGCCGATATCGTGGCGCTGCAGGAAGCGGACCGTCGCTTCGGCGCCCGCGTCAGCGCTCTCCCGGCCTACCTGCTGGAAGAGCATAGCCCGTACCGCCCCGTTCCTCTGCCTCATCGCACAGGCGGCATCGGCTGGCACGGCAATGCGATCCTTGTTCATCGCGAGATTGAGATCGCCGCGTGTGAGGCGCTCCACATTCCGGCGCTGGAGCCGCGGGGCGCGGTGATGGCGGAGCTGCACGTCAAGGGCACGGCGCTCCGCATCATCGGCATGCACCTTGACCTCTCCGGCCTGTGGCGGCGCCGGCAGAGCCGCGCGATCCTCCACCGGGTCGAGCTGGGCGAGTCCATGGCGACGGTGATGATGGGTGATTTGAACGAATGGACCGTGCAAGGCGGCTGCCTGCGCGATTTCGGCCACCACTTCACGCTCGCGCCGACCGGCCGCAGCTTTCACGCCCGCCGGCCCGTCGCCGCGCTCGATCGCATCATGTTTTCGGGGCTGAAGCTCGCCGATTGCGGCGTCCATAGTTCGGCCATCGCGCGCAAGGCGTCCGATCATTTGCCGATCTGGGCCGACTTCGCCTCGACAGGCTGACACTTCTTCGTCACTTTGCGTGTCATGCGGGAGAAGGAGCTTCGGCTGGCGCTGGTCTGCTATGGCGGGATCAGCCTGGCCGTCTACATGCACGGCATCACCAAGGAAATCTGGCGCCTCGCCCGCGCCAGCCGCGCCTTTCATGATGGCCGCCTCTCGACCGGATCGCAGCGCGTCTATTTCGATCTTCTTTCCGAGATCGAAATCCATGCGGGGCTGAAACTGACGGTTTTCTCCGACATTATCGCCGGTGCCAGCGCCGGTGGGATCAACGGCATTTTCCTGGCCCAGGCGATCGCGACCGGCCAGTCGCTCGATCCGCTCACCGATCTTTGGCTGGAAGCGGCCGATGTCGAGCGATTGCTTGACCCGGCAGCCAAGGCGACTCGACTCTCCAAGCTTTGGGCGATTCCGCTCGCGATGCTGGCGGATCGCGGCGGCGAAGCGATCGAGAGCGTCGATCCCGACACAAGGGCAGAAGTGCGCGCCAAGCTTTCGACCTTCGTGCGTTCGCGCTGGTTCGAACCGCCGTTCGGCGGCGAAGTGTTCACCGGCCTGTTGCTGGACGCCCTCGACGCCATGGCGGCATCGGACAAAGGCCCACCCCTCCTTCCCGACGATCAGCCGCTCGATCTGTTCGTCACGGTCACGGATTTTCGCGGCCATCCACAGAGACTTCGCCTTAATAGTCCCGAGGAAGTCGTTGAAAGCGAACATCGATTGACCTTCAGCTTCGCCGATCGCGGCGGTGCGCGGCGATCGCTGGGCGCGATCCCGGAACTGGCTTTTGCGGCCCGCGCGACGGCGAGCTTCCCCGGCGCTTTTCCGCCCTTCACGGTCAAGGAAATGGACGCGGTGCTGGCACGCATCGGTAAGGCATGGCCGGGCCGCGAAGCGTTTCTGGAACGCAGCTTGCCGCGCCATTTCGCCGCTGGTTTGGCCGACACCGCAGTGATGATCGACGGCTCGGTGCTGTCCAACGCACCGTTCCGGCCGGCGATGGACGCGCTCAAAAACCGATCGGCACGGCGTGAGATCGACCGGCGCTTCGTCTATATCGACCCGAAGCCCGGCATCCGCAGCATCCGCATCGGCGGCGCAAGCGGGCAGGAGCCGCCGGGCTTCTTCTCATCGATCCTGGGCGCGCTCACCGAAATCCCGCGCGAACAGCCGATCCGCGACAATCTGGAGGCACTGCAGGGTCGTTCCGAACGAATCGAACGGACGCGGCGGATCATCGACGCGCTGAAGGACGAAGTGGACGAAGCAATCGTCCAGCTGTTCGGTGGCACGTTCTTTCTCGACCGACCGACGCCGGCGCGAGTTGCTGCCTGGCGCTCCAAGGCGCAGACCGAGGCCGCGCGCCAGGCCGGCCCGGCCTATGCTGCCTATGGGCATTTGAAGATTTCGGGCATCGTCGAGGAACTGGCCGGCTTGGTCCGTCGCCTCACCCCGCGCGGTGATGGGCCGACGCGGACTCAGGCGCGCGAGGCGATCTGGGGCGAGTTGCAGCGGCGCGGCCTGGAACGAGTCAGTACCCGCTCCAGCGGCGCTACCCCTGCAGCGATCACCTTCTTCCGCGAACATGATCTCGGTTTCCGCATCCGCCGCCTGCGCTTCCTGGCGCGGCGGCTGGCGGCAATTCAGGAGAACAACGCGGCGCTTGCTTCCGCCTGCGAGGAATTCGAGCGATGCATTTATGCGATTCTCGCGCTTTATCTGGAACGTGAGGTCGCCGGATTCTTTCCCGACGAAGTGAACCGGCTCGCCTGCAATATCGGCGAGGATGCCGGTGCGGCAATCGATGCGATCGGCGCGGCACGGGGCCTGCGCGAGATCGACGATCAGGCGGACCAGCTTTTCGCCAGCGCACTCGCCGAACTGCCCAAGGCCGAACGGCGCGAAATGCTTTTCGCCTATCTGGGCTTTGCCTTTTACGATCTCACCACTCTGTCGCTGACCGGCGAAGGCGCCGGCGAATTCGATCCCGTCAAGGTCGACCGCATTTCTCCGGATGACGCGGTCACAATTCGCGAAGGCGGCGCCGAGGCGACTCTAAAAGGTATTCGTTTCAATAGTTTTGGCGCCTTTTTTAGCAGGGGTTATCGGGAGAATGATTATCTCTGGGGCCGGTTGCACGGGGCTGATCGGCTGATCGACCTCGTCCTATCTACCCTCCCGGTTCATCGGCGCCTCCCCCCCGGCCGTGCGGGCGAACTCAAACGGTCGCTGTTCCGCGCCATTCTTGCCGAAGAGCAAGGCCGCCTGACCGCCGTGCCCCGGCTCTTCGAGCAACTCACGCGCGAGATCGGCTAGCCTTCCCCCGTCCAAGCCCCTAAGGTCGTGCCATGTCTTTCCTGAAGACCCTGTTCTGGATCGTCGTGGCGGTGATCGTCGCGCTCTTTTGCTTCAACAATTGGACGGTTGTGAGTATCAATCTCTGGAACGGGATGATCCTCGAAACCAAGCTGCCGCTGCTGCTGGCGATAACGTTTCTGGTCGGGCTGGTGCCGCCGCTGCTGCTCTGGCACGCAGCGCGCTACCGCTTGCGCCGGCTGGAGCAAGTCACGCCCTCATCCGTGATCGTGCCGGCAACGCCTTCCGCTGCTGAGCCGATGGGCCCGGCGGGTCCGATCTCGACCGTGCCGCCGGGGGGTGCATGACCAGCCCGATTTTCGTCGCGCTCGACACCCCTGATCTCGAACGCGCCAAAGCTCTTGCAACCAAGGTCCGCCATCACGTCGGCGGCATCAAGCTGGGTCTCGAATTCTTCGCCGCGAACGGGCGTTCGGGCGTAAAGGAGATGGCGCATCTCGGGCTGCCGATCTTCCTCGACCTGAAGCTGCACGACATTCCGAACACGGTCGCCAAGGCGATCCAGGCGCTGCGCGATCTGGAGCCTGCCGTCTTGACCATTCACGCCGCAGGCAGCCGCGCGATGATGGAAGATGCCAAGGCGGCCGCTCCGGCCGGCACCAAAGTCGTCGCGGTGACGGTGCTGACCAGCCTCGATGGCGACGATCTCCAGTCGATCGGCCTTGCTGCCGATCCGCATGCGCAGGTCGAGCGGCTGACCGCCCTCGCCCGCGATGCCGGGCTAGATGGCGTGGTCTGCTCTGGGGCGGAAGTGAAGGCGGCCAAGAAGCTGTGGCCGGGCGGCTATTTCGTGGTGCCTGGTGTCCGCCCGTCGAACGGCAATGCCGGCGACCAGAAGCGCGTGGTGACTCCGCGCCAGGCATTGGATCACGGCGCTTCGATCCTGGTGGTGGGCCGCCCGATCACTGGTGCGGAAGACCCTGACCAGGCGGCTCGCGCGATCGCGGCGACTTTATAGCGCCAGCCCATGGGCTGGCTTGGCTGAGCCTGTCGAAGCCTTCCCTTCTTGACGGCGGTAAAGAAAAGCAGGGCTTCGACAAGCTCAGCCAAGCCGCCATAGGGTGACAGCTCAATCACCGAAGGCCTGGGATTTGCCCCGCATTGCCACCAAGATCTGCGGCCTCAGCACGCCGCCCGCACTCGACGCCGCGATCGCGGGCGGGGCGAGCCATGTCGGCTTCGTCTTTTTCCCGCAAAGCCCGCGCCATTTGACATTCGAGAAAGCCGCCGGCCTCGCCGCGCGCGTGCCCGATCGGGTCCAGCGCATCGGCGTGTTCGTCGATCCGGAGGACCAATCGCTCGAGCAGGCGATCGCGGCCGGGCAACTCGCCGCGCTTCAGCTTCACAAGGCTTCGCCCGATCGGGGCGCCGCGATCCGCGCACGTTTCGGCCTCCCGGTCTGGGCCGCCGTTCCGGTGCGGACGCGCGCCGACCTGGATCAGGCGCACGGGTGGCGCGGGCTGGCCGAGCGCATCGTCTATGACGCCAAGACGCCGGATGGCGCCTTGCCGGGCGGCATGGGCCGGCGCTTTGACTGGACGCTGCTGGATGGATTCGCGCATCCCGCCCCCTGGGCGCTGTCAGGCGGACTCTACGAGGGCAATGTCGCCGAAGCCGTGGGCATCACCGGGGCGCGCATGGTCGACATTTCCTCGGGCGTCGAGAGCGCGCCGGGCGTCAAGGATGTGGACAAGATCGCCGCATTCCTTAAGGCGGTCGCCGCATTATGACCCTGGCCAACTCGCTTCGAACCCAGCCCGACGATCGCGGGCATTTCGGCCAGTTCGGCGGCCGCTATGTCGCCGAAACGCTGATGCCGCTGATCCTCGACCTCGAGCGCGCCTATCGCTCGGCCAAGGTCGATCCGGCGTTCCAGGCACAGTTCGACGATCTGCTGGAGCATTATGTCGGCCGTCCGAGCCCGCTGTATTTTGCCGAGCGGCTGACCGATGCGCTGCGCGAGAGCGCCCCCGCCGGCATGGGGCCCAAAATCTATTTCAAACGCGACGAGCTCAATCACACCGGCGCACACAAGATCAACAATTGCATCGGCCAGATCCTGCTCGCGCTCCGGATGGGCAAGACGCGGATCATCGCGGAGACCGGCGCGGGCCAGCACGGCGTCGCGACTGCGACGGTCGCTGCCCGCTTCGGCCTGCCGTGTACGATCTATATGGGCGCGCGCGACGTGGAGCGGCAATCGCCCAACGTATTCCGCATGAAGCTGCTCGGCGCCGAAGTGAAGGCAGTCGAGAGCGGCGCGCGGACGCTCAAGGACGCGATGAACGAGGCGTTGCGCGACTGGGTCGCGAATGTCGCAGACACGTTCTACATCATCGGCACTGCCGCGGGGCCACACCCTTATCCCGAGCTGGTGCGTGATTTTCAGTCGGTGATCGGCCGGGAAGCACGGGCGCAAATCCTGGAGCGCGAGGGCCGGCTCCCGGACCTGTTGGTCGCGGCGATTGGCGGCGGATCGAACGCGATCGGCCTGTTCCATCCCTTCCTCGACGACGAAGAGGTGGCAATGCTGGGCGTCGAAGCGGCGGGCCACGGCCTCGACAGCGGCGCCCATGCGGCGAGCCTGGCCGGCGGCCGCCCCGGTATCCTCCACGGCAACAAGACATTCCTGCTGCAGGATGCTGACGGGCAGATCACCGAGGCGCATTCGATCTCCGCCGGGCTCGACTATCCCGGCATCGGCCCCGAACATAGCTGGCTGAGCGAGATCGGCCGGGTACGATATGAAAGCGCGACCGATGAGGAAGCGCTCGACGCCTTTCAGCTGCTGTGCCGGACCGAAGGTATCATTCCCGCGCTCGAACCTTCCCACGCGATCGCCGCTGTCGCGCGCAAGTCGCGGGAAATGGCCAAGGATCAGATCATCCTCGCCAATCTCTGCGGGCGCGGCGACAAGGATATCTTCACCGTCGCCGAAGCTTTGGGCGTGAAGCTGTGACGGATCGCCTCTCCAATGCCTTCACGCGCTGCCGCGCCGAGAACCGCGCGGCGCTGGTGCCGTTCGTGACCGGCGGCGACCCCTCGCCCGCCGCCGCCGGCGCGATCCTCGACGCGCTGGTCGAGGGAGGCGCGGATGTGATCGAGCTCGGCATGCCCTTTACCGACCCGATGGCGGATGGGCCCGCAGTGCAACGGGCCAACCTGCGATCGCTGGGCGCCGGGACGACCACCCACGACCTGCTGGAAATCGCCAAGGCATTCCGGGCGCGTCATGCGGCGACACCGCTGATATTGATGGGCTACGCAAATCCAATGCTCGCGCGCGGCGCGGACTGGTTTGCCCGTGCGGCGGCGAAGGCGGGCGTCGACGGCGTAATCTGTGTCGACCTTCCCCCGGAGGAGGATGACGCGCTTGGACCGGCGTTGCGCCGTGAGGGTCTGCACCTGATTCGGCTTGCGACGCCGACGACCGATGCGGCGCGGCTGCCGGCCGTCCTGGGCGGCGCATCGGGATTCGTCTATTATGTTTCCGTTGCCGGGATCACGGGCGCCCAGCAGGCGACACAGGCATCGATCGAAACGGCAGTGACGCGGTTGCACGCGGCAACACGCCTGCCCATTGTTGTCGGCTTCGGAGTACGAACGCCCGAACAGGCCGCAGCTATCGGCCGCGTCGCGGACGGCGTGGCGGTAGGGTCCGCGATCGTCGACCTGGTCGGCTCGGAAGGCGCCAGGGCACCCGATGCCGTCCGCACATTCGTTTCAACGCTCGCCGCTGCTCTGGCGGGCGCTCGCAAGGAGCATGCCGCATGAGTTGGCTCAACCGCGTCCGCAATGCGATCGCGTCCGTCACCCAGAAAGAGACGGCGGACAATTTGTGGCACAAATGCCCCGGCTGCGGGCAGATGGTGTTCAACAAGGAGTATGAGGAAAACCTGTCGGTTTGCCCGAAATGCGATCATCATGGCCGCATCGGCGCGCGCACTCGTTTCCAGCAGATTTTCGATGATGGACATTACACGCTGTACCCGGCACCGCGCGTCCCCGAAGATCCGCTCAAATTCCGCGATACCAAGAAATATGTCGATCGGCTGAAGACGGCTCGGGCCTCCACCAGCGAGCCCGATGCGCTGCTGAACGCGCGCGGAACGGTCGCGGGCCGCGCGGCGGTGGTTGGCGTCCAGGACTTCGCCTTCATGGGCGGATCGATGGGCGTCGCCGTCGGCGAAGCCTTCATCGCCGGTATTCACGCAGCGATCGCCGAGCGCCTGCCTTATGTGATTTTCACGGCCGCCGGCGGCGCGCGCATGCAGGAAGGCATTCTCTCGCTGATGCAGATGCCGCGCACCACAGCCGCCATCGCCGAACTGAAGGAAGCGGGCCTTCCCTATATCGTCGTGCTGACCGATCCGACCACGGGCGGCGTCACGGCGTCCTATGCGATGCTGGGCGACGTCCAGATCGCGGAACCGGGCGCGTTGATTGGCTTCGCCGGCCAGCGCGTCATCGAGCAGACGATCCGCGAGAAGCTGCCCGAAGGCTTCCAGCGCGCAGAATATCTGCTCGACCATGGCATGCTGGATATGGTCGTTCCCCGCCGGGAATTGCGCGAAACGCTCGGCCGCCTGCTCGACTATGTCATGCCTGAGAAGGCAGTGGCCTGATCCCAGGTGGATTTCGCGCGATCGTCCGATCCTGCCGTGCAGCGCCAGCTCGACCGGCTGGCCGCGCTGTCGCCGGGGCGCGATATATTGGGGCTGGAGCGGATCACGGAGCTGCTGGGGCGGCTCGGCAATCCGCAGCATCGCCTGCCGCCGGTGTTTCATGTGGCCGGGACCAACGGGAAAGGCTCGACCTGCGCTTTCCTGTGCGCGGCGATCGAAGCGGCGGGGCTGCGCTGCCATGTCTATACCAGCCCGCATCTCGTCCGTTTCAACGAGCGTATCCGGCTTGCGGGGCGGCTCATCTCCGATGCGACGCTGGCAACGTTGCTGGAGGACGTGCTGGATGCCTCCGAAGACCTGAGCGCCAGCTTCTTCGAAGTAACGACCGCCGCCGCCTTCGTCGCTTTCGCTCACACGCCCGCCGATGCGTGTGTAATCGAAGTTGGTCTTGGCGGCCGGCTTGACGCGACCAATGTGATCGAGCGGCCCGCGATTTGCGGCATCGCAGCGTTGGGCATCGACCATCAGGCCTTTCTGGGCGAGTCGCTCGCCGAAATCGCCGGCGAGAAAGCCGGCATCGCGCGGCCCGGCGTGCCGATCGTCACCTTCGCCTATCCGGCCGAAGCGGAGATCGCCGTCGCAACCGGCATAGCCGAGCGGGGTGGCATTCGGCTGGCGGACGGCAGCGACTGGTCAGTGACGGAAAGCCCTGACGGCCTCGTTTACGCCGACGCGCGGGGAACCCTGCCCTTGCCCTTCCCTGCCCTGACCGGTGCCCATCAGGCCCGCAATGCAGGGCTGGCGACAGCCATGCTGCGCCACCAGCGGGCGGTCCCGGTGCCCGATGAAGCGATCGCGGCCGGCATAGCCGGAGCCCGCTGGCCGGCACGGCTGCAGCGGCTGGAGCCGGGCCCTCTGACCGGCAATCTCGAAGCCTGGCTGGATGGCGGGCACAACGCCTCCGCTGCCGAAGCGCTGGTTAGGGCTTTAAGCGGCCGGTCGATGCACCTCGTCATCGGCATGCTGGCGAACAAGGATGCAGCGACCTTCCTCCGCATCCTCGCGCCGATCGCGGCCAGGCTGACCGCCGTGCCGATCCCCGGACATGAACATCACGCGCCGGGGGAACTGGCGAAGCTGGCGACTCGGCTGGGCATCCCGGCCAGCGTCGCGCCTGACGTTCCGGCGGCGCTGACAGGGCTGGAAATGCCGGCGCTGATCACCGGCTCGCTCTATCTCGCGGGCGAAGTGCTCGCACTGAACGGCGAAGCGCCTCAGTAAAGCTCGGCGCCGTCCTCGATGCATTCGGCATAACGATCGAAGCAGCGTTCGGCACAGCGCATCCGGATCAATGCGCCCTCCGCGATCGCGCGGGCACGGCGCGGATCCTCGGCGACCAGCGGCTTCAGCGCATGCTCGTTCCAGGTCGCGCTGTGCTTCACGTCGATATGGCTGTGCAGATCATAATAGAGCCGTTCGCGCTGGCCGAAGCCGAGCCGCTTCAAGCCGGCCGACACTTTCTCGCAGCGCCAGGGTGCGGTCAGCTCGACGACGCCGAGCGCCCCGACCGACAGCCACGCATAGCGCCGCGTCGTCGCCATGGCGGTCATCGCGTTGGCGAGAGCAAGCGATTCCCAGACCGTCGTTTCGATTTCCGGCGCGATTCTCATCGTCTCGATCAGCTCGCGCAGCAGCAGCGTGTGAATGCCCCGGTGCTGACCGCGGCCCATTTCATCCCAATAATTGCCGGCGAGTTCGAGCTTGGGACCGAGCGGCAGCTTGACCTGGGTATAGGCGATAAGATCGTCGAACCCGGCCTCGCCCGCCGCTTCTTGCGTCAGGAACCAGCGCATCTGGCCCTCGGTCGCGGTTTCGGCGAGCCACACGAATAGCGGATGGTTCTGACCTGGGCCGGACTTTTTTCAGCCCTTCGAACCAAGCGACGAACGCATCCGCATCCTCTGGCACGGCGCCCAGATCGTCAGCCACTTCCGCGCGTAGCTCGTCGAGGAACGCCCCCTCCAGCCGAAGCATCTGCATGTGCCGATCGAAATCGCGTCGCCAGTCGACATCGGGGAAGCCTGGCGCAAGCCGTTCCCGGTTCCATCTGGCGATCGACTGCTGGAAGGCGTTGTTCAGGAATTGCGGCTGGACTGCCGCGACAAGCTTAGTTGCCACGTGAAAAGGCTCCGTAACGGCGTGATTTGCCGAGAGAACGGACTGCCTCCGATTCGAGTTCCTTCACTCCGACTGGACAGGGTCTCCCTCCACCCTGCCCGCGCTGCCGATCGAAGCGTCAATCAGGCCCGACCGCATCAGCACCCAGAAGAGCAGGATGCCCGGCAGCGCGAGCACTGTGGTGAGAAGATAGAAGTTCACATAGCCCAACGCTTCGATGAGCGCCCCGGCGGTGGTCCCGGTCACGAAACGGCCGACAATGCTCGCCGCGGCCGAAATCAGCGCATATTGGGCCGCGGTGAAGCGCAGGTCGGTCAGCGCCGAAAAATAGGCCACGACCGTCACGCCGCCGATGCCGCTCGCGAAATTCTCGAAGCCGATCGCCCCGGCCATACCCCAATTGCTGTGACCGGCAGCAGCCAAAGCGGCGAAGCTGAAATTCGACACGGCCATCAGGATCAGGCTGAGAAACACCGAGCGCTTGAGGCCGAGCCGGGCATAAAGGATGCCGCCCACGAAAATGCCGATCAGATAGGCCCAGAACCCGACGCCGACATCATAGATCGCGATCTCGTCATTGCTGAAGCCGAGATCGTCGAACAGCAGGCGGAAGGTCAGGTTCGCGATCGTATCGCCGATTTTGTGCAGCAGAATGAACAGCAGCACGATCGCCGCGCCCCGGCGCTGGAAAAACTCGATCAGCGGGCCAATGATCGACTGCCATATCTCGGCGGCGCCGCGCCGTCCCGGCGGCTCACGATGCCGCGCCGGTTCGCCGGCGATCAACGCCGTCAGCATCGCCGGCAGCGCAAGGCCCGCGCAGGCGATATAGGCCGCACTCCAGCCGAAGCGCGCGGCGATCACCAGCGCGAGCGCACCCGCCCCTGCCGATCCGATCCGCCAGCCATATTGCGACATGCCCGAGCCGGTGCCGAGCTGGCGCGGCTCCAGCAGCTCGATGCGATAGGCGTCGATCACGATATCGAACGTCGCACCGGCGATGCCGACCAGGATGGCGGCATAGGCCGTGCTCAGCAGGCTTGCCTTGGGATCGACCAGTCCCAGATTCACCACAGCGGCAATCACGAACAATCCAGCGAGCAGCATCCAGGAAACGCGCTGCCCCAGCCGCCCCACGACCGGCAAGCGCACACCATC
>JAFEEY010000035.1 GCA_018240865.1 Pseudomonadota bacterium | reverse complement strand
GTTCGATCCGAGGCGCGGCGACGTCTCGGGCGGCTACACGGTCCATGCCGGCGAGACGCTGCGCGGGGTCGCGCAGACGCTCTGGGGCGACGCGGACCTGTGGTACAAAATCGCGGAAGCCAACGGGCTCGGCGCGAACGCCGAGCTAACCGAAGGCCAGAGCCTCACCATCCCCTCGGGCGTCTGGCGCTCCCACCAGAACGCGGAGACCTACAAGCCCTACGACGCCGGCCGGTTCATAGGCGACGCGACACCGACGCCGCTGTATCCGGCGCCAGCGCCCGCGCATCATGGCGGCTGCGGCGTATTCGGGAAGATCTTGCTGGTGGTCATTGCCGTAGCGGTCACGGCGGTGACCTATGGCGCGCTGACGGCGCAGGGTGCGGCACTGGCGGGAGGCTCGCTCGGTAGCACGATCGCGGCCGGTGCGATCGCTGGCGCGGCGGGCAGCGTCGCCAGCCAGACAGTGGGGGTCGCGACCGGCATCCAGGACAAGTTCAGCTTCAAGGCCGTGGGCCTCGCGGCGCTCAGCGGCGCGGTCGGCGGGGCGGCGGGCAAGCTGCTTCCGCAAGGCGCGATCGGCGGCTCGAAGCTCGCGACCGACGTGGTGCGCGGCGCCGCGAGCAGTGCTGTGACGCAGGGCATCGCGGTGGCGACGGGCCTGCAGCACCGGTTCAGCTGGGCGGGCGTCGCGGCGGCGGGCATCGGCGCGGGCGTCGGCGGCGCAATCGGCCGATCGCTCAAGCTTGGTGATGTGACCACCGATCCGTCGGCGCACAATATCGGCGCCAGCGCCATCTCCGGCGCGGCCGGCGCGATCGCCAACGCCGCCACCCGCAGCCTCGTCACCGGCACCAGCTTCGGCGACAACATCCTCGCCGCCCTGCCAGACGTGATCGGCAGCACGATCGGCAATGCCGTCGCCGGCGGCATCGCCGGCGATGCCATCAAGGGCAAGCCATCAACGCGCACCTATCAAGGCGCCAAAGGCAGCATCGATGCGGCGCCGGAAAGCCCGGACAATGCGGGCAATACCGAGGGAACCGGCTCAGCCACCGAGGACATCGTGGTAACAGCACGCCGTTCGACGGATAGCCCAGATTATGTCGATTATTTTCCCCAGGTGACGGCCGCACTCATGGATGCCGATATACAGATCGGCGGCGTGGGCTATGCCGCCGCCCGGCGGAAGGAGCAGATCGTCCAGAGTCTGGCAGCACAGGCGAGCGCGGCGAACCCGACGACGCCTACCGGGTACAGGGCCTTCGACCTCATGGATGGCAAAGCCAATGGTGTTCCCGAAGTCGCCGGATGGGCCGCGACCGAGTTCGAGCTCAACAGACGTACGACGGGGCTTGAGGCAGCCTATGCGCGCGGCGAGTTTGACGCCAATGTTTATGGAGCTATCAAAGAGTCCTTGGCCACCAACGCGCGCATGATCGAACAATGGAACGCCGTCGCCGACGGCGAGGTGAACAAGCTGTTGTTCGCAGGGATTGGCGGGCCTGCCCTTATTGCCGGAGGAGCGGTAGCGGCGTCTCTGGCAGCTGGTTATTTTGGAGGCTTCTACGTTGGTGGAACGGCCAGCACGATTGCATCGGGCACCGCCGGTTTTGTCACGGGCGGCACCTTTGGCGCGGGTTTCGAGTTCAGCAAGAACCGCACGTTCGGCCTCCAGGACACGGGGGGCGGTTACACGGCGGCCATCCTGGGCGGTGGGCTCGGCGGAACGGGCTTGCGGCTCCTGCCCAACACGGTGTTGGGACGTGCGGTCAGCACTCGGGTGCAGGCGGTGGCGTTGGGTGCGTTCTCAGGTGGCGTGGGTGACTTTGCCGGTCAGTTGGTAACTACTGGCGGCGATCGTTCGCAAGTCAGCCTCAGCCAGCTTGGCTTGGCGATTGGATTAGGAGGCGGGCTTGGTGCTGTGACTCCGTTGGAAGTGCGTAGCACGTTGGTCGGCACTGCTGGCAGAAATGACAGCCTCAGCATCTACCAAGGTCTGAACACCAGATTGAACAGCGGCGATATCGTTCAAATGCGGCTGCGCTATCCCGTGAACGCTGGCGCCGCCAACGCTGTTGTAGGGTCCGGCCAGCAGGCGGTCGGAACGCTGATTGACGGCGCGCGGCAGCGAGTAGGGAGGTGATGACGCGGCCCGACCCGAATTATCCGTCTGCGCAGGCTATTTGGTTGCATGAAAGGATACCGGGGCCGCTGTTGATCATATCGGTCATCGGGTTGCCTCTTATACTTTATGGCGGCGTGGGCGGTCTGTACGATGGCCTATACGGTTTAGCGGCTACGGTATTACTTGGTATCGGTGGTCCATGGTTGTTCTTGTACACCAACGGCACCGGTCTGAAACTGGCGTGGGATGAGCAGCGGGTTTATATGCGACCGCAGAGCTTCAGGCCTCCAAGTTGGCGCAGGCCATGGCTGGCACGCTTGCCTTGGCGTAGCCTCGCATATGACGAGATCGGCAGCATGGACGCGCTGACGGTCAACGATCCGGCCGCCAAGTCCTTCCTGCTTCCATTCCAGCTGCTCCGCCTGACCGCCAAGGGCACGGTCGATGAATATGACGAGCGGCATATCTGGCTTTACTCGCTGGCGCTGCGCGACAAGGAACTGGCTCCGTTGCTTCGCCAGCTCGATGCAAAGTGCCCCGGTATGTTGCCGGATATCGTGCGGGACCGTCTCGCCAAGTGGGCCGATAATGACCGATAGCGCGCGAGTTAGGGGTTACGGTGACAGGGTTACGGTGACACGTGCGGGTTAGGTTACGGTGACACGTGCAATAACCCCTAAACAGCTGCCCGATTTCCCTGTCCTACATCGCCGCACTTGTGCCAGCCTTGCGGCGGCTCTTTAAAATCGTCCGCTACCCAATCGCGCCGCCGCCCGCGCGAGCCGCACCTTCACACCGTGCATGGCGTGACTTTCGTGACTTTCCGCCGCCGTGCCTGATCCCTTGGCCAGTGCGACCTTTCGTGAACATTCGCCGAATATATCCCATTTGGGACAGTGTTGAGCGACGATATCTAGGCTGCCACTGTCGCGAATACCGGCCCGACACGGGGGCGTGGCGGACGGGCTATGACGTGCACGGCAATGCGCGCAAGCTGACCGATGCTCTGGGTCACGTCACGACCCAGAGCTTCGACAATGCGGGCCGGCTGACGCAGGTGGTGCGGCCATCGGGCTATACCGAGAACTACGCCTATGACGGCGCGGGGCAGCGGATCAGGCACTGGAACAGCCAGTTCGGCACCGGCGATGTCGAGACCAGCGATTACGACATGATGGGCCGGATCACGTCGCAGCGCGGGTTCGGCGGGTATACGGTGGATGCATCCCGGCCGAGATTGACCCAAAATGGCGATAAATCTGCTTGCGCGGAAGGTGACGCGCTTTCAGGTTCTGCGGGCGGTGCTGGGCGTCATCCAATTTGGTCCGTTCGACGGGTGGGCCTGTCACCGTAACCTTCGCGCTTTCGCACGCGCGTTACGTTCCGAAATCGCCATTTTGCCGAGGCGGCCGGAACCGGTCTTGCCCCGGCGGAAAGAGCTCTTGCATAGCGCGCCCAACTCGGGCATGTCCCATTTTGGGACAGGGGGGCTATTGAATAACATGACGTCCGATGCGCGGGCGCGCCTTGATCGAATGGCTTCGTATCTCGCGGCCGATCCCGAAAATATGACGTTGCTGGCCGATACGGCTTGGGCGGCTTATGAGGCGGGTGAGCGCGATCTGGCCTCGGAGCTGGTCTCACGCGCCAGCCATGCCGTGCCGCCGACGCCCCGACTGCGAAATCTCGCTTTGCTTCTCGCCATTGCCGACAACCGGCTGGAAGAGGCGGATGCGCTGGCACTGTCATTGCTGGCCGAAAGCCCGGGCGATCCGGGGCTGCTGTACGACCGCGCCTGGATCGCTGCGCTGGAGCGGCGTTTCGCGGCGGCGAATGCGCTGCTGACGCCGGAGGCGGCTGCGGCCTCGGCGGAAGCGCGTGCGTTCAAGGTTCGGCTCCTTCATCACGTCCATGCCTATGACGAAGCATTGGGGTGGGGCGAGGAAATGATCGCGAAAGGGCATCTGGAGCCGGCGCTGCTGGGCGCGCTGGCGCTGGTTGCTATGGATGCCGACCAGCCGGCCCTCGCGCGCAGCTATGCTGAAGCAGGCGCGGGCGGCGCGGAGGCCGAGCTGACGCTTGGCCTGTTCGCGATCGAGGAAGGCGCGGCCAATATCGCCCTTTCCCGGTTCGATGCAGCGCTCACCGCGCAACCGGCGCATCCGCGTGCCTGGGCCGGACGCGGCCTCGCTTTGCTGAGCCTAGGCGACCCCGCCGGCGCGTCGGCGGCGCTGGAAAAAGCGGCGCGCCTTTTTGAGACGCATCTCGGCACTTGGGTCGCGCTGGGCTGGGCGCGGCTGATCGCGGGGGATCGGTCCGCATCGCGCGCGGCCTTCGCGCAGGCGGTTGCGATCGACGATAATTTTGGCGAAGGCCACGGCGGGCTCGCCGTGCTCGACATATTGGACGGCGACGCCGAAGGTGGGACGCGGCACGCGAAGCTCGCTGCGCGGCTCGACCGGGCGGGGCTGGGCGCGATGCTGGCGCACATCCTGCTGGCTGAAGGGCAAGGCAAGGCAGAGGTCGCCGAGCGCATCTGGCGGCAAGCGCTCGGTGCACCGATCGGCGAGAACGGGCAGACGCTCGAGCAGGCGGTCGCGGTGCTGGCGCGATCGGGCGGCCGGCGATGAATCAGGGTCAGGCGCTCGGTCTCATCAACGCGCTGCTGTGGCAGACGATGCTGATCGCCGGACCCGTGCTCGCGGTCGTGCTGATCGTGGGGCTGGTCGTGAGCGTGCTGCAGGCAACGACACAGCTGCAGGAAATGACGCTTAGCTATGTGCCAAAGATGCTGGCGGCGGGCCTGATGCTGATCCTGCTCGGCCCCTGGATGATTGGCCGGCTCACCCAGTTCGCGGTCAACACCCTGGAAAGCATCGGGCAGATCCGATGATCCTTGGCTGAGATGGACCAGAACCAGCTTTCGGCGTGGGTGGCGTCGGTCATGCTGCTGTCGCTCAGGATCGGGCCAGTGTTCGTGTTTGCGCCGCCCTTCACCCTGACCCGGGCTCCGCGGATCGTGCTGGCGCTGTTCGCGGTGGGGCTGGCGGCGGCTTTGGTGAGCGGCCGCCCGGGCGCGATTGTTACGGTCGGCGGCAACGGTGATCTCGCGCTGCTTGGCGCGCGTGAGGCGTTGTTGGGCGGGCTGCCGGTGCTGACGCTGAATTTGATGTTCGGTGCGCTCTACTGGGCCGGGCGGACGATCGACATCCAGGCTGGTTTCGGTCTTGCCCTGCTGATCGATCCCGCCACGCGCAACCAGACGCCGCTGATCGGCACATTGTTTGCCTATCTGGCCGGCGCGATCTTCTTCGCGGTGGGCGGCCATCATGAGTTGCTGCGTTACTTCGCGGCATCGCTGGACATTGTGCCGTTGGGTGGGACCGTCGATCTTGCCAGCTCGGCCGAGACGGTCGCGCGCTACGCCGCGCTGCAGTTCGCGACCGCGATCGGAGTCGGCGGCGGCGTCATCCTCGTGCTGATGATCGCCGATATGGGCGTCGCCATCTTATCGCGGACGGTGCCGCAGCTGAACGCGCTGCTGCTCGGCGTTCAGGTCAAGACTCTCCTGATGCTGGTCGCGCTCGCTGCCTCGCTGCCGGTCGCGCAGATGTTGATGCTGCGAATGGTCTCCGCCAATTTTACGGCGCTGGCGGCGCTTGGCTCATGAGCGAGGAAGCGCAGGAAAACGATCGCTCCGAAAGCGCGACGCCATATAAGCTGCGGCGTGCAAGGGAGCGCGGCATGGTCGCGCGCGGCTTTGATCTGGGCTTCGCGGTGCTGATCGGCACGTTCCTGTTGTGGCTGTGGTTCGCGGGGGCCGGTTTTGCCGCTGCGATGCAACTGGCGTCGGCACGGGTGCTGGGGGCCGGCGACATCGCGCCGGGCGTTGCCGCCGGGCAGCTATTCAAGGCGCTGACCGGCCCGTTGATTGGGCTTGGCGCGATGCTGTTCGGCGTCGGCCTGGTCGCCGATTTCCTGCAAGTTGGGCCAGTGTTCAGCGCGCATCCGCTGAAACCCGATTTCACGCGACTGAATCCGGCCAAGGGGCTGAAGCGCATTTTTTCATGGCGCGCGCTGATCGAAGCGGGAAAAGGCGTACTGAAGCTCATCGCTTATGGCGCGATCGTCTGGCTGGTCGCTCGACGTCTCTTCACGGTCGATCTGCCTGGCATCGTCGATGCGGCCTCGATGGCCGCGATACTCGGCTCCGCTGTAATGCGGCTGCTCGCGTCCGTCTTCGCGATGGCGCTGGTCTTTGCCGTGTTCGATCAGCTCCTTGCTCGGCGCCAATTCGACAAACAGATGCGGATGAGCCGGCGCGATGTCCGCCGGGAAGCGCGCGAACGGGAGGGCGAGCCGCGCCTGAAGCAGCGCCGCCGGCAAGTGCTGCGCGAATTCATGCAAGCGGCGCGCAGCGTTGGGGCAGTCCAAGGCGCCGACATCGTCGTCACCAACCCAACCCATTATGCCGTCGCGCTGCGTTATCGCGGGCGATCGATGGCTGCGCCGCGATTGGTGTCGAAGGGGCGCGACCGTCTGGCCGAACGGATCAAGCGCGCGGCTTTTCTGTATAATGTGCCGGTTGTTGAGGATCGCGTATTGGCGCGTGGCCTGTTCCGCGATGCCGCTTTCGACGCGGAGATTCCGGCCCGATATTTCGCCGAGGTCGCCGCGCTCTACCGCACGCGCCAGCTGGTGAAGGACGCATGATGGGCGGGTTCGGCGCCTATCTCCGCCAGAATAGCGACCTGGTGATCGTGTCGGCGGTGATCGGCATCCTGGTGATCCTGTTCGCGCCGATCTCGACGCCGCTGCTCGATTTCATGATCGTGCTGAACTTCGCGTTCGCGATCACGATCCTGCTGCTGACTTTCTATGTCGTGAAGCCGGTCGAGTTCTCGACCTTTCCATCATTGCTGCTGGTCGCGACGCTGTTTCGCCTGTCGTTGAACGTCGCGGCCACCCGCCTGATCCTGACCGACGGTTTCGCGGGCGATGTCATCGCCGCGGTTGGCTCGTTCGCGGTCGGCGGCAACGCGGTGATCGGCCTCGTCGTCTTCTTCATCCTGATCGTCGTCCAATATGTCGTGGTGACGGCGGGCGCCCAGCGCGTGTCCGAAGTCGCGGCGCGCTTCACGCTCGATTCCGTCCCCGGCCAGCAGATGAGCATCGACAGCGACCTCAACATGGGCCTGATCGACCAGGACGAGGCCAAAGCGCGCCGGCGGGGGCTCGAACGCGAAGCGGCATTCTACGGCGCGATGGACGGCGCGAGCAAGTTCGTGAAAGGGGATGCGGTCGCGGGCATTGTCATCGTGCTCATCAACATCGTCGCGGGCTGGATCGTGGGGATCGTTCAGCAAGGGCTTGAATGGCCCGAGGCGCTTCATCAATACACATTGCTGACGATCGGCGACGGTATCGTCACGCAGGTTCCGGCGCTGGTGATTTCGGTGGCGACCGGCATCATCGTCACGCGGTCGTCCGCCGATGGGCGCCTGAGCGCGGAAGTGCTCGCCCAGCTTTCCTCGGTGCCCAAGATCGCGCTGATCGTGATGGCGGCGCTGGTCTTGCTGTTGCTGCTGCCCGGCATGCCGAAATGGCCAATCGCCATTCTGCTTCTGGCGATGGCGGTTGCCTGGCTCACGCTGCGGAACAAGGCGGACCGCTCGGCCGAAAACACGCCGGAAGATGAAGCACTTCACGGCGATGCGGGGGCTACGCGATCGGTTGTTGTCGAACTTGGCAGCGAGCTCCACGCACTATGGACGCCGTCGCTGGCGCTGATCGAGGATCGCCTTGATGCGCTGCGGCTGCAGATCCGCGAGACGCTGGGGCTTGAAATTCCTTCGATCGGAATCGAACGCAGCACGAAGCTGGCGGCCTTCGATTATGGGATCGCGCTGTTCGGATCCCGGGTCGCCGCGTCAACCATCAGGCCAGATGAACTCCTGGCGATCCGGCCGGCCAATGCCCGCGGTTCGATCAACGGCGTGGAAGCGCGCGAACCGGCGTTCGGCCTGCCGGCGCTCTGGGTCGAGAATGGCCAGCGCGATGCCGCCCAGGACGCAGGCTATACCCTTGTCGATCCCGTCACCGTGATGATGACGCATCTGGGTGAAATCGTGAAGAACGAGGCGCCGTTGCTGCTGACGCGGCGGATCGTCGTGGCGATGCTTGAAGGCACCAGGGCGCGGCAGCCCGGCCTGGTCGAGGAACTGGTTCCAGCGATCATGAGTGTGTCCGACGTGCAGCGCGTGTTGGAGCATCTGCTCGCCGAGGAAGTGTCGTTGCGAAACATCGACGGCATCGCCGAAATCCTGGTCGATGTCGGCCGGCAGACCAAGGACCATGCCGAGCTGACCGAGCTTGTCCGGAAAAAGCTCTCCTATCAGATCTGCAACGATCTGCGGGGACGGCATGAGAGCCTTTCGGTGCTCAGCCTCGATCCGCGCCTCGAAGCGCAAATATCCGAGAATATCGGCCAGAGCGATGGCGGTGGCGCTTTCGTGATCGAGCCTGGGGTCGCCGAGGGCCTTATCCGCAAATCCTTGGCCCTGACCGAGTCCATGTTGCACCAAGGCCTGGCTCCGGTGCTGCTTTGCGGCCCGGTCGTTCGCAGGCACCTGCGTGCCTTCATGCGCCGCAGCATTCCCCGGATGGCAATTATCTCTGTCAACGAGGTTCCACACACCGTCAATCTCACGTCGTTCGGCGTTGTCAAAATCGAACAAAATGCTTCAAAATGAGACATAATTCGCTTGTCACCCCCAAACGCCAACCCTACGATCGAGGCATGGGGGGAATCATCGAAATCGCAATGGCGATGCTGCGTCAGGCGGAGCGCCGCACCGAGATCGCAGGGCAAAATATCGCCAATGCGACCACGCCAGGTTTCAAGCGGCATCTGGTTTATGCGCAAACCGCAACCGCGGCCGAGGATTTCTCCGACATCGGATTGTCCCGGCTGCGCGAAGTGAGAGACCGCGGCGGTGGCAAGCTGTTCGCGACCGGGAATGCGGGCGATCTGTCGGTCGAGGGATCGGGTCTCTTCGCGGTGCGCGATGGCGATCGTCTCATGTTCATACGGTCGGGTTCCTTCCGCCGCGCCGATGACGGCACGATGCGCGATGGACAGCAGCATGTGCTGCAAACCGCCGAAGGAACAGATCTCGTGGTGGAAACCGGAGCCCGGACGATCCGCGCGGACGGCATAGTCCTTCAATCCGGCCGCGAGATAGCCCGGGTCGGCGTCTTCGCCGCGACCGGCGTCGATGACCAGGGCATCCCGCGCGACGGCGCCCGGCCTGAGGCGGCATCCGGCTCCGTCCGCCAAGGCATGTTGGAAGCGTCCAACGTGTCCACCGGCGACGAAATGATCGCCTTGATGGAGGCGCTGCGCCGGGCCGAGAGCGGGCAGCGGGTTTTGCAGGTCTATGATGCCCTGATGGATCGGGTGCTTCAGACCGAGAGGGGTGTGGAGTGAACGGCGCTTTTTATATCGGCGCGACCTCGCTCCAGGCGCAGCAGCGCGGCTTGGAAGTGATCGCCAACAATGTCGCCAATATGAACACGGTCGGTTTCAAGCGATCGCATGCGGTGTTCGCGGAATTGGCTGGCGAGGCTGATCCGATCGGGCAGGCCGGGTTCGCGCCCTTGGCGGGCGTGCAGGTGTCGAGCGCATCGCGCGTGTTCGATCAGGGCCAGTTGCGCGAAACCGGCCAGCGCCTTGATCTCGCCATTTCCGGCGACGGTTTCATTGAAGTCCTGGGTCGCCAGGGTGAACTGGTTCTATGGCGCGGCGGCGCTTTGCGGATCGGCGCGGAAGGGCAACTCGAAACCACCGAGGGCTTGCAGCTCAAATCGGCGGTGACGGTTCCGGAAGGCGCGCGCGACATCGTGATCGACCGCGGCGGTCAGGTCAGCGCGAAGCTTGGCGAAGAAACGATCCCCTTAGGGCAGATCGAGCTGGTCTCGGCGCCCGATGCGGAGCAATTGAGGCCGGTCGGCGGCGGCTATTATGCGATTCCCGACCAGGCCGATCCGGCCCCGGTTGACCTTGCCGAAAGCGGCGCGGCCTTCGTGCAGGGATCGGTCGAGGGTTCCAATGTCGAGCTCACCAGTGAGATGGTGTCGCTCTTGCTGATGCAACGCGCTTATAGCGCCAGCGCGCAAGTCATCCAGGCGGGCGACCAACTGATGTCGATCGCCAACAATCTGCGGCGCTGAGGCGAGCGATGATCCTGGTTGTGCTGGCCGGCGCCATGCTGTCTCAAATCGCGTTCAAGGATGGTGCCGCGGTTGGGCGCGGACCCGTCGCATTGGGGCAGGTCGCCGACCTCTCGGTCCTTCCGGGCAGCCTGCGCCGCCGCGCTTCGGGCCTCGCCTTGATGGCAAGGCCGGCGCGGGCGACCCTAATCCGGCACCGGCTGCTTGCAAGCCGCGCACGCGCGCTGATGCCAGCCCTACGGCCGTGGCTGACCGAGGATCAGGCCGGCATTTTGCAGCTGGCGCCACATGCCGATGTCCAACCCGTCCAACTGATCGCGGCTGGTGCGTCGGAGCCCGCCCGGGGCGCCAGTGTCGCGGTCCTGACCCGTATCGGACTAGTCACCATCGAGCGGCGTGGCACGGCCGTTCAGGACGCACGGCGCGGCGAACGCGCCTTTGTCCGCTTCGCGGACGGATCGGTCGTCTCCGCGAGGTGTTGCCGATGAAGAGGCGCCTTTTCTTCCTTGCCCTCCTTGCGATGACGGAGGCTGTTTCAGCCAAGGATCTCTACCAGGGCGGTGGCTGGCCCGCGCTGGCGGCTGACCGGCGCGCGCAGGCGATTGGCGATAATGTGCTGATCCTGGTCTCGGAAAGCGCCCAGGCCAGCAACGCCGTCACCAAGGGCAGCCGCAAGCGCACCAAACTCGATGGCCGGATTTCGGGCGGCAGCCTGGATGAGAGCGGCAGCTTCGGCTTTGGCGGCGCCTATGACGGCGAGGGGCGTAGCGGACGATCGGATCGCGTGGTCGCAAGACTTAGCGCCAGTGTGGCGCTCGTCTATCCCAATGGCGACCTGCTCGTCAGCGGCGTCCAGCATCTGCACGTGAATGGCGAGCTGACGGCGATCCGCGTGCAGGGGCGCGTGCGTCCACAGGATATCGGGGCGGACAATAGCGTGCAGTCGACCAGGCTCGCCGATGCGATCATCGAATATAATGGCCGGGGCTTCAGTACCCGCGGCGCGAAGCCGGGCATCGTCACGCGTCTTTTTGGATTTCTGGGGCTGTTGTGAAGGCGATCCTGCTCCCGCTCGCTTGTCTTGCGGCTGTCGTAGCCAGCGCTGCGCCGGCTCCCGCGACGCCGGTCCGGCTGAAGGAACTTGGCCGGTTTGGCGGCTGGCGTGAAAATGCGCTGGTCGGCTATGGCATCGTCACAGGGTTGCCCGGAACCGGCGATTCCGCGCGAAGCGGCGTAACGCGCCAGGCGCTGCAAAGCGCTCTCAGTCGGTTGGGCGCGACCGTCGCGCCCGACCAGATTCAGAGTCGCAATGTCGCCGCGGTGATCGTCACCGCCACCCTGCCACCGACCGTCACGCAGGGGGATCGGATCGACGTGACCGTCGCGTCGATCGGCGACGCGCGCAGCCTTGCCGGCGGCACTTTATTGATGACGCCGCTGCTTGGCCCCGACCAGCGGCCTTATGCGCTCGCGCAAGGATCGGTCGCGGTCGGCGGATATCGTTTCGATGCCGACCAGAATGTCCGCCAGAAGAATTTGCCGACGGCCGGAATCGTGTCGGGCGGGGCGACGGTCGAGGCCAATGTGGAGGCTGAGATTGGCGGAGGCGCGGGCCCGATCACGTTCGTGTTGCGCAGCCCGGACTATACGACCGCTTCGAAAGTCGCGGCTGGCGTGAACGCGGCGTTCGGTCTGCCGATTGCCCGGATGCGATCGGCCGGGGTAGTCGAGATCACGCTCGCCCGATCCGGCTTGGACGCCAATGTCGCCATGGCGCGGATCGAAAATGTCGCGGTGGAGCCAGATCACGAGGCGCGTATCGTACTCAACGAACGCTCGGGCACGGTCGTTGTCGGCGGCGGCGTCACGATCGCGCCGGTCACGATCGCCCAGGGCGACCTGAAAGTCTCGGTTTCAGTCGATCGCGATGCGGCGTTTCCGCAAATCTATGGCGGTTATGTGCCCGGCGCGCGAGGACTGGTCATCACCAATACCCGGCTGGATGTCGCGGAGGATCGCGACGCGGTGCTGTCGTCTCCGGGCACGACGGTGGGCGATCTGATCCAGGGACTCAGCCGCGCCAAGGTCAAGACGCGGGAAATGATCGCGATCCTGCAGGCCATGAAGGCAGCAGGCGCGCTCAATGCGGAAATTGTCGTTCAATAGAGGTGGGTCGTGGAACCGGTTTCTCTCATTCTGCGCGTGCTGGACGGATTGCAGCTCCGTGCCGCCGCGACGTCCAACAACATCGCGAACGCGAATACGCCCAATTATCGGCCGCTCGAAGTGCGTTTCGAGGACATGCTTCGAAGCGGTGCGGAGCCGCAAATTCGCGCCAGGCAAGATGTCCTGCCGGGCAAGATGCGGCTGGACCAGGAATTGCTGACGGCGTCGGCAACCGCGGCGCGCTATGGGGCGCTGACTGACCTGGTCAACCGGCGCGTGCAGATGGATCATCTCGTCGCGTCCGGAGGTCGTTCGTGAACGCGCAGGAGATCAGCCGGACCGGCCTGGATGTCGAATGGCGGCGGCTGGAAATCATCGCCCAGAATCTGGCGAATGCCGGAACGACCCTGGACGCGGACGGCAATGGCTACCGGCCGCTGCAGCTCCTGTCCGGTCCGGCGCGGAGTTTCGCCGACCTGAGCCGCTCCGGCGCCCCGGCCGAGGTCCTGGCAGGCGTGCGAGTTTATTCGATCGAGCCGCAAAATATCGCACCGCGCCGCGTGTATCAGCCTGGCCATCCCCAGGCGGACGACAAGGGCTTCGTCATGGTGTCCGGTGTCGATCATGCGGGCGAGATGGTGCGGATGCTGACCGCCTCGCGCGCTTATGAGGCCAATATCGCGGCGTTGAATGCAGCGCGCCAGATGTACGCGCATGCGCTGAAGATCGGCCGCAACGCATGACGATCGCACCTATCGAAACCGTGTCGGCACTAGCCGCGAGCGCCGCCAAAACGAGTATCGCTTCCCCCTCAAGTTCAGCGGACTTCGCGGGGCTTTTGCGGCAAGGCATTCAGCAAACCTCCGACCGGCTGGATGCCGCCGACCGCCAACTGGCGGCCTTCGCTCTCGACGACACCGTGCCGCTCCATCAGGTCACGTTCGCGATCGAGCAGGCGCGCCTTTCGCTCGAACTCATGCTGCAGGTCCGCAATCAAGTGATGCAGGCCTATCAGCAGATGATGTCGATGCAGCTCTGATGGACAATCGACTGTGATTATCGGCTCAAAATCGGATCGGTCGCGCCGGATAGCGCTGCTTGGCGGGGGTTCGGTGCTGCTCGCGCTGCTTGTGTTCGCCCTGTGGCAATTTGTTTTGCGCACCCCTTATGTCACGGCGTTCAGTGGCGTGGCGCGCGGGGACGCCGTCACGATCGCCGCGCAACTCGACAAGCTGAAAATCCCCTATCGCCTGGCCGATGACGGCCGCGAGATCCGCGTGCCGCAGGATCGGCTCGACATGGCGCGCATGCAGGTGCTGGGCGGCGAACTCGCACTCAAGAACACGGTCGGCTTCGAGCTGTTCAACAAAAGCGACATGGGGCTCACCGACTTCGCGCAGCGGATCAATTATCAGCGCGCGCTGCAGGGCGAGCTGGCCCGGACGATCATGGGATTGGCGGAGATCGAGTCCGCCCGCGTCCATCTGACCCTGCCCGAACGCAGCCTGTTCCGGTCGATGCGCGAGCCAGTCAAGGCCTCGGTCGCCCTTGTGGTGAAACCGGGCATGGTTATGCAGGTCGATGCGGTGGCTGGCGTCCAGCGCCTGGTCGCTTCCGCTGTCGAGGGACTCGACGCCGCCAATGTTTCGGTGCTGGACGATCGCGGGCGAGCGCTCACCGCCGCAGCCTATGCGGAAGATGTGACGCCCGACATCCAGGAACAGCGCGGCCTCGCCGACTATTACGCCGGGCGTGTCCGCAGCGCTCTCGAGGCGGCCGGTCTCCCGACGCCCGCGCGCGTCCAGGTCCGGGCATTGACGCCGGCGGACGGCGCCAACACGGCGGCCGGGCTTGGCGCCGTCCGCCCGCCGCTGGATGTGGCATTGATTTTCGAGCTTCAGCCGGAGGCGGAGACAGATGCCCGTCTGGTGGCAACGGCGCGAGAGGCGCTCGGTCCGCCGGCCGATCCGGCCGATCGGGTCGCCGTCCGCATCGGTACGCTCCAATCGAACCTTGCCGCGCCGCAGCCCCGCGCCGCGATGGGCGGCGTGTCATCGAACAGCGTCGCGGAAGCCAAAACGGTCGATTCGACCGTCGCCATCTGGGCTGGCGGCCTCGTATTGTTATTGGGTGGCGCGGCCTTGGTCGCTATGCGCCGCAAGGGCGCCCGTCTGGTGGATATGGACGACGACGCCGGTTTCGTGCGGCATCTGACCGACCTGATCGACAATGAGAAAAGCGATGCTTAGCCGTTCGCGTGAGACCGATTTGCGGGCGGCGATCGTCCATTTGTCCCGGATGCCGCAGGACCGGCGCGAGGCGGTGCTGGAACAACTCGATGACGATACGCGGGCACGCGCTTCGGTGCTGCTGGCGCAGCTGAAACGAGGCGCGCAGCCGACCGTACCTGACTGGCTCGCCACGCGGGCAGCGAACCCGGACAGTACGCAGCCATTTCGCATCACCGGCGCCGCGCGCGATGCGCTCCGCGGGCAGATCGCCGATATCGGCGCCATGCCCGCTCCGGAAGCAGCGCGCCGGACCCCGACGCTTGCCGGGCGCATGTTGAGCTGGTTGGCATGAGGACTGAATCCGCCTCACGCGTCTTGAAGGCGGGCGCGTTTGAATCGCGATCTCTGGCCGTGCCCCCCGCAGCGCCGCCGCGATCCGAAGCAGCGCGAGCCGAAGACATTTTGCTTGAGCGGATCGAACATCTGTCCGCCCGGCTGGAACAGGCTGATGCGGACAAAGCGGTTCTGGCCGGCCGGATCGAGGAAGCGCGCGCCGAAGGGCAAGCCGCCGGCCGGGCGGCGGCGCTGACCGAATTCGAGGACGATCGAACAGAGGCGTTGGCGTTGCTTGGGCGGGCGCTCGAAACGCTGGTCGAGCAATGGGAGGCCAAGCTTTCAGGGATTGAGGGTGCCGCGCATCTGATCGCGATCGCGACTCTGGAAAAGTTGATCGGAGACGCTGCCGGTTGCAGCGATTTCGTGGCGGCGGCGATCAGCCATCAGCTCAAGGTTCTGGATCGTTCTGCTGTCCGCAAGCTTTCGGTGTCCCGGATCGACTTTCCGAGCCGGGCGGAAGTCGCGGAACTCGTCGAGCGGCTCGGCCAGCCTGCAGTGATTGTCGAAGTGCTGGACGATATGGACCAGGGCCTGTGCGAGGCCGAGCTCCGGCTTGGCCGCGCCGAGATCGGTCCGGCGACGCAGTGGCGGGAATTGCGGGCGATCATCGAGGAACATGCGGAGCCGGCCGTGTGCAAGTGAGTGGCCTTCTCGATCGCATCGCCGCCGCCGATCCGGTCGTCCGGTCCGGCCGGTTGATCCGAATCATGCCGGGCTGGCTGGAGGCCGATGGTCCGGACGTTTCCGTGGGCGCGCTTTGCGAAGTCAGCCTGCCCGCAGGACAAGGGCTGGCCGAGGTCGTCCGGGTCGATGAGTCCGGTATCGCGCTCGTGCCTCTCTCCGACTGCGGGCATGCCCGACTGGGCGCCAGGGTATGCGCGGTCAACGATCGCGCGGGCTATCCCGTGGGCGACGCCTTTCTGGGGCGCATGGTCGATGCGTTCGGTGCGCCGCTCGATGGCCTGACGGACAGGATTGTCGCGGATCGTGTCCTGGACCGGGTCGAGCCCCCAGCTGTGCGAGACCGGGTGACTCCGACCCGCCCGGTCTGGACGGGGGTGCGGGCGATCGATGCTTTCGTGCCGATCGGGATTGGCCAGCGGATCGGGGTCTTCGCGGCCAGCGGCGTGGGGAAGACCAGCCTGGTCGCCCAGATCGCGCGTCAGATGCCGTGCGACAGTCTGGTGCTGTGTCTGATCGGCGAGCGGGGGCGCGAGGTCGACGCGCTCTGGTCGGGCCTTGGCGGCGATACGCAGGCCCGCACGGTTTTGGTGGCGGCGACGTCCGACCAGCCTTCGGCGGTGCGCGGACGCGCCGTTTTTCAGGCGCTGGCGCTGGCCACGGATTGGCGCGCGCAAGGGCGCCACGTCTTGCTCGTGATCGATTCTGTGACGCGGCTGGCGATGGCGTTGCGCGAGGCGGGATTGGCGGCCGGCGAACCGCCGACCTTGCGGGCCTATACACCCAGCGTCTTTTCGATCCTGCCGAAAATCGTGGAGCAATGTGGCGCCGATCGTTTGGGCGGCGCGATCACGGCGGTGATGACCGTGCTCAGCGAAACCGACGATGTCGATGACCCGGTCAGCGAGATCATGAAATCGCTGCTCGACGGTCACATCCTGCTTTCGCGCGAGGTAGCCGAGCGGGGGCTTTTTCCGGCGATCGATCCGCTGCTCAGCGTCAGCCGATGCGCGCCCGATCTCTGGACGCGCGAGCAGGGCGCGGCCGCGCGGGCCGGGATCGCCGCGCTGGCGAAATATGAAAGCGTCCGGCTCCTGGTCGAAAGCGGACTCTACGCCAAGGGTTCGGATGCCGAGACAGATCGCGCGCTGGCCATCGAGCCCGCGCTTCGGGCATTCCGGCAGCAGGGCCTTGGCGAGCATTCCGCGCACGACCAGACGTTCGCGCGCTTGAGGGCCGCGATGGAGCAGCGCGCATGACACGGGCGCGGCGGCAGCTTGATGATCTGAAGCGTCTTGGCCAAGTCGCTGGACTGCTGGCGCACCGGGCGGAAGGAGTCGCGCGCGGCGATGCGTGGCGGCTGACGGAGGCGCGGGCCGCGGCGGAGGCGGCCGATGAAAGGCTGCTGCATGCCGAAGCCGCATTGGCGGAACGGACTGCAACGGGCCGTTCCATCGACCCCGCTTTATTGTTGTTTGATATCGCGAGGATCAATCACGGGCGCCTTCATGTTCAGGCGGCCGGCCTTGCTGTCCAGGACGCTGCGGTAACCGCCGGCGAGTCGCAGGCGACATGGCTGGCCGGGCAGCGGCGCGAAGAACTGCTCAGCGACCGTGCGCACGGTGCGGTACGTTCGTACCGTCAAGAGCGCGAGGATCGCATGCAAGATGCCCTCCCGGCCGGGTCGAGGCAGGCGCGATGATCGTCGACAGATCCTCGACACCCCAGGCCGCGCCTCGCTCTTCGGCCAGGACCCTGCCTCAAGCAGCGGATGGTTCGTTCGCGGCCGAGTTGGCAAAAAATGGTGAGGCGGTCGCCGGACGAGCGCTGGGCTTCCAGGAAACCGGTTTGCTGGGCCGGTCGCACTCCGTCGCATTTGCTTCCGGAACGGTGGGACTGAAGTCGATTGAACGGCCCGACATTCCGGCCGCGAGCGAGGCGATGGCGAAGGCGGAGTCCGGTCCGTTGGCCGATCGCCGGCCGCCGCTCGGTCGTCCGGACCCGGTTGTTCCAAAGAACATCGACCGGCAGCCTTCGCTGGCGGTGATCCGCCAGTCGGTCGACCATGCTGGCGCGGTTCCGGGACCGTTTGCGCAACCCGCCGAAATGCCGGACGTTGTCGACCCGCCGCCGAGAAGCCGGGCGCGCGCAACGGGCCGTCTCGATACGCCCCGCCATTCGCGCGTGAGGGCGCCGCTCGTACTCGCGGAGGACGGCGGCGAATTGACGATCATGATTTTCGACGCGGCGCCGGACGGCTCCGAGGAGAGCGACGTCGCCGACCAACTCAAGGCAACCGCGTATCGCTACGGCTATGGGTCCGCACGGGTCGTCATGCCGGCGCGATCCGGTCCCGGAAAGGAATGAAATGGCCCTGCAACCTGTCAGCACGTCGACGGTATCGCCAGCTTCGGCCCAAAGCGCGTTCGGCTTGGATTTCCAATCGCTGCTGCGGATCATCCTGACCCAGCTCACCTATCAGGATCCGCTGAAGCCGCTCGATAATACCGAGTTTGTTTCGCAGCTCGCGCAGTTTTCGCAGCTCCAGCAAACCCAGTCGTTGAACGATCAGATCACCAGCCTCCTGGCCGCGCAGTCCGCGACGCAGGCGACCGGGTTGCTGGGCCGGACCGTGGACATCGCCAATGAACAAGGGGGCGCAACTGTGACAGGGCGTGTGGACACCGTGTCATTTTCAAACGGCGCGCCGACACTGACCGTACTCACGCCTGAAGGGCAAACAATATCCGGGATCACGCTCGACCGTGTCGCGGTGGTGCGCTGAACGGGTTCGAATGAGGGAGGGAATATGCTCGGTTCGATCTATACCGGCTTGAGCGGGATGAACGCCTACAGCCGGGGATTGCAGACGATCAGCAACAATGTCGCGAACCTCAATACGCCGGGCTTCAAGGCCAGCGGCACGGCGTTCAGCGACGTCCACAGCTATGGCGGCGGCGGGCTGTCCTATGGGTCCGGTACACAGGATGATGAGGCGGGCAACGGCGTGCGTTTCGTTGAAGCGCGCATCGATTTCCATCAGGGCGATCTGCGCCAATCGGGCGGCGATCTCGATCTCGCGATCCAGGGGGCCGGCTTTCTCGTCCTGCTGAAGGACGATCGGATTGCTTATGCGCGCACCGGTCAATTCGCGGTCGATACCGATGGCTTTATCGCGCAGCAGGTCGGGGGTTACCGTCTCGGCGTGCTGAACGATGAGGGGCGGGCGGTCGCGCTGAACGTGGATGCCAAGCGCACGAGCAAGCCCGTGGTCACGACCAGCGCGACTTTCGCCGATAATCTGTCCGCCTCCGCCACGACCGCGACGGTTTCGGACATCGCCGTGTTCGATGCGCTCGGCGGCAAACATGTCTGGTCGGCGCGCTTCGACAAATCGTCATCGGCCACCGGCGAATGGACGGTGACGGTCACCGATGATCAAGGCACAAGGGTCGGGACGCAGACGCTGAAATTCATCGGCAGCACGGTCGATCCGGCGACCGCCAAGCTGACATTCGAGGCCACTGTCGCCGGGACGGACAAGCTGTCCGTTCTCTTCGATTTGAACGGGGTCACGTCATTTTCGGCGGGCACGACGTCGTCGATCCGCGCCTCGAAGGTCGATGGCAATGCATCAGGCGCGTTGACGACGGTCACGCTGACCGACGAAGGCATGATCAAGCTTAGCTATTCGAATGGAAAGTCGGAGACGTTGGGAGCGGTTGCCCTGGCCGACTTTCGCGACCAGCAAGAACTGCGACGCATCGGCGATGGCTTGTACGAGCATCACGGCACGGGCGAGCGCCGGTTGACCGCGAGCGCGGTCGAGGGCGCGGGCCGGATCGTCGCGCGTCAGCAGGAAGCGGCCAATGTCGATCTATCCAGCGAGTTCGGTAATCTGATCCTGATCCAGCGCGGTTTTCAGGCATCGTCGCAAGTGGTCAGCGTCACCAACGACATGATCCAGCAATTATTCGGGATCAGGGGGCAGGGGTGACGAAGGTTCAGGAATGGCTGCCGCAGGCGGCTGTGATCGACGCTGCGCTGGATGCCCGCGTCACAGCGGCCGTCATGCGCTGGTCGGCGCGCTGGTTCGCGGCGTCGGGATTTGCCTTGGGACATGCCAAATTGTTGCCGGATGCGAACGGGCTGGCCGCGCTGGTGTCCGAGGCGCGTGGCGTCGAACTGCGCATTGAAAGCGAGCGGCTGGACGGGCTGGCGAGGCTCTTGCTGGATGTTCCTAAGGATTTGGCGATGGACGATACCGCGAGGCAGGTCGTGCGGAGCATCGCGATCAAGGCGGTCCATGAGCTTGTCGCCGATCTCGCGGCCGACCTCCAGTTTCCCCCGCAGGCGCCGGCAAGCCCGGACGATGCGATCGTATCATTCCCGCTCCGCGGAGCGGGCGGGGGCGCGACCATCGCGCATCTCACATTGCGCTGGGCCAATCTGGTCCGCGGTCGCAAGGCGCGTATCGGCTCGCCCGGGCCAGTGCGATCGGACTCTGTCTTGGACGCCTTGGCCCATGAAGAGATTCGGTTTGACGCGATTCTGGGAAACGTGACGCTCTCGGTTCGGGAATTCCAGACACTGGGCACCGGCGACGTGCTTCTGTTCGATACCGATCCAACCAGGGATGTCCGTCTTCGGCTCACCAAATCGGGCGGATCCCTGGCGCGTGCCCGCCTTCAAACCAATGCCGATCAGCTAGCGCTTTTGGCCGCCTGACAAATATGAGCCGGACGATCTCCAGATGACTTCGAAAAGTGAAAAAACGAGCCTCTCGCTCGATGCCGAAATCTTTCAGGACGTCGAGGTCGAGCTTGTCGCCCGGCTGGGCTCGGGGCGTCTCTCGGTGCGGGCTCTGCTCGGCCTGGAAGCGGGCGCGGTGATCAATCTCGACACGCCGCTTGATGGTCAAGTGGCGCTCACGCTCAACGGGAAGACGGTCGCGCACGGAGAAATCGTCACAGTCGGCGATCGTTTTGGCATCCGCATCACCGAGGCGCCGAAGACAGCGCCATGAAGCGGCATTTTTTCGCGGCATATCTCGTCGCTTCGACGATCCCGATCGATTCTGCCTGGGCGCGGCTGGGCGGCAATACGTCTTCGGACGCGATACCATGGCTCAGAATGATCCTGGGGCTCGCCCTTTGTCTCGGCCTCGCACTGGCCGCGGCGTTTGTCCTGCGATCGCGCGGCGGTGTGTCGATCGTGCCTGCCTGGCGAACGCGCCCGCGCAGGCTTCAATTGCTGGAGACGGTACGGACCGGACCGCAGACGTCGCTGTCACTGGTGAGGGTCGACCATACTGAATATCTGCTGGTGTCGGCGCCAGGCGGCGCCCAGCTCGCTGAATACCAGTCCGCCGATAATCCGGATGATGGGGCTTCGGCATGATGCTGCAGTTCTTCGCGTCGGCCGCCCAGCCGCCGCTCGCGATTAACGAAACTGTCCGGACGGCGCTGTTGCTCACGCTGCTCGGATTCATCCCGGCTCTGCTTGTGTGCATGACATCCTTCGTCCGCATCGCGGTGGTGCTGTCGATAGTACGGCACGCATTTGGCATGCCGGAGACGCCGCCGAATATCGTGCTGCTGACCCTGTCGCTGTTCCTGACGCTGCTGTCGACCGGATCGGCTTTACAAGCCGTGGCTGATGAAGGGATCAGGCCGTTCCTCGCGGGTCGGGTCGGGTTGGAGGAGGCCGCGCAGAAGAGCGCGGCGCCGTTGCGGGCATTCATGTTGCGCCAAGTGCATGACGAGGATCTGGCGACGATCTATGAGATCGCGCGCAAGCCGCTTCCGGATCGGCCCGAGGGCGTCGGCATCGTCCAGCTGGTGCCGGCGTTCATGCTGAACGAGTTGCGCACTGCCTTCACGATCGGTTTCGTCGTGCTTCTGCCGTTCCTGCTCATCGACCTCGTCGTGTCTGCCATCCTGTTGTCGCTCGGCATGCTAATGGTGCCGCCCAACACCATTTCGCTCCCGCTCAAGATCCTGATGTTCGTGCTGATCGACGGTTGGGGTCTGTTGATGCGCAGCGTCATCGGAACTTTCCATTGAACCCAGCGCGTCCGGTGACTCCCGACGCCGCCGAGGCCGCGCTCTGGGCGAAATACGCCGCCGCCCGGTCTTCGGACGACAGGCTGGTTCTGTTCGAGCGCTATGCACCGATGGCGCGCGGCATCGCGGCGCGCCACTTTCGCCGCGATGCGATTGTGCCGATACCGTTCCCTGAACTGATCCAGCTCGCCTATGCGGGCCTGCTGGAGGCGATCGACCGGTTCAAGCCCCAGCTCGGCGTCCCGTTCCGGTTCTTCGCGGCCCGACGGATCGCGGGCAGCGTTGTGAACGGTATCGCCAGCCATTGCGAGATTAACCGCCAGATCAGTGTGCGGCGGAAGATCGCCAGGGAACGGCTTCGATCTATTTCGTCAGGTGGGATCGCCGAGGCTGTCGGCCTGGACGATGCGCTGGATTTGCTCGGCGACCTGGTTTCTGGATTGGCGCTGGGCTTCATGCTGGACGACGCGGCGGCCATTGATCCGGCGCCAGACGCGTTCGAAACGCTGGCCTGGCGGCAGACGATGGACTTGCTCCGACGCCAGGTCGATCAGCTGCCGGATCGTGAACGGCTGGTTGTCCGGCTCCACTATTTCGATGGTCTGCGGTTTGATCAGGCGGCCGCGATCCTGGGTGTGACCAAAGGACGCATATCCCAGATCCACAAGGATGCTGTCGCACGCCTCGGCAGGCGGCTAGGTTCGCCCGCGAGTTCCATCAACGGTTCAAAGCAGAGATTGAAACGATGACGACATGCCCCGACGACGAGCTCGAACCGCTGCTGGCACTGGCAGCGCAAGACGACGAAGCCGCGATAGGGCGCATCGACGCCTTGCTCCCAATCTATGAAGACGCACGCCTCTTGTTCCTGAAAGGATCGTTGCTGGCCGGTCTGCAGCGCTACGATGAGGCGCGCCGAGAGATGCATGCGGCACTGCTTCTCTCGCCCGGTTTCGACCTGGCGCGTTTCCAGTTCGGGTTTCTGGAATTCACCTCGGGCTTTCCCGACGCCGCCGCACAAATTTGGGCGCCGTTTCAGCAATCCAGCGAAGAGAATGCTTTCCGCTTGCTCGCCATGGGCCTGATGCGTTTGGCCGAGGACCGCTGGGCCGATGCCCGGAGGTTTCTGCTGAATGGAATGGCGCTTAATACCGAGCACCCTTTGATCAACAACGACATGCAGCTGATTTTGGATGAATTGCATGACAAGGGCCTGATTTCCGATGACGGTCTGCCCCAAGAGGAGTCGGCGACTTCACCCGTTGATCAATTGCTGCTTCAGGCGCAGCTGCGCGCCGTGCCTGGCGAGACACGCCATTGACGGACCCGGTCACAACCGCGCGGCTTGTCCGGTTGCTGCAGCTTCAGCTGGAGGCGCGCGGCCGCAAACGGAGCGGTGAAACCCATAATGACCGGCAGGCGCGGTTCGCACCGAATGAATTGCGTGATCTCGTCCGCCGCGCAGGCAGGAATGAGCAGTCCAGAGACGATTTGCGGCGGGCCGTGATCGAGCATCTCCTTGCCGATCGCCTGGGGGCGCGCCTTCGGACCGAGCCCAAATTCCAGCAAGTGCTCGACCATGTTCAGCAAATCATTGCGGATCAGAAAGAATGGGGAGTCTTGCTTGATCGCACGATCGAAGACCTCCTGGCCGACTGAATGCGATAATCAGTGGGAACGAGCAGGAGCAGATCGACAAAGAAGTGCTCGGCCGCGACGACGTTTCTCTTCCGGCGTCGCTGAGCAACGCGCGTCACCAATGCTGTCTCGGCGCCGGATGAGATAGGTCACAATAAAAGGGGGGAGGCAGGTCCGAATCTCGTCAGAGAAGGCCTTTGGCCCGGAGGTCGGCGGCAAAGGTGGCGAGCGGCATGACCAGAGTAAGCGGTTGGTCGATAAGCGGCTCCGCGCCATGGCTGGCATACCACTGCGCCGCGCGCTCGCCCTTGGCGTCGATAATTAACAGCACGCCGCCAGCCTCGGCCGCGATCCGCAGGCAGCGAAGCGCGCCGGCCGCGAGGAGCTGACCACCCAGGTCCTGGCCAGCAACGGAGATATCGGTCGCGATGCGCGCCAGCTTGAATCCGGCCACTTCGTGCTGGCCAGCCCCTTCGTCATCGATGCCGGTGCGTCCGCGTGCGCCACCGCTGAGGGAGCGACGGTGTAGAAGCCGAGCACGCGGTCGGGTGTGGCGACGTCGATCGCGCAGAAGGTCTTCGAGGCGTTCTGTTCGTGGTTCTGACGCGCATAGCGTCGGAGAAAGTCGTTCATCGCCGGATCGCCGCAGTCGAAGGGCTGGCGATCATGCGATTTCGCGATGGCTTCCTCTCGCCAGGCGGGAAGCGTCATAGCGTGTGGGGCAGCGCCGCGATGGCCGCCCGCAGCTTCGCATTGGGCTTGGGCGGATTTTCCAGTAGCTCGAATATCCGCGCGTGATCGCGCGCTGTCAGGCGAACGACCTCGGCCGCCTCGATCACGGCTTCGGCTTCCCGCAGAGCGGTCTGCGTCACGAAATTGGTCAGGTCGGTGTTGCGCAGGGCGGCGGCGCGCACGAGCTTGGCCTTGGTCTCCGGCGAGACCCGCAGGTTCATGCGCTTGTTGTCCTCTATGGCAGCCTGAGGCATCTTCGCATCCTCGCTATTCGTACATGTTCAAGATGTACGCGATCTGACTTATTTATTCAACGCCATGCGCCTTGATGGCGTGCACCCGTTTGGGTCCGATAAACCGACCCGAGGGTGCCCCAAGGCGGCCCATCATTCACGGCCAGGCACGTCGCGCGCGATTTCACCGCCGAGCCGTGGACCGGACTCCATCCGGCGCGCGAGCGATTCGACGAACCGCTCCCAGCGCTCCTTGCCCATCGCTTGCGCCGCACGTTGCGCGGTATCGGGCAGCGGAACCGTGGTGTTCAGCCAGAAGCGGATGAACAAAGCGAGCGTCTCATTGGAAAGGTCGAGATGCCAGGCCGCGCGATCGAGCTGGCGCGTCAGCCGGTCGAGCCGCCGGGTGATCGCCGCTTCGAAGCGTTCGGCGCCGTCCTGTGACAGATAGGAGGCCAGTGCCGCCTCGACGATCGCCGCGCGAGATACCTGCCGGCTACGCGCTGCGGCATCGAGGCCTCGCATCAGCGCAGCGGGTAACCGAAAGCTATGCTTTTCGCGAGGACCGCTCACAGGTCGATCCCATCGTCCGGATCGAGCGCGGCGGTGCGGGCATTGCGCACCATGCTCCGGTCGATCTGGAGCCGATCCCGCGCCGCGTCGTCGCCCGGATCGTCCCTGTCGAAATCGAATTCGAATTCACGCTCCGGGATCCTCGCCGCTGGCACGATGTCCTCATGGTCGCCAAGGCCCGGCTCACGTCGGACGCCCGCATTTGCGGAATCGCTTTCGGAAAGCCCGGCGGATGCGGCTTCCGCATTGCCCGTCGTGGCGACGCTCCGGGGATCGGGCGCTGACGCCGGCGGCGTCGGTGGAGCGATCGGGTCGAGCATCGTCCAGTCGTCCTTTGGCCGCCGGGCAGGTTCGAGCAAAGTTGGCGTGGGTGAGGGCAAGATGCGGGCGGTAAACCGCGCGTCCGTGTAGTAGCGCGCTTTGACCGCGCGGATCGGCGGGGCACCAGCCGCCATCACGATCTCTTCGTTCGGCGGAAGCTGCATGACTTCGCCAGGCGTCAGCAAGGCGCGCGCCGATTCCTGCCGGGAGAGCATCAGATGGCCGAGCCAGGGGCTCAGCCGGTGCCCGGCATAATTCTTCATCGAGCATCTCGGTGGTGGTGCCGAGCGCGTCGGAAAGGCGCTTGGCGGTGCGATCGTCATTGGTCGCGAAGGCAACGCGAACATGGCAATTGTCGAGGACCGAATTGTTCGGCCCATAGGCCTTGTCGATCTGGTTGAGGCTCTGCGCGATCAGGAAGCTCTTGATGCCATAGCCGGCCATGAAGGCGAGCGCGCTTTCGAAAAAGTCGAGCCGGCCGAGCGCCGGGAATTCGTCGAGCATGAAGAGAAGACGATGCTGCTTGCCTTGCAGCGTCAGCTCCTCGGTCAGCCGCCGGCCGATCTGGTTGAGGGTCAGGCGGATGAGCGGCTTGGTCCGGCTGATGTCCGATGGCGGGACGACGAGATAGAGCGAGACCGGCATAGCACTCTCGACCAGGTCGCGGATGCGCCAGTCGCAGGCGCGCGTGACCTCGGCAATCACCGGATCGCGGTACAGGCCCAGAAACGACATGGCGGTCGACAGCACGCCCGATCGCTCATTGTCGGATTTGTTGAGGAGTTCGCGCGCGGCCGAGGCGACAACGGGGTGGACGCCGGCTTCCCCCAGATGCGGCGTCGTCATCATCGCGCGCAGCGTCGCCGCGATCGGCCGCTTGGGATCGGAAAGAAAGGCGGCGACTCCGGCCAGCGTTTTGTCGGCCTCGGCGTAAAGCACATGGAGGATCGCCCCGACCAGCAGCGCATGGCTGGTTTTCTCCCAATGGTTGCGCTTTTCAAGACTGCCTTCGGGATCGACCAGCACGTCGGCGACATTTTGGACATCGCGCACTTCCCACGCGCCTTTGCGCACCTCAAGCAATGGATTGTAGGCGGCGGACAAGGGATTGGTGGGGTCAAACAACAGCACGCGGCCATGGCGCGCGCGAAAGCCGGCGGTGAGCTGCCAATTCTCGCCCTTGATGTCGTGGATGATCGCCGAGCCCGGCCAGGTCAGCAGGGTCGGAAGGACCAGTCCCACGCCTTTGCCGCTGCGCGTTGGAGCAAAGCACAGGACATGTTCCGGTCCGTCATGGCGCAGATAGCGCGAGCCATAACAGCCGAGCACCACGCCATCCTCGCTGAACAGGCTAGCCCGCTTGATCTCGCGCTCATTGGCCCAGCGCGCCGACCCGAAGGTCTCGGCCTTCTCCGCTTCGCGCGCGCGCCGCACAGACATGGCAATGGCGACCGTCACTGCCACGATCCCGCCCGACGCAGCTATATAGGCACCGGTCACGAAGATATCGGGCGCATAGGCATCGAAGCTGAACCACCACCAGAAAAAGGCGGGCGGAACATAGACCGGATAGCCACCCAGCCAGAACCAAGGCTGCCCGAGCTCGGGCTGGAATGCCAAGGCCTCGGCCGTCCATTGCGTCGCCGCCCAGATCGCGGTCAGCACGATCGTAAAGACAGCGATGACCTGGCCCCACAACATCCTGGCGGCATTCATGGCTGGACCTTTCGATGCAAAAACTGTATTGCTGTTGTCATGACAGTTTGGCTGCTTGGGCAGCTGGTAAGGATGTGAGCAATGGCGCGAACGGAGAGCCACGGGCAGGACCGGCGCGGGTCGGCGCGTAAGGATGACGTGATCCAGGTGCGCGCGATGGCGAGCACCAAGGCGTTGCTCAACCGCGCAGCGGCGATGCGCGGCCAGAAGCTGTCCGAGTTCATGCTGGAGAGCGCGCGCCGCGAGGCGGAGAATACGCTTCTCGACCAGCGCAGCTTCTTCCTCGACGACGAGCACCATGCCGCGTTTCTGGCGATGCTCGACGCGCCGTCGGCCCCGTCCGAAAAGCTCAGAGAGCTGATGCGCCGCAAGCCCGCCTGGGACCGCTGACCTCGGATCGCTGACGAAGCATGACGATGCGCGCCGTGACTGCACCGGCACCGCTGCGCGCGGAGCATGACGCCGAACCCTTCGCGTCCGGTCACGAGACACTCGACAGCTGGCTCAAGGAGCGGGCGCGGACCAGCGAAGGTCTGTCGGCGCGCACCTATGTCATCTGCGACGTGGCAAACCCGCTCCGGATCGTCGGCTATTATACGATCGCCACCGCGACGGAGCAGCGTGCGGCGCTGCCGAGCGCGAAGCTCCGCCGGGCGATGCCGGATAAAGTGCCGTTGCTGCTGATCGCGCGGCTCGCGGTCGATCGTGATTGGCAGGGAGGGGGCTTGGGCGGCGACCTTCTGGGCGATGCTCTCGGCCGATGTCTCGCGGCGTCCGAGATTGCCGGCGCGCGCGGCATTGCCATCCACGCGATCGATGAGACCGCTGCGCGCTTCTATGAGCATCATGGCTTCATGCGGTCGCCGCTGGGGGAGCTGACCCTGATCCTCCCGATCGAGACGTTGCGCGCGGTGCGCGGTTGAGCGCCGCTTCATAGCCCCAGACCCCGGCCACGGCCGAGCGTCCAATCGACGCTGCCGCCGCGTCCCATCGTGCCGTTGAGATGCTTGCCGAGATGCGGATCGAGCGCGGGCCGCCAAGGGACCAGCTGGAAGCCCAGACCATCGTCGATCATCGCGAACCGGCCCGACGCGAGCGTCACCCGCGCGCGGTAGATGCCGCTCACATGATCGCCTTCGCCCGATGGCCGGTGCGCGAGGCCGGTGCGCGCGGCGATCGCCTTGGTCTCATGCGCCAAGTCCCGCGCACGCAGGGTCTCGATCAGGTCGCGCTCGAACCGGAAGCCATCGCCCTGCCGGCGGGCGAGGCCGGCGGCTTCCAGCTCTCGCGATCGCGCTGCCAGCGCATCGCGGATCCCGATACCGAACCCGTTGCCGGTCGCGACGGGTTCGCGCGCGATGAGCTGGCGGTCGAGCCAAGTGGCGCCCGGTGCCGTGACCTGATCGTGCAGCGGAAGGTCGGAGCGAGTGGCGAGGGAGAGACGGTCCCGGCCCTTGGTAAGGCTGAGGTCGTGAGTTCAATCCTCACCGGCAGCACCACTTCCCCGCCCGAAAAGCCGCCGGCTATTCCATCACCATGTGCTGCATATCTGGGCGCCTTGACGGACGGCGGAGCAGGATCACCAGCGGCACCGCCAGGATCGTCACGAACATCATCAGCTTGAAGTCGTCCAGATAGGCGATCATCAGCGCCTGCCGGTTCACTTCGGCATCGGCCATCGCCAGGATCGTGTCGCCCGCCGCGCCCAAAGTCTGGGCGTAGGAAGGGTCGACCGCCGGCAGGCTGAACGGCGTCAGATAGCCGGCGAGATCGGCATGGCTGGTCTGAAGGTTGCGGGCGAGGAACGTCGTGACGACCGAGATGCCCGCCGACGCGCCGATGCTGCGGAACAGATTGAGCAGGCTGGCCCCCTCGGTGCGGTATTTGGGATCCAGCGTCGCGAAGGCGGTCAGGTTCAGCGGCATGAAGACGAGGCCCATGCCGAGACCCTGCACCGTACCGCTGATGATGATCCAGGTCCGGTCCATGCCCAGCGACCAGGTCGTCATCTGCCACAGCGACAGGGCGGCGATGGCGAGGCCGGTGCCGACCAGCCAGCGCGGATCGACCTTGCCCATCAGCTTGCCTGCCACCGTCATCGTGATCAGCACGCCCACACCGCGCGGGGCGAGCAGCATGCCAGCATCGACCACCGGATAATCCCAGATGCGCTGCAGCATGGGCGGCAGCAGCGCCATGGTCGCGAACATGACGACACCGATCACGACCATGAAGAACAGGCCGGTCGCCATGTTGCGGTTGTTCAGTACCGCCCGGTCGAACATCGGGTGCTTCGCCGTGAACAGATGGACACCGAACATCCATGCGGCCGCGAGCGCGAGCCCCGCTTCGATCCGCACTTCCCAGCTGTCGAACCAGTCGAGCTGCTGACCGCGATCGAGCATGATCTGGAAGGCGGACAGCGCGAGCGCGAGCAGCGAGAAACCGACAAGATCGAAGCGCCGGGGGCGCAGCGGTTTCGATGGCAGCAGCACCCACATCACCGCGAATGTCACGATGCCGAACGGAACGTTGACATAGAAACACCAGCGCCAGTCGAAATTGTCGGTCAGCCAGCCGCCCAGCACCGGACCTAGGATCGGGCCCACCATAATGCCCTGGCCCCAGATGGTCATGGCCCGCGCCTGTTTGCTGGGCGGGTTGATGTCCATCATCACGGTTTGCGACAGCGGATTGATGAAGGCCGCGGCAATGCCCTGCATCACCCGGAACGCCACCATTTCCTCCAGGCTGGTCGCGATCCCGCACAGCATCGACGCGACAACGAAGCCACCGACCGCGAACAGGAACAGGTTGCGCGATCCGAACCGGTCGGACAGCCAGCCGGTGATCGGGATCGCTATCGCCGAGGCGACGATATAGCTGGTCAGCACCCATGTAATCGTGTCGGCGGTGGCGCCCAGCGCGGTCTGCATATGGGGCAGGGCGACGTTCGCGATCGTCGTGTCGAGGATCTGCATGACCGTCGCGAGCATCACCGCGACCGTCAGCAGACCCTTATTCTCGACCGGCGTCGCCGGAACGTCGGCGCCGGGACTAGCGCCAAGGCTAGCGGTGGTCGCGGACATCGACCTTCACATCCGCGCTGAGGCCGGCGAGCAGCGGCCGCGGCGAAGCCTCGTCGATCGCGATCCGCACCGGCACGCGCTGCGTGACCTTCACCCAATTGCCGTTCGCGTTCTGGGCCGGCAGCACTGAGAATTCGGCCCCCGTTCCTGCGCCGAAGCTCCACACATGACCCTTGAGCTTCAGGCCCGAATAGGCGTCGATCTCGACTTCGGCCGGTTGGCCGACGCGCACCTTGTTGAGCTGGGTTTCCTTGAAATTGGCTTCCACCCAGACACGGTCACCGACGACGATGCTGACCGCCGGCATTGCCTGAATGATCTGGTTGCCGACCTGAAGGCGATCGGACTGGCTGATCGTGCCCGACGCCGGCGCGCGGACTTCGGTGCGCTTGAGGTTCAGAAGCGCCTGATCGAGCTGAGCCCTAGCCGCGGCGATTTGCGGATTGACGCCCGGCACGGCGGCGCCGGTCTGCAGCTTGGCGCGCGCCTCCGCCGCCTGCGCCTGGGCATTGGCAAGCTGAACCTTTGCCTGCTGCAGCGCGTGCTGGGAGTTCAGATAGGATGCGCGGGTGGTGAAGCCGCGCTTCATCAGTTCCGACTGGCGGCCGAAATCTTCCTGCGCCTGCTGGATCGCGATGCGCGCGCCTTCGATATCGGCGCCCTTCCCCTGATATTCGGTCTGCATGGTCTGGACATTGACCTGCGCATTGGCGAGCGCGGCCCGTGCCTGCTCGACCGCGATGCGATACGGCTCTGGGTCGATGCGGAACAGCAGGTCGCCTTTTTTGACGTGCTGGTTTTCCCGCACCGCCACTTCGACGATACGGCCGCCAACATCCGCCGACACAGACACCTTGTCCTGCTGAACATAGGCATTGTCGGTCGACACGAACCGGCCGGATGTCAGCCACAGATAAACGCCGATCGCGACGATGATGAGCGGAATTGAGAACAAAACGGCGAGGCGCGCCCAGCCGCGTCCGGATTTTTCTTCGGACTTGATACCCTCCAGCTCGCGCTGGGCGATGATGGGACGATCGGCGTCAGCCATTGGCAACTTCACTTCCCTGATCTTCAAATGCTTCCAGATTTTTGCGTATCCGCTGCAGCGACTCGTCCAGCCGTGCGCGGTCTTGGGCGGAGAGTCCGTCCAGCGCCTGATCCAGCAATTCGTCCGCCAGTGTGCGCAGTTCGGAAAGAATCGGGTGGGCCTGCTCGGTCAGATAGATGCGCCAGGCGCGTCGATCGGCGGGGTCCGTCCGCCGTTCGACAAGGCCGCTTTCTTCAAGCCGGTCGATCATCCGGCAAAGCGAGATGGGTTCGACGTCGATCAGGTCGGCAAGCCGCCCCTGGTTCGCGCCTTCGTTTCTCGCCAGCGTCGTCAACAGCTTCCATTGCGGGCGGGTCACGCCGATCGAGCGCGCGCGCACGTCGAAATTGCGCCGCAGCAGGCGCCCGACATCACTGATCAAAAATCCGGTCTGGTCGGCCATATGCGGCCATATAATATACAATGCTTATTATACAAGATGTATTTTGCGGTGCAGCAATGTTGGAAGAATGCAGCTGCGGCGTCGTCGAAATGGCGTCGGTGGCAATTGCGGAAGCGTCCTTTGATCGAATGCGCGAGAGATTGTGACCAACTTTGATCATTTCCGTCACTGAACCGTTCGATCTAGCCTGTATTCCCGCAACAATATTGATCGGAACAGGAGAGAGCCATGGACGCGAAGACCGGCGATATCACGGGCGGTTGCCCGGTGAATGGCCCCACCAATGTTCGTTCGCTGCTCGGCCGCACGAACCGCGACTGGTGGCCTGAGTCGCTTCCACTGGAAGTTCTCAACCAAGGCGGCGCCTCGCCCGACCCGATGGGCGCCGATTTCGATTATGCGGAAGCGTTCAAAGCGCTCGACTACCATGCGCTCAAGGCCGATCTCACCGCTTTGATGACCGACAGCCAGCCCTGGTGGCCTGCGGACTATGGCAATTATGGCGGTCTGTTCATCCGCATGGCCTGGCACGCGGCCGGCACCTATCGCACGGCTGACGGGCGTGGCGGCGCCAATAGCGGCCAGCAGCGTTTCGCTCCGCTCAACTCCTGGCCGGATAACGGCAATCTCGACAAGGCGCGGCGTCTACTGTGGCCGATCAAGCGAAAATACGGCAAGAACATCAGCTGGGCGGACCTCTTCATTCTCGCCGGCAACGTCGCGATCGAATCGATGGGCGGCCCGATCTTCGGCTTCGGCGGCGGACGCAAGGACGTGTTCGAGCCCGAACGCGACATCTACTGGGGGACCGAGGAGCAATTCGTCGGTCATCCGGCGAACAAGACCCGCATCTTGCCGGAAGAGGAGCTGGAGCTGGAGCAGCCCCTGGCGGCGATCCAGATGGGCCTCATCTACGTCAATCCGGAAGGCCCCGGCGGCGTCCCGGATCCCTTGCAATCGGCCCGCGACATCAAGGAGACGTTCGAGCGCATGGCCATGAACCATGAGGAAACGGTGGCACTGACGGCCGGCGGCCATACCTTTGGCAAGGCGCATGGCGCTGGCGATCCGGGCCTTGTCGGCGCGGCGCCCGAAGCGGCCGACATCTCGCTGCAAGGCCTGGGCTGGGCCAACGCGCACGGAGGCGGCTCTGGCCAGGATGCAATCACAAGCGGCCTCGAGGGGTCATGGGTGAACACGCCGACGGAGTGGTCCTCGAACTATTTCCGCCTGCTTTTCGATTATGATTATGAGCTGGTTCTCAGCCCGGCGGGTGCGAAGCAGTGGCAGCCGGTCAATCAGAAGCTCGAAGACATGGCGCCGGCCGCGCATGATCCCAGCAAGCGTGTGCCGACGATGATGACCACGGCCGACATGGCGCTGAAGGTCGATCCCGAATTCCGCGTGATCTCCGAGAAGTTCCGCAACGATCACGAGGCGTTCAAGGACGCTTTCGCGCGTGCCTGGTTCAAGCTGACCCACCGCGACATGGGGCCGAAGGTCCGGTACCTCGGGCCGGAAGTGCCGGAAGAGGATCTGATCTGGCAAGACCCGGTTCCCGCCGGTGCGAAGCCCGCCAACGCCGATGTGACCGCGTTCAAGGCGAAGATCCTTGATGCGGGATTGAGCATCGGTCAGCTCGTCAAGACCGCTTGGGGCTCGGCGGCGACCTATCGCCGCACCGACCATCGCGGAGGCGCCAACGGCGCGCGTATCCGGCTCGAACCGCAAAAGGATTGGGCAGTGAATGAGCCGGAGGAACTCGGTCGCGTGCTGGCGAAGATCGACGGGCTGCGCGGTAATCTGTCGATGGCAGATGCGATCGTGCTCGCCGGCACCGCCGCTGTCGAAAAAGCGGCGAAAGATGCGGGCTTCGACATGGAGGTTCCGTTCGCCGGCGGTCGCGGCGACGCGACGCAGGATTGGACGGACGTCGAAAGCTTCGCGGTGATGGAGCCGGTGGCGGACGGCTTCCGCAACTATCTCAAGATCAGGCAGTCGGTGAAAACCGAGGAATTGTTGCTCGACCGCGCATCGATGCTCGGCCTGTCGGTGCCGGAAATGACGGTGTTGCTGGGCGGACTGCGTGTGCTCGGCGCCAATCACAAGGATGCGCCGGAAGGCGTGTTTACCAGCCGCAAGGGTCAGCTTACAAACGACTTCTTCGTCAATCTTTTGGACAACGACACGTTCTGGAAAGTGGTCGACGAAAGTGGCGACGAGCTCTTCATCGGCTATGATCGCGGCGGCAGGCAGGAGAAGTGGCGGGCAACCCGCACCGACCTGATCTTCGGCTCGAACAGTCAGCTGCGCGCCGTGGCCGAGGTCTATGCCGAAAAAGGAAACGAACGGAAGTTCGTCAGCGATTTCGTCGCGGCGTGGACAAAGGTGATGAATGCCGATCGTTTCGACTTGCCGCAGAACCTTGACAGCGTGGAGCCGATCAGGATCGCCGAACCGGCCATGGCGAAGTAAGGCGAAGGAACCAGCGTTCCGGCGGAGGCCGGAGCGCTGGTTCCAAGGCTCAATAACCGGTCATCGAATAGGGGCGGGCCGTCACCGCCGTCCCCCAGTTTCGGTTTGGCGTGTTCTGCATCGAAAAGCGCAATTCGCCGCCGGCCATGATCTGCTTGTGCGTGAGGAACACGCGATCGAGCGGGCGGCCGTTGAGCGCGATCTGACCGGCATAGACATTCGCGTCTGACAAGTTCTCGGCAACGATCCTGAAGCGCTTTCCGTTCGGCAGGTTCAGCACGATGCGGTCGGCGAACGGACGGCCGATCACATATTCGTTGCTGCCGGGCGCCACTGGATAGAAGCCCATCGCGGTGAACATCAGCCAGGCGGACATCTGGCCGAGATCGTCATTGCCGGAGAGGCCATCGGGCGCCGGCTTATACTGGCTGGAGACGATCTGCGCGAGCCGCGCCTGGGTTCGCCAGGGCGCTCCGGCATAGGCGTAGAGATAGGCGGTATGGTGGCTCGGCTCGTTGCCGTGGATATATTGGCCGATCAGTCCCGCGATATCTTCGGCATGGGAATAATCGAGCTTCGAATTGTCGTAGTCGAACATCGCGTCGAGCTTGGTAACGGTCGCAGCATCGCCGCCCAGCACGCGGATCAGGCCGCCCTGATCCTGCGGCATGAACCAGCTATACTGCCAGGCATTCCCCTCGGTATAGTCGCTGCCGTAATTGATCGCGGTCGGGTCGAACGGTTCGCGGAAACTGCCGTCGGCCCTGCGGGCGCGCAGGAAGCCGGTCTTAGGATCGAAGCTGTTGCGCCAGTTGAGCGCGCGGGCGGAAAAGGCCTTGGCGATATCGGGGCGGCCCATCGCCTCGGCCATCCGCGCGATCGTCCAGTCGTCATAGGCGTATTCGACGGTCTTGGACGCGGCTTCCGGCTCGCGGTCGATCGGCACGAAGCCCAGCTTCATATAGTCGCCAAGGCCGCCATAGGGGGCGTAGGTCGCGCTCGCGACCATCGCATCCAGTGCGACTCTGGCATCGAAACCTCGAATGCCCTTCAGATAGGCGTCGGCGATCACCGGCACGGCGTGGTAGCCGATCATCGTCCAGGTTTCGCGGCCCTGGAATTGCCAGACGGGAAGGATGCCGAACGGGCTCACCTGCTGGCTGGCGATCAGCGAGTTGATGAAATCCGCGTTGCGCCTTTCCGGCTGGGTCAGGATCAGCAGCGGGTGTTCGGCGCGGAACGTGTCCCACAGCGAAAAAGTTGAGTGGAAGGTGAAACCCTTGGCGAGATGCACTTCATCGTCCGGGCCGCGCCAGCGTCCGTCCACGTCACCAAACACGCTGGGTGCCATGAAGGCATGGTAAAGCGCCGTATAGAGCATGCGCTTGGTATCCGGTCGCGCGTCGATTGCGACGGCGCCGAGCGACTTCTCCCATAAGGCTCGGGTCTTGGCTCGGATTGCGTCGAAGCTGCCAGGCTCGCTGTCCAGATTGCGGATCGCACCGGCCTCGTCGACGCCTGAGAGAGCGACACGCACTTCCAGCGGTCGTTTGATCACGCCAAAATCGAAGCGTGCAACTAGCGCCCGGCCAGCCAACATCGCCACGGAATCTTGCCCCCGCGAAGGGCCCCGGAAGCCCTTGTACGGAATATCCTTTTCGCGATTGAGGAAGGCCCAGTCCTCCACTGGCTCTGAAAAGCGGATAGCGAACCACAGCTTGCGCGCCGGCGCCCAGCCGCGCGTCTCGCGCATGCCGGTGATGGTGCCGTCGGAATGCAGCCGCACTGTCGACCACATGGTCTTGCCCGGATAATTGTAGAGCGACGAGCGCAGATCGAGCACCAGATGCGCGGCCTTGCCCGCTGGGAAGGTGTAGCGATGGACGCCGATGCGCGTGCCCGCCGTCATCTCTGCCGCGACGCCGCTGTCCAGCAGCTTGACCGCGTAATAGCCGGGTTGTGCCTGCTCTTGCTTGTGATCGAAGCGGGAGCGATAGCCGGAGCCGGGCTTGGCCGGGTCGCCGGGCTCCAACGGCACTGCCTCGCCCGCGACCGGCATGACGAGGAAATCGCCCAGGTCCGAATGGCCGGCGCCGGAGAAATGGGTGTGCGAGAAGCCCTGGATCGTCGGGTCGTTGTAGCGATAGCCGGCGGCGTGGGCGTAGCATTCGCGGATTTGGCAGCTTGTGTCCGTGTCCGGGCTCAGCTGGACCATGCCGAACGGCGCGACTGCGCCGGGAAACGTATGGCCCTGGCCGCCGGTGCCGATGAACGGATCGACCGCATCGAAGCCGGACGTCGCAAGGGCGGCAGCCAGCAGGAAAGACAGCATCAGGCAGCCCCGCGCTTGATCCCGAGCAGCACATTGCCCTCGGTCGAGAGATAATTGCGGCGGTAATCGAACCGCTTCGCATCGGCGAACATCAGATAATAATATTTCATCTGCTCCGACCACCAATAGCCGGGGCAATGATCGCGCTGGACCTTGGGGCTGGCGGTGACGTCCGCGAGCGCGGCATAGCCATAGGCGGTTTTGCTGCTCGCCTTCATGTTCAGATAGTGGGTGCGGGCGATCTCGCGCCATTCCTCGTGGCCGTCGAGCAGCCACAGGTTTAACGCCGCGTCGGCGAGTTCGGGCCGTAGATTGTTGGTTTTGGCCGTGACCGCGCCTGATCCATAGTCATAGCCTTCGGGCAGCACGCCATATTTGTCCTGCAGCCAGGCGAAGGCGCGCGTGTAGGCCGCGCCCTCCGCCATGTTGCCGCCCTGCGCCAGCAGCCCGCCATAGAAGGAGGACAGCTCGTCCTGCTCGCGCGATATGACTTTGCCTGTCTCGAAATCGACGGTTGTGAACCATAACCGCCCGTCGCGGACTTCGCGCTGATGCTTCAGGATCGCCGCGGTGAGCGTGCGGTACATGGTGAGGCAGTCGCGGTCACCCAGCAGCTGCCAGCCGTCCCACAGATACTCGTAATAGCTGTCGACCGGCGGCCCGATCGTCGCGCGCTTGCTGAGCCATGTGCCAGTGGTCGCGTCGATCGTGTCGGCGAGCAGGTCGAGCTTCGACCGCCGCTCGAACATCGCCACTAGCGCTCGCTTCGCCGCCTGTTCGAAGCGCGCATCGCCGGTCAACCGGCTGAGCGTACCCCATTCGGGCAGATAGGTGCCGGTCTCCGCCGGATTGGTCTTCGGGTCGCGGACCGCGCCGGTCTTCAGGTTCACATAGCGGTAGGGGATGCCGGTCGGCGTCTGAAACGCCGGCAGCAGCCGCTCGGCCAGATCCTTCGCAAGCGCCAGCAGCTTCGGGTCGCCGCAGGCGTGATGCGCGGAGAGGAGGCCGCTGACCAGCCGGATCGAGGTTTCGAATACAGAGACTTCGCCGTCCACATCGAAGCTCAGTTCTGCCTTCACCCAGGCGAGGGCGTCGGCGAACTCAGCATCAAGCCCCATCACCCACAGCGTGTCCATCGCTTCGATCAGGCTGAGGCCGAGGTGCGCGGTCTTCAATGGGAAGCTCGAGAAAGTGCCGCTGACCGGCCTGATCTCATCCTTGCCCCAGGCACGTTCCCGGTAATGGCGCCAGGCCCAGACCATCTCGGCCTTCACATCGGCGCCGAGTGCGGCCCAGTCGCGTTTGGGCTGAGCCGCAGCGGGCAGGGCGGTCGCGCCAGCGGCAAGCACCGCGTGACGCATCAGCGATCGGCGCGAAAACATCAGTGCAATGTCGGCTTGGCGGCGCCGTGCGGCGCGGTGACAAAAGTCCGGCTTGCCGCCCAGGCGAACACCGCCAGCGCAAGGTAGCAGAGCATCGGCACGATGAAGCTCGCGGCGTGGCCGGACTGATCGGCAACCTTGCCAACCAGCAGCGGCACAAATGCGCCGCCGACGATCGCTGTGCAGAGCAGGCCGGAGGTCGCCTCGTCACCGGCGGTCGAGCGTTCCAAGGTCAGTGTGAAGATGGTCGGGAACATCACCGAGTTGAACAGGCCGATCGACAGCGCGGCATAACCGATCGCGACGCCGCTGCCTGCGGCGAATACTGCGAGACACATGGCCGCGGCCACCAGTGCTGCAAGCAGCAGCACCGAGGTCGCGCGCATCACCAGCAGCGCGCCGGAGCCGAGGAAGCGGCCGATCATTGCGCCCAGCCAATAGAGGCTGACGAAATAGCCGGCCTGCTCCAGCGAAATATCCCACACGGATTTGTCGTGGAGGAACAGCGCCATCTGCGTG
>JAFEEY010000034.1 GCA_018240865.1 Pseudomonadota bacterium | reverse complement strand
GAAGTTTCACCGAGCTGACTCGGCGGGCCCATCCGGAAGTCGCAACCACGCAGGTCAGCCCGGCTCAGATCCAGTTTGACGAGCCTCTGCTTACGAAAGCTGACGCCAGGAAGCTTGGCGTCGATTAGCAGGGTCTCCGAAAGCCCCAGCCCCATCGTTGCTGCTTCCGACAAATCGGCGCCGGTCAGCTTGCAAGACAGCACTGTCAGCGACGTCAGTTTTGCGCGTCGGAAAATGCTATTGTTGAAATCGCTCGATAGAAATTGTGCATCCGACAGATCAACACCAACGAAAGAGGCTATCGGTGCGCGGCAGGACTTCCAGACCGTCCGTTCAAGCATGGCTCCGTCGAAACGTCCGTTTCGCATGCTGCATCGCTCGAACGTCCAACCCGTCAGATCACGCCGTGAGAGGTCCAACCCATCGAGATCACAATCGACGAGCCGGACCGGACGACGCGGCGCACACAGACCGTCCACCGCGTCCGCCGACAGACATTCCCCTTCGACGCACAGTATATCCTCAGCAGCCTTTGCGGAAACGGTCATGGAAACACACCTTCGCTTGCTGCCGGCTCACCGCCCGCCGTTATCGGCGAGCGTTCCCGCAGACCGCCGCCAAGCGCGACATAGAGCGATACCCCATTCTGCAATTCAGCGCTGCGTAAGGCCAGCAATTGCTGTTCGGCCGCGAACAGGCTGCGCTCGGCATCGAGGACTTCGAGATAGATCGAGATGCCGTTGTCATAGCGCTTTCGGGCGGTCTGCGCGAGGCGTCGCTGCGCCTCGACCGCGCTGGCCTGTGCGGCGATCTGCTCGGCATAAAGCTGCCTGCCAACCAGCGCATCGGCGACCTCCCGGAACGCGCCCTGTGCCGCGCGCTGATAAGCGGCGACGAGTTCGTCGGCCCGCGCCCGGCTGAGGCGGAGTTGGGCGTTACGCCGGCCCCAGTCGAAGATCGGCAGCAACGCCGCGCCACTTACCTGATATTGCCGGGAACCGCTGTTGGTCAGATCATCGAGAGCGGGCGATATAAACCCTGCCAGCCCCGTCAGCGAGATCGACGGCAGGAAGGCCGCACGCGCCGCGCCGATATTGGCGTTTGCAGCGCGCAACTGCTGTTCGGCCTGAAGAATATCGGGCCGGTTGGCGAGCAGGGACGACGGCAGGCCCGGCTCGATCGCCGTGAGGTTGCCCTGTTCGCCAAGCGGACGGGACGCAGGGAGCGCCTCGGTAACTGGCCCGCCGATCAGCACCGTCAGCAGATTTTCGTTCTGAGCGGTGGTGCGGCGCAACTCCGCCAGTTCGGTTTCCACTTGCGTGACAAGCAGCCTGGCCTGGTCATAGTCGACCGTGGACGTGACACCGGCATCCATGCGCCGCCGCGCGATATCCAGCCCCTCCTGCCGGCTGACGACCGCGCGTCCGGCAAGAACGATCTGTTCCTCGCCTGCCCGAATTTGCAGGTAGGTCGCGGCAACCTGACCGATCAGAGACAAGCGGAAGGCACGCTCGCCTTCTACCGTCGCCAGATACTCGTGACGTTGGGCTTCTGAAAGGTTGCGCACCCGACCCCAGAAATCGAGTTCGAAACTCGGCACCTGGACGCCAAGCGAATATTGATTGAAGCTGATCGTGGTCGGACTGTCCGGCTGGCCGCCGCCTGGCAACGCGCTGCCCATGCCCAAGGCATTCAACGGCTGGTGAGTCCGCGATGCGCCGGCCTGCACGTTCAACTGCGGCAAACGCTCTGCATCCTGTATCCGGTATTGCGCCCGCGCCTGCGCAACCCTTGCGACCGACTGGGCAAGATCACGGTTATTCGCGAGCGCGGCGGCGATATAGGCCTGTAACCGTGGATCGGCGAAATATTCGCGCCATCCGATATCCGCAGACACCTGGCTGGCTGGCTGCGTGGCGGGGAAAGACGCGGAGATGGGAGCGACCGGCTGACGGTAGGCAGGCGCGAGACTGCACCCGGCAAGGGCGGTCGTCAGGCCGAGACAAAGAAGCTTATGCATGAGCCGTTCCTCCCTCATCAGGTGTGGCGGTTGGCGGCAAGGGTTTCGGTTCCTCCGCATCGCTGGCGTGATGAACAGACGCGCGCGACAGCCATTTGCGCGCCGCGAAGTAGAAGAGCGGCGTGAAGAATATGCCGAAAGCGGTCGCCGCGATCATGCCGCCCATCACACCGGTGCCGACGGCATGACGGCTGGCCGACCCGGCCCCACCGGCGATCACCAGCGGCACCATGCCGAGAATGAACGCCAGACTGGTCATCAGGATCGGACGCAGACGTTGCCGCGCGGCCTCCAGCGTCGCTTGGAGCGGCGTGCGGTCGCCAACCTCGTCCTCGATCGCGAATTCGACCACGAGGATCGCATTCTTGGCGGCCAGGCCGATGATCGTGATAAGGCCGATGTTGAAATAGACGTCTGCCGAGAGGCCGCGCAACATGGTGAACAGCACCGCGCCGAGAACACCGAACGGCACCACCAGCAGGACCGAAAGCGGGATCGCCCAACTGTTGTAAAGCCCGACCAGCAGGAGGAAGACGACGATCAGCGACAGCCCAAGCAGCAGGCCGATCTGGCCGCCCGCCTGCTTCTCCTCGAAGGCTGTTCCGGTCCATTCATAGGACTGACTGCCCTTGAGGATCTGGTCAGCGATCTTCTCCATCTCCTTGAGCGCGGTCCCGGAGGACTCGCCCGGCGCCGCCTGGCCGGAGATGGTCAGCGACGGATAGCCATTATAGCGCTGCAACTGGGTTGCCCCCTGCATCCAGTGGACCTTGGTGAAGGCCGAAAAGGGCACCATCTGGCCGCTGCTGCCGCGCACCCGCAGGTTGAGCACATCATCCTCGGTCATCCGCTGCGGCGCGTCGGCTTGCAGATAGACACGCTGGACATTGCCCTCGTTGGAAAAGTCGTTGGCATAGGCCGATCCGAACGCGATCGAGAGCGTGGCGTTGACGTCGGCGATCGAGAGGCCGAGCGCGCGCGCCTGGACACGGTCGATGTCGACATAGAGTTGCGGCGAAGGCGGTTGCCCCTCAGGACGGACACCCGCCAGCTTCGGATTCTGCGACGCCGCACCGAGGATGGCGCCCAACGCCGCCTGAAGCCCTGCCGGGTCGTTGCCGCCGCGATCCTCGATCTTCATCGTGAAGCCGGTGGCGTTGCCAAGCGAGTCGATCGCCGGCGGATTGATCGCGAAGATATTCGCGCCCGGAACATTCGCCGCCGCGCCAAACACGGCGCCAATGGCGGAATCGACCGACAGGTCCTTGCCCTTGCGTTCGTCAAAGGGCTTGAGCATCGCCCAGGAAAGGCCTGCCGTCTGACCCTGGCCAAAGAAGTTGAAACCGATGACGGAGAAAATCTCCTGCGACTGGGGAAGCTTCGCGAACTCGGTTTCAACGGCTTTCACTGCCGCTTCGGTCTGCGCCATCGTCGCCGCTGGCGGGGCATCATAGTTGATCACGAAATAGCCCTGATCTTCCTCGGGAAGGAAGCCGCCCGGCAGGCGCGCGAACAGCAGCCAGGTCACGCCGACCACGGCGACGAACACAGCGAGCCAGCGCAGCGGCCGCGACAGCATGGCAGCGACCCCGCCTGCATAGCGATCAGTCGAACGGGTGAAGCGATCGTTGAAACCATTGAAGAAGCGCTGTGGCCATCCCCGCCAGCCGGATCGCGGCTCAGGCGTATGACCCGGCTTATGGGTGTGCGGTTTGAGGAGAGTGGCACAGAGCGCCGGGGTCAGCGTCAATGCAAGCAACGCCGAGAAGAAGATCGACACCGCCAGCGTCACCGAGAACTGGCGGTAGATGCCGCCGGTGGAGCCGGGGAAGAACGCCATCGGCAGGAACACGGCGATGAGCACAGCGGTAATGCCGATGATCGCACCGCGAATCTGGCCCATGGCCTTGATCGTGGCTCTGGCGGGAGACAGGCCTTCTTCGGCCATGATGCGTTCGACATTCTCGACGACGACGATGGCGTCATCGACAAGGATGCCGATCGCCACGACCATCGCGAACAGCGAAAGCTGGTTGATGGAGAAGCCGAAGGCCCAGAGACCGAGACAGCCGCCAAGCAGCGCGATCGGAACCACAAGCGCCGGGATCACCGTCGCGCGCCAGCTCTGGAGGAACAGGAACATGACGAGGAACACCAGCAGCATCGCCTCGACCAGCGTTTGGATCACATTGTCGATCGAGGCCTGGATGAACGGCGTGGTGTCGTAGGACACCGCCCAGGTGATGTCCTTCGGAAAGCTGCGCTCCAGCTCTGTCATCCGCGCGGAAAGCGCGTTCTTGGTCGCGATGGCGTTGGACCCGGAACTGAGCTGGACGGCAAGCCCCGCGACTTCCTTGCCGTCGAGCGTCGATTTGAAATTATAATTGTCGGCGGCGAGTTCGACGCGCGCGACGTCGCCGAGCCGGACCGTCGATCCATCAGGATTGGCGCGCACGATGATATCGCGGAACTGCTCCGCAGTGGTGAAGCGGTTCTGGGTCACAATGCGCGCATTGAAAGACGAGCCGGGCGCGAGAGGCTGTTCCGCGAGACCGCCGCCGGCGGTCTGGCTGTTCTGCTCCTGAACGGCTGCGAGCGCATCGGACGCCGACAGGCTGTATCCGGCCAGCTTCTCCGGATCGAGCCAGACCCGCATCGCCTTCTCCGAGGAGAAGAGCGAGACGTTGCCCACGCCCGGCACGCGGCGCAGTTCGTTGACCACCTTGGTCGATGCGAAATCCCCCAGGTCCAGCGGCGACGTCGCGCCGGTACGGGACTTGAGGACGATGACTTCGAGGAAGCCCGAAGCATTGTCGGCAATCTGGATGCCCAGACGACGCACATCCTCAGGCAGGCGGGGTTCGGCGCGGTTGAGACGATCCTGCACCTGCGTTCGCGCGACATCGAGATCAGTGCCGGAGGTGAAAGTGACCACGATCTCGCCGGTGCCGTTGGCGCGGCTGGTCGACGACATATAGAGGAAATTGGGCACGCCGTTCATTTCGCGCTCGACGACGGCGGTGACATTCTTGTCCATCGTCTCGGCGTCGGCACCGTTATAGGTGTAGCTGAGTGTCAGAGACGGCGGCGCGACCGCCGGATATTGCTCGATCGGCAGGTTGATGAGCGCCATCGTTCCGAACAGCGCGATGAACAGGGCGATGACCCACGCGACGGCGGGCTTGTGTACGAAATAGCTGTCCATGATCTCAGCGCCCGCCCTTCGTCTGAGCGGGGGCAGCGTCGCCGCGCACCTGCACCTTTTGACCTGGCTGCGCCTTCTGCCAGCCCTCGACGATCACGCGGTCGCCGGGCTTGAGGCCGGAGCGGACGATCCAGTTTCCACCAACCTGCGCGCCGAGCTGAACGCTGCGTGCTTCTACGGTTGAGTCGCGACCGACCACTGAAACCGTGGCGTTCCTTTCTCCCATCTGCACCGCCTTCGCGGGGATCATGATGCCGCTGGGTGCCGTTCCAATGCTCAGCCTGCCGCGCACAAACTGTCCGGGCAGCAGCAGCCGCTCAGGATTTGGGAAAACCGCGCGCAGGGTCTGGCTACCGGTCGTCGAATCAACGGTCTGGTCCGAGAAATCCAGCTTTCCCGCAACGGCATAGTCCTGCCCGTTGGCGAGGATCAAACGTACTTCGATCTGCGACAGAGCCGGCACATCGAGGGAACCCGAACGCTGCGCCTGGATGAGGTCGAGAGCAGCGGCACTGGACTGCGTGAACACGGCATAGACCGGCGCAAGCTGTTCAACCGTGGCAAGCGGTGTCGCCGATGAGGCGCTGACCAATGCGCCTTCCGTTACCTGCGCGCGACCGACGCGCCCGGCGATCGGCGCACGCACGATGGTGTAGCTCTGCTGGAGCTGCGCCCGCGCAAGGGCCGCCCGTGCGTCCGCGACATTGGCGTCTTCCTGCCGCAAGGTCGCTTGTGCCTGGTCGAACTCCAGCGCGCTGACCGACCGATCTGCGACGAGCGGGGCATAGCGGCGAACGATCTGCTGGGCATTGGTGCGCGCGGCCTCGGCGCGGCGCAGCGTCGCCCGCGCCTGATCCACCTGGGCATTGAGGTCGCGCGGATCGATGCGAAACAGGGGCGCTCCCTCCACCACATCGGTGCCTTCCTGATAGAGGCGGCGCTCGATAATGCCGTCTGAGCGTGCGCGAACCTCCGCCGTGCGCACCGCTTCGATACGGCCGGGCAGTTCGACGATGTTGGGAATGGACTGTGCCTTGACGGTCATGGCCACCACGAGCGGCGGTGGTCCGGCACCCCACGCGCCGTCGCCCCCGTCCGCATCCGACCCGCTTCCGCACGCGGCCAGCGCGAAGAGCGCGGCAAGAGGCAGAGTCGCCCGGAATAGGCGGCGGGAAAGTGTTGAGGGCATAGGAACTCCTGGCCGTCCGCTACAGATGAAGCGGAGGCTCGCTGATGAATGAAGGGGAAGCGAAGCCGAACGGCGCCACATAGGCTGCTGATCGGTCTCAACCGGATTTGGGATGAGCGCAGGCGCTCGGGATTTCTGGTGCAAACGCGCGCTCATCTGTCTGGTCACGGCGCGGCGAGAAGGAGCCCGAAAAGTCCACCCGCGCACCGTTGACCTGGTTGGTCAAAAGGGCGCCGTGGGTGAATATCTGGTCGCCCTGCGACCTGCGGTCGAACGGACGATGGATACAGATCCCGCAAAAATGCGAGCGTGGGGATACCAACCCACGAACTCTTTTCGGCAAGGGGGCCTCTACGCTTATTGCGAGAGGATTGCAACTTTTTTTTGGATTAGTCCCGGAAGACGGGACATGTCCCATTTTTGTGACAGCACACCTTCTCCCATGATGGAGCAGTCAGTGTAGCCGCCCGCTACCTCGTGCAGCGCCCCCAGTGCGAGCCCGCCACCGGGAACCTTGCGGTCGAGCGGGTCGATGCCAAAGGGAAGCACGCCATGCGCGCGGCGGCCGTTCGATTCGATCGTGGCGATTCGATCGCGCAGCGTGGCGATCTCGCGGTTTTTGGAGCTTTCCATACATTTGAGAACATTCTTGAACTAATCATGTTCTCTAAATGTTCTCATTACCCGCAAGAGTCAATCGAGCGGGCGCTTCATGGCCTTTGATCAACGCATAGAGGTTACACATCGCCCTGCGTCATGCGCGCGCGAAACCGGCGCAGGGTAGGGCGCGACACACCGAGCTGTCGCGCAACCTCGCTGACGCTGTCTTTGAGGGCATAGCGTGGATGGTACGCCAGACAACGCTAAGGAAGAACAGCCAGCGAACAACTACGCGACGCGGATATCTTGCGTCAGGTTGAGCGCTTTACGGCCAGCGGATGCCGCCGCTCTATCCCAGAGAAAGTCACCGGAAAAGGCGATATGTTCCCAGCCCACCGGGGAGGTATGGGCAAGGAGATCGTCGGGCACCGCGGCCGAGGCCGCTCGCAGATGCTGGACGGCGGCGTCCATGTAAGTCGCGTTCCAATAGACAATGGCGGCGATCACCAGGTTGAGGCCGGATGCCCTATATTGCTGGGCCTCATGGCTGCGATCGATGATGCGCCCCTGACGGAAAGTGTAGATCGCCTGCGTCAGGACATGTCGTTGTTCGCTGTTGTTGAGACCGGCCTGGCAACGCCGGCGCAAATCAGGGTTTTCAAGCCAGTCCAGCATGAACAGGGTCCGTTCGACCTTGCCTATTTCCTGTAGCGCCACGTCGAGCTGGTTCTGTCGCTCATAGGCCGCGAGCTTTCGCAACATGACCGAGGGTGCAACGTGGCCGGCCTTGATCGAGCCTACGAGCCGCAGCACGTCATCCCATTGCTCACGAATAATGTCGGTACGGATGCGTTTGCCCAACAGCGGCGTGATGAAGGGATAGGTTGCTGCCGGGGCAATCGGCGCGAGGCGCCTGTCGGGAAAATCGCGCAGGCGCGGGCAGAAGCGAAATCCCAGCATGGCGCAAAGGGCGAAGACATGATCGGTGGCCCCGCCGGTGTCAGTATAATGCTCGGCGATTTTGAGATCGGTGCCGTGATTGGTCAGGCCATCGAGCACATAGGGGGCCTCATGCGTCGCGGCCGAGATCACGTTGACATGGTAGGGGGCGCGCTGATCGGAGACATGCGTGTAGAAGCTGAAGCCGTGGTCGACGCCGTAGCGCGCGTTGATGTCGCCGCCCGACGCACCGCGCTTGGCTCCCCGGAAGAACTGTCCATCGGAGCTTGAGGTGGTGCCGTCGCCCCAGACCCGCGAGAATGGCATGCGGTGCTGGGCGTTGATGAGGACGGCCAGCGCCGCGCGATAGCTGTCATCGCGGATATAGGCGTCATGGGTCCACAGGAGTTGATCGCGTGTGACGCCTTGGCTCGCGGCGGCCATGCGCGAGAGGCCGAGATTGGTGGCATCGGCAAGGATGGTCGCGAGCAGCGCGTTTTTGTTAGGACAGCGCTCACCGGTGCGCAGATTGGTGAACGCCGCGAGGAATCCTGTTTCCTGCGCCACCTCATGAAACAATTCCGTGATGCGGATGCGCGGCATCATCGCATCGAGCCGGTGGGCTAGTTCCTCGGCGTCAGGCGTCGTGATCGTGCGAACCGGCGATATCTGGAGGCGGTCGTCCCGGAACCGTACATCGTCCAGGGCGTCGCGCTTCAGATGCTGGGCAAACTTCTTCAAGCGCCGATCCAGTTCGTGGCCCCGCTGTGCCAGCCATTCGTCCGCCGACAAGGGCAGGCCGAGCGCGGACACGACCGGTTTCGCCTTTGGCTCGCTGAGCAGATAGCTGTCGAACCGACGATATCCCGCCGATCGTTCAACCCAGACATCTCCGGAGCGCAATTTGTTGCGCAGGTGCGCGATCGTCGCGATCTCCCAGAGTCGCCGGTTGACCTTGCCGTCATCGCTAACCACGATCTTCCGCCATTCCTTGCGGAAGGGCATGGGAGCGTCAGCAGGCAGATCGCGCTTGCCCGACCTGTTAAGCACGCGGAGCACTTCGATGGCGGCGATCGTTTTCGTACTACCCTTGCCGGCCCTGAACTCGAGTGTTTCCAGCAAATCGGGCGCGAACTTGCGCAACGTCGCATAGCGATCGGCCGCGACCGTCAGCGGATCGAGGCTGGCGGTTTCTGCGATAGTTGCCACTTCTGGCCTGACCCTCATGAGGGTTGTCCACCCGACCGATGCATCCAGGGCCTCCATCGGATCCTCGCCGGTATCGAGCGCATCGGTGAGAGCATCGATCGTACTGCGAAAGATCAGCATCAGCCGTGCTACATTCTTCGACGTGGTAGCATAGCTGCGCGCCTGGGAGTTCCTTGCGCGGGTGAATATCCCGCCGATCAGCTTGTCTGCCATTTCCAGGGCGCTGTCCGTAAGTCGCTCTTCAAGGTCGAGCAGGAACGCGACCAGAGTGGCACGGCGCCGGGACGGCGTATAGCGCTCTATCATATAGGCAGGCGATGCTCGGCCTTCCCTGACATATTGGTGGAACCGGTCCGCATGGATGCGCCCAGCGATGTCCGGGCAAATGCCGATCACCCGCACGCGTCTCAAACGGTCGAGAATCTGGCGGATGTGATCGGGCTTGGCCGCAACGGGGATCGTCTTTAGCAAGGTGAGTTGGCTCACACCACCAGCGCCAGTCTCGTCAAAGAGTTGCTCGAGGGCGTGGACCTGTTCAACGCTGAGATCAGCGATCAGGGCGGAGGCCGCTTGTTTGCGGGCACGCGCTCGTCCCGCGATGCTGACGCGTTCGATGGTAGAAATGGAGGGCAGTAGAATCCGGGCCTCGCGAAGGGCGGTGACGACACCGTTCGCGATCGTCATCCCCTTATCGGTCGCCCAGGCCGTTTTCGCCGCCGCCTCAATCATGAACGGAATATCAGTGCGGGTCGGCCCACGTAGATTAAGGTGCTCCGCCAGTTCCCGGGCATGGTCCGTCATTGTTTGGTCGCGCGCCGCGTAATCGGCGAGGTCTGTTACGCGCAGGCCGAGCTGCTCCGCCACAAAGGCCGCAAGATGGTGGGGTATCGCTCCCTTGTCCCGGATGATCTGCGCAAGCGTCGTGCCGGGATGCCGCAGCAACGCCAGTTGCAGCGCCACGCCTAATCGGTTCCGCCGCTCGCGGCGCGCGCCGATAATGTCGATGTCAGATGGCTCGAACGAGTAGAGGCGGGCCAAATGGTCGCGGTCGGTCGGGATGGCGAGGATTTGATCGCGCTCACTCTCGGTCAGGAGTTGATGTTTGCGCTTCACCATGCCGATTCCCGTCCACAAAAGGTCATCTGGGCCTATGGACAGCGACGAGTAAAGAGACATAGTATGTGGACGGATATGTAGGGGCGAAACGCTTGCCCTTCACAGCGTCCACAGAACGGCCGTTTGGGAGACACAGGGCATGGGCGGTATTCTGGGCTATGCTCGTGTGAGCACCGGCGACCAGGACGTGGCAGGGCAGACCATGCGTCTGGAGAAGGCTGGCGCCATTAAAGTGTTCACCGACGTTATGTCGGGCAAGAGCATGGATCGTCCCGGTTTGGCCGACCTGCTCGCCTACGCCCGTAAGGGTGACACATTAGCCGTGGTTCGCCTCGATCGGCTCGGGCGATCGCTGGCCGAATTACTTGTCACGGTTGAGAAGCTGCACGCCCAAGGCGTGGCGCTGCTAAGCCTTGAAGAGAAAATCGACACTTCATCGGCCGCCGGCGAACTGATCTTCCATGTGTTCGGGGCCATCGCCCATTTTGAACGACGGCTGATTTCCGAACGCACCAAGGATGGCATCGCCGCCGCCCGTGCCAGGGGCAAGTTACCTGGCCGTCAGCCGCTCGACATGAGCAAGGTTCATGCCGCCATTAAACTGGTCGAAGCGAGTATCTCGCCAACAGAAGCGGCACGGCAACTCGGCATCGGCCGATCAACCATATATCGAGAAATGCGCCGCCTTGGCGTGGAAAGGCCCGCCTGAATGTCCAGATCAAAATCGGTTCACGATCTTTCGGGCCTGATGAAATATGCGGAACGGGCGCCATGGGATGAAGCGATGGTTGAAATGCTGTCCGCGCATCTTGGCCCAGCGTGCGAAGCAACCGGGCTCGAGCCAGATGCCATATTCGAAATCATCGGCGATCACTGGCAAGGGCCGCTATGGGGCTGTGCCTTTGAAGATCTGCTGACGCAGGAACTGGAACCTGACGGTGGCAATCTGGTCGATGACTATCTCAAGCGCCGGGGCTGGAATGAAAAGGCGCCGGACAAAGCCTATATGCGCGCACTACGCGATACGGTCATGTCGCTCTATGAGATCAGCGAAGTGGTTCCCGGCCAATCGATGACCTTGCGCGATCTGCTGCGCGACGTTGCCCCGGTGACGGTGCGGGAACACGGTGCGACCCAGACCCTCGTCAACTGGGACAAAATCGCCGCAAGAATTGTTGACGTGAACGGTCGGCACGGCATTTCCGGGGCACTGCTGCCGTTCAGCGCAGATGGCGCCGTGCGCGTAATCGACGCATTTTCCCGACTTGTGGACGATGCACAGGGCACTGTCGGATTGGATCCCCTAGACAAGGACGCGCTCTTGCGGGCATCGGGGCCGATGTTCACGAACATGTGGCTGCTCGACTGTCTGGGTAAGGCCATTCCCGGCAGCTCGCCGGATATGGTCAACGCCGACGGTGATGACCTTGTGTTCCACCGTATCGTTTTTCCGCTGGCAAAGGGCGTGATCGGCAAAAGCGTGGTTCGCAGGCTGAACGCGGCTCAATGGCTGGAACCTGCGAGCGACACGTTCTGGAACTGGCTGGCGCCGGTGACGAAGAAGAGGACACCAGGAACGACCAAAGGCGGGCAGGCTTTTGTGACAACCATGGAGGACGGCACACCCGTTTTTGCCAATGTCGAGTTGGCTGGACGCAAACTGATCGTTGAGGTCAACAGCGCCGCCCGCGCTGAACAGGCGATTGCGCAGATGAGCGAATGGCTTGGTGATTGCGTGAGCACACCTATGACCGAAATCCGGACTCTGGCCCAGTTCATGGCCGATGATGCCGCCCGCGCTCCGCAGGAAGAGCCGCTCGATATCCCGCCGAACGAAATGGAACGCATCGTTCATCAGATGCTGACACGCGAATATACCAAAACGCTTGATGAAGCGGTGCCGGCCCTCGGGCACAAGACGCCACGCGCTCTGGCCCGCACGAAGGCAGGCCGACCGAAAGTGGCCGACTGGCTCAAATATATAGAGAATGGCGCGGCAAAATCCGGGCCTGGCGATCCGATGGCTACCTATGATTTTACGTGGATGTGGGATCAACTGGGGCTGATCGACCTCCGGCGTTGACCGCCCTCATACCACCGTTCTGGCATCGTTCTCCCTTAGCGTTGTCTGGCGTACCATCCACGCTATGCCCTCATCAGGCCTGAACCTCGTATCGGCGGCAATCATCCTATGGAATACCGTCTATCTTGGCAGGGCTGCCGACCATCTCCGCCAAAGGGGTCGCGCCATAGACGATACGCTGCTCAGCCACGCCGCGCCGCTAGGCTGGGAGCACATCAGTCTGACGGGTGATTATCTATGGGCTGACATGAAATTGCCACTGGACGGGTTTCGACCATTACGCACGCAAAACCGCCAATCAGAGGCTTAGCGTACGTTTACGACCAGATTCTGCGATGCCCCCGCAACGGCCAGGCAGCCGGTTCCATCCGCGACGCGCTGGGCGCGGCGTTCGGCTCGTTCGACCGCTGGGAAGCCGACTTCCGCCGTACCGGGATGAGCCTTGCCGGCGGATCGGGCTGGTGCGTGCTCGTCTACAATCTCCACACGCGCTCGCTGCACAACCATTGGGCGTGGGATCATATGCACGGTGCGATTGCCGGCGTGCCGCTGCTCGCGCTCGATATGTACGAGCACAGTTTCCACATGGATTACGGCACCGCCGCCGCCAAATATGTCGACGCCTTCTTCCGCAACATCGACTGGGAAGTGGTCGACCGGCGCTATGCCGCGGCTTTGCGCGGCGGCGGCTGAACCCGACCGCCGTGGCTTAACACCCACTGCTGCGCGACACCTGAGTTCGCGACCACAAAGGGGACAGGTCCGATGGGGAGATGCAACAATGACATCCGGCCCGAACATCGCTCTTCTTTGGCGTGGGCAAGCAGCCGAGTGGACGCATCGCTTTCATGAAGCCCGGCAGTGGCCGATAATGCAGGCCTTGCGGGCGCTCGGGGCGACCGCAAGGCCTGTACTGTACAGGGACGAGGCGGTTCGCGAGATTCGGGACGAGCTGCTGTCGTGCGACGCAGTGCTGGTCTGGGTGAATCCGTTGGACATTTCAGGCGACCGCTCGCAGCTCGATCCAATGCTGCGCGAAGTCGCGGGGTGCGGCGTTGTCGTCAGCGCGCATCCTGACGTGATCGCCAAAATCGGCGTCAAGGAAGTGCTCTACACAACGCGCTCCATGGAATGGGGCAGCGATGTCGATCGATACGTGGACGCTGAAGGCCTTCGCGCTCGTTTCCCCGAACATCTTGCCGCAGGCCCGCGCGTGCTGAAGCCGAACTACGGCAACGGCGGCAGGAATGTATGGCGTGTCCAACTAGACGAAGCGGGAAACGCTCCGGCTTTGAAAACGTCGGTGAAAGTTCAAGAGGCCCGCCAAGGAAGCAAATCGGAGCGCATCAGCCTAGCCGAGTGCTTGGAAAGGTGGGTGCCGTTTCTAAACGACGGCGGCGTGCTGATCGATCAGGCTTATCAGCCGCAGTCGTCCGAGGGCATGGTCCGCTGCTACGTGTGCGGGCACCGAGTGGTTGGCTTTGGGCACAACCTGATCACTGCGCTGATGACGCCAACGGCCATTGATACAACGTCGTCAACCCCACAGCCGATGGGCCGCGCCATGTTCGGACCGGAGGTGACGCGCTTCGCAGCCTTACGGAAAGCGATGGAGGATCGCTGGATTCCAGAGATGCAAAGGTTGCTGTCGATCGCCGACCACGATCTTCCGCTTCTTTGGGACGCCGACTTCCTATTTCGCCCTGGTGAAGCCATCAGCGATGGCTCCTATGCGCTTTGCGAGATCAATGCTAGTTCGGTTGCACCATTTCCGCCAAGCGCCGTCCAGCCAGTCGCCGCAGCGGCAATCGGTCGCGCTCTTGCCATTCGTTTGACGAAGGAGACCTCCAATCCTCATTGATATGATTCAAGCAATTCAAGAGACGTGACATTGGTCGTATCAATCAGACAAGCCTAAGGGTGAGCGAGGCTGGGTGAAACCGGCTCAGGTGGCAGCGCGGAGATACTGGTAGAGGGTTTCGCGACTGATCCCCAGGTCACGGGCGATGACGGCCTTGCGCTCGCCGTCATCAACACGGCGGTGCAGCTCGGCGACCATTTCGTCGGAGAGGGAACGTTTCCGCCCGCGATAAGCACCGCGTTGTCTGGCGACCGCAATGCCTTCGCGCTGCCGCTCCCGGATCAGGGCGCGCTCGAATTCGGCGAACGCACCCATGACCGAGAGCATCAGGTTGGCCATCGGGGAATCCTCGCCCGAGAAGGCCAGGCTTTCCTTCACGAACTCGATCCGGACGCCTCTTTTGGTGAGGGACTGAACCAGTTTGCGCAGATCGTCGAGATTACGCGCCAATCGATCCATGCTGTGGACCACGACGGTGTCACCCTCGCGGGCGAAGGCGAGCATGGCATCGAGTTCGGGGCGGTTGATGTCCTTGCCCGATGCCTTGTCGGTGAAAATCCGGTCGAGCGACTGCCCGTCCAACTGGCGATCGACATTCTGATCGAATGTGCTCACCCGGACGTAACCGATCCTCTGGCCTTTCATCGCCGCCTCCGGTCAAAATGTCAGGTTGAATTCTATGACACGGCGGAACATGCGTCAATAAATGCTTGCCATAACCCTATCCTGACAGAAACCGCCGCTGCATCCTGACGTCCGGTTAGGCTATACTCCAGATTGACGCTAGCCTGTCGCTCTCGACTCGGGATGGAGGCAGGATGGCGCGGCGGCGATTATTGACCGGAGAAGAAAGGCGTCGCCTGTTCGATATCCCCCATGACGAAACCGCGATCGTCGGCCACTATACCCTTGCCGCCGAGGATCTCGAACTGGTCGGTCGCCGCTATCGCCCTGCCAACCGCCTCGGTCTGGCAACGCAGATCGCGCTTATGCGGCATCCCGGCTTCGGTTTGCAGCCCGACGTCGACGTCCCCGATGCGGTCCTTCACTATCTCGCCGCCCAGCTCTTCGTCGATGTTGATGCGTTCGCCGACTATGGCCAGCGCGCGCAAACACGTAACGATCATGCCGACATTGCGGCACGGCATCTGGGGCTACACCCTTTTCGGCGAGGGGATATACCGCTCGCGCTCGATCTCGCCGCAAGAGCTGCGGAGCGGACCGATCGGGGCGAACCTATTGTCCGCGCATTGATGGAGGGGCTGAAGCAGGAACGCTTCATTCTTCCATCGGCAGACACGCTCGAACGTGCGGGCCTCGCCGGCAGGGCACGCGCCCGCAAAGCCGCGGCGGCGCTCATTGTCGAAAGCCTGGGTCATGCCGAACTGGCGCGGATCGATGATCTGATCGTCAACAACAGCGACTTCGGCATGACGCCGCTGGCCTGGCTGCGCAATTTCGAGGAAGCGCCCACCACGGCGAACATCAACGGGCTGCTGGAACGGCTACGCTATGTGCGCGGAATCGGCATCGACCCGGCGATCGGCGCGAAAATCCCCGACTTCCGGTTCGCGCAGTTCATGCGCGAAGGTGGCGTTGCGCCGGCGTTCCTGCTCTCCGATTATAGCCTTAACAGGCGCCGCGCGACGCTGATCGCGGCGGTCATCGACCTCGATGCCAGGCTCGCCGATGGTGCGATCCAGATGTTCGACAGGCTTGTCGGAAGCCTGTTCACACGGGCGCGGCGCGGGCGGGAAAGGCGCTATCAGGACAGCATCCGCTCGGTCGGCGAACTTATGCGGCTGTTCGGCGCGACGATCGCCGCGCTGGGAGAGGCGGTCGAACATGGCGGTAATCCGCTCGAACTGATCGACGAAGCGGTAGGCTGGCACAGACTGGTCGCAGCCAAATCGCAGGTCGATGCGCTGGCCGAGCTGGCGGGCGAAGATGCGCTTGTCGCGGCGACTGGTCGCTATGCGACGCTGCGGCGGTTCAGCCCGGCTTTCCTCGATACATTCACGTTCAAGGCATCGGGGAGCGGATCGCAACTGGTCAAGGCCATCGAGGTCATCCGCGATACCAATGCCCGCAAGGCCCGCAGCCTGCCCGAGGGCGTTCCGCTCCCATTCGCCAACCGGCAGTGGAAGCGCCTCATCACCGAAGGTGGCCAGGTCGATCGCCGGCGATACGAGACGGCCATCATGGCCACGCTGCGCGATCGGTTGCGCGCCGGCGACATATGGGTCGAAGGAACCCGCAATTATCGCCGCTTCGACACCTATTTGCTGAGTCGACGCGATGCCGATAAGGTGGCCGACAGCCTGCCATTCCAGACCGATGCGGCCGCCTATCTGGAGGAGCGGGCAAGGACGCTCGACTGGCGGCTGCGCCGTTTCGCCAAGCAACTCAAGGCGAACAGGCTCGCGGGCGTGGCGCTCGAACGCGACCGGCTCAAGCTGCAACCCATGCCGGCGATCACTCCACCCGAGGCGGAGGCTCTCGATCGCAGGCTCGACGCCTTGCTTCCGCGCGTGCGGATCACCGAACTCCTGGTCGAGGTGGCCGAGCGCACCGGGTTCCTGAGCGCATTTCGCGATCTTCGGTCCGGCAAGGAGCATGACAACCCGCACGCGATCCTCGCCGCCATTCTCGCTGATGGATCGAATCTGGGTCTAGAGCGCATGGCCAACGCCAGCGACGGGGTGAGCTACGCCCAGCTTGCCTGGACCCACAACTGGTATTTGTCGCCCGAAAACTATCAGGCCGCGTTGGGGATGATCGTTGCCGCGCACCATGATCTTCCTTTCACGCGCCATTGGGGAGCCGGCACTAGTTCATCCTCCGATGGGCAGTTCTTCCGCTCGGGCCGCAACCGATCGGCGGCGGCCGACATCAATGCGAAATATGGCAGCGAGCCGGGCCTGAAGATCTACTCCCACCTGTCCGATCATTTTGCCTCGTTCGGATCGCGGATCATGTCGGCCACCGCCGGCGAGGCCCCCTACGTGCTGGATGGCCTGATGCTCGGCGCCGGCGCGCTACCGCTGCATGAGCATTACACTGATACCGGCGGCGCGACGGACCATGTCTTTGCCCTTTGCCATCTTCTCGGCTTCCGGTTCGTGCCCCGTCTGCGCGACATCGCCGACCGGAAACTCGGCTCGATCGCCGCGCCTTCGACCTACAAAGGCATCGAAAGCCTCATGGGCCGCACGATCAAGACGGCGGCGATCGAAGCCGATTGGGATGACATCGTCAGGATCGTCGCCTCCATTAAGGAAGGAGCCGTTGCGCCCTCCGCGATCCTGCGCAAGCTGGCCGCCTACAAGCGCCAGAACAGGCTGGATTTTGCGCTGGCCGAACTCGGCCGCATCGAGCGGACGCTATTTGCGCTCGACTGGCTTGAACAGCCCGACTTGCGTCGCGCCTGCCAGGCCGGCCTCAATAAAGGCGAAGCACGTCATACCCTTGCCGCCGCGATCTACACCAACCGACAGGGGCGGTTCACCGATCGCTCGATCGAGAATCAGGAATATCGGGCATCGGGCCTCAATCTGCTGATCGCGGCGATTTCTTACTGGAACACCGTCTATATGGACAGGGCCGCCCAGCATCTCCAATCATCCGGCGGCACCTTCGATGATGCGCTGCTTGCCCATCTCTCGCCGATGGGCTGGGTGCATATCAGTTTGACCGGCGACTATCTGTGGCAAAGGGCAAACCGGCTCTCCCCTGGCGAGTTCCGCACCCTCAACGATCCCATGGCCCGCCTCAAACTCGTGGCATAGCCAGTGTTCTCATTATGTCCGCCAAATCGTTGTCTGGCGCACAAACCTTGAGGTGACGCCCACACCGCCTGGGACAAGTACGCATCGGCTTCGTTGAAGCCGATGAGGGCCAGTTCGCCACCCGCTTCGGCCGATCGACAGGCATCGTCGGTGCCGTAAAATCCGTACCCGACGCTAGTGAGCGGGCGGGCGATGACATCGCCATCCTTGGGCTTGTCGAAGCGAATGGCGATATCCGCCTCGTACCGCTCGAGGCTCACCGAACGAAGGTTTGGGGCGAGGTCGATATCCAGCATCGGGTAGCGGGCTGCCAATGCCGGAAGGCGCGATATGAGGAAGCCGCTCGACAACGCCGGCGACGAGTTGATCCGCACCAGGCCGCTGGGCGCGCCATCCATGCGGCCGCGACCAAGTGTCTGCGCCGCCTTTTCCATGGCGCTTGCCGCCTCGAGGGCATGCGTTCCGGAGGGCGTCAGGACATACCCTTCCGGCCGTCGCTCGACCAACTTCTCTCCAAGGCTCTCTTCCAAGGAACGGAGCCGGCGAGAGATCGTCGCATGGTTCACCGACAACATTCGGGCTGCCGCGGACAGGCTTCCGTGCCGCGCCAACGCCAGGAAGGTCCGGACATCCTGCCAATCCAGGTCTGTGCGTTTTTTATCAGCCATTGATTAGGAATAGCGAATTTTTCGCAGCCCGACAGCGTCCTAAATCCCGGTCATCGAAACGAGGATGAAGGAAGCTCGCAATGTCAGGCACCAAGAAAGTCGCAATCGTTACCGGTGCGTCGCAGGGTCTCGGCGAAGGTATCGTACAGGGGTTCCGCGCCCGCGGTTACGGCGTCATCGCCACTTCGCGCACGATCCAGACGTCGACCGATCCGGACCTGGTGACAGTCGCAGGCGACATCGGCGATCCCGAGACCGGCAAGCGGCTGGTGGCTACGGCGCTCGAGAGGTTCGGCCGCGTCGACACGCTGGTGAACAACGCCGGCATCTTCATCGGCAAGCCGTTCACCGAATATACCGAAGAGGACTATCGGCTGAAGCTGCGGACCAATCTCGACGGCTTCTTCTTTGCGACCCAGCAAGTCGTTCCGGTTATGGTGAAGCAGGGCGGCGGTCATATCGTTCAGATCACCGCGTCGACCGCGGAGTTCGCAAGCTCGCTTTCGCCAGCATTTATCGCGATGCTGACGAAGGGAGGCATGAACGCCGCCACCAAGAGCTTGGCGATCGAGTACGTCAAGCAAGGTATTCGAGTGAACGCGGTCGCTCCGGGTGTCATCAGGACGCCGATGCACGCGCCTGAGACCATCGACTCTCTTGGCGCCTTCCATCCCATGAACAAGGTGGGGGAAGTCGAGGATATCGTGCGCGCGGTCCTATACCTCGAAGACGCCGCATTCACGACCGGCGAAATCCTCCATGTCGATGGGGGTCTGATCGCCGGCCGCTAACCCATCCAGGGGAGGGCGCGCCGGCGCTCTCCCATTCTCCCGGAGAGCCACATGCCAATCGTGAACATTCTGGTGACCCGTGAAGGCACCATGCCCGGTGCGGACCGCACCACCGCCGAGCAGAAAGCCGCGATCTACAAGGGGATTGCGGACCTGCTCTTCGACGTGATGGGAAAGCCGCGTGAAGATACGACCGTCGTCTTTCACGAACACGATATCGAGGATATCGGACAGGGTGGTTTCCCTCTGAGCGACTATCGAAAACAGAGGGGGTGACACCGAAGTCGGGCCAGCCTCAGCCGGGTTCCACCTGCCGCGACGATAGCCTCCGCACCCCGTCCAGTGTGAGCGCCAGGCACAGAGCGAACAGCCCCGCATCCTTGAACAGGAATTGGGCGCTGCGCCCCATGAACGGGAAGCCGTAGCCTTCCTCCCAGAGATCGGCGCCGAAGGAAAAGCTCAGCGTGACGAGAAAGGTGGCCATGCCCATCAGGCCACCGACCAGCCCGGCGCGAGGCGATACCGCACCGAGCGCGATCAGTGCCCCCGTCGTGAGTTCGACCGTACCGATGGCGTTGCTGGCTCCTTGCACACCCCAGATCGGATACATCCACGCGAACAGCCAGTAGTGCTCCGCGGTTCGCGCGACACCTTCGGCCTCGTAGAGCGCGAATTTTGCCATCCCGAACATCAGGAAGATGAAGACGATCGCGATCCGCATCAGATGAACGTCGATCCGCGATGCGGATAGTCGATTGAGCATGGCCTCGTTGAGCACTGACTTCCCCCTGCGGTTCGTGAGGATGGGCGGCATGATTGGCGAGATTTACCGCCAACCGGGCCCATGTGCCTAAGTCGTCGCGAAAGCGCCGAAGGTTACAGGCTCGCCAAAAATTTCGGACGTGAGGCAATCACCAGCCTATCCAGTCCACCAGCGCACTCGATACCGCTTGGGGCTGTTCGATCGTCGAGAGATGCCCGCACCTCGGCACGATCACGAGCTTGGCGCCCGGGATGTTTTCGGCGATTTCCTGAGCGCGCTCGACGGGGGTCAGCGCATCCGCGTCGCCGACCAGGACCAGGGTCGGTATCGAGATTGCCGACAGGAATGGGCGGGAGTCCGGACGCGATATAATGAGCTCGAGCTGGCGAGCGAATCCTTCAAGACCGACCGATCGCGCCATCCGCTCGTTGATATTGCGCAGCGAAATGTCACCGCGGCGCTCTGGATGAAGCAGGGCGGTGAGGCCCGCCAGCGCCGTCGAAAGGAAATCGCCCGTCCGCGCCTCCTCGAGCGTCAGTCGTCTCTGCGCAGTCTGCTCAGGCGTGTCCGGCCGAGCCGTCGTGTCCAACAGCGCCAGTCTGCAGACACGCTCGGGCGCCTGACGCATAATTTCGAGGCTGATGTATCCGCCCATCGAGATCCCCACCAACGCGAACCGGGGAGGGGCGGTTTCGAGGATCCTCCGGACCACCTCGCCGACGGTCTCTCCTTCGAGCGTGGAGGCGACCGTGATCGGCCCGTGAGGCCAGAGCGCCGATATTTGTGCCGCGAATATTTCGGCCGAACACAGGAGACCGGGGACGAAGAGGATAGGCGCCATCGGTGTCGTGCCTCTCAGATCAGTTCCACCACGTCTGCTATAGAATCAAGGATCCGGCTGGGTTTGAAAGGAAAGCGAGCGACCTCAGCCGCCCGCGTAATGCCGCTAAGCACCAGGATCGTCTCCAATCCAGCCTCGACGCCCGCGACAACGTCCGTGTCCATGCGATCGCCGATCATGGCCGTACATTCAGCATGCGCCTCGATTCGGTTCATCGCGCTGCGGAACATCATCGGATTGGGCTTGCCCACGAAATAGGGACTGACCCCTGTCGCCTTCGTGATCATCGCGGCAACGGCGCCCGTCGCCGGGATCGGGCCCTCGGGCGAGGGACCGGTCGGGTCGGGGTTGGTGGCGACGAACCGGGATCCTCGTTCAATGAGGCGGATAGCGCGCGTGATCGCATCGAAGGAATAGGTGCGGGTCTCTCCGAGAACCACATAGTCCGGCGACACGTCGGTAAGGGTATAGCCTGCCTCATACAGTGCCGTGGTGAGCCCAACCTCACCGATGACAAAGGCGGAGCCACCCGGCTGTTGCGCGGAAAGGAAATCAGCTGTCGCCAGGGCGGAGGTCCAGATTGCGGCCTCGGGCACCTGCAATCCGGAATGCGCGAGGCGCGCCGACAGATCCCGCGGCGTGAACATCGAGTTGTTCGTGAGCACGAGATAGCGACGCTCGCGTTCGATCAACCGGGCCAGAAACTCGGCGGCGCCTGGCAGCGCACTCCCTTCGTGGACCAGGACACCGTCCATGTCGGTCAGCCAGAACTCGGGCGATCGGCGCGCTGCAGTCATTTCATGGTCTCGATCAATTGCCGCCGGCGGAAGCAACCAGCATCATGATCATTCACCATTCCGGTTGCCTGCATCCAGGCGTAAACGATCGTAGGTCCGCAGTATTTGAAACCCCGCCGCTTCAGCTCCTTCGAGATTTGCGCCGACAAGGGCGTCTGTGTCGGTCGCTCTCGGCCGTCGCTCACCAGCGGCTTCCCGTCGACGAACGACCAGCAAAAGGCGGAGAACGAGTCGCCTGCGTCTTCCATCGCAAGATAGGCCTTCGCCCCGTTGATCGTCGCCTCGATCTTGGACCTAGAGCGGACAATGCCGGGATCAGCCAACAGCCTCCCGATGTCGGCTTCGTCGAACCTGGCGATCTTGACCGGATCAAAGCCCTGAAAGGCAACCCTGAAAGCGTCGCGCTTGTTGAGGATGGTGCTCCAGGACAGTCCCGCCTGAAAGCCGTCGAGCATCAGTTTTTCCCAGAGCGCTCGGCCGTTCCTCTCGGGAACGCCCCATTCCTCGTCATGATAGGCGCGCATGCGCGGATCCGCGCCCGCCCAGGAGCAACGGGTTAGATTCGAACCGAGCGCAGCATCTGTTCGCGTCATGGTATTCGCAGTCCTCTGGCGCGGGGCGCCGCCCGACCAATTTCTTCAGTCGACCCGTCGTTCGTCAGGTCACATGCGCCGCACTTGGGGTAACCGGGAGAAAGAGCCGTCCAGTTACACAGTGCGCGCGGACGTCGGGTCCTCGAGCGAGACCGTGCCGGCGGCCAGACGTTCGAGCTCTTGCGCGGCCGCGATCGGCATTGGCGGTCCCGGCCATGGCCTATCGGGAAACGGCGTGTGCACCAGCCAGTCCTCGAGATCATGATGGATCTTCGAGAGCGTCTCCTCTGCCTCGCGGAATTGCGAGGTGAAATCGTCGCGCAGCCGGGTGTCCTGAGGATGCTGGAGCGCTGGTACGATCGTCGGCGCCCATTCGCCCGTCACTGGATTGTAGGCGCTGATCCCGAAGATCGTGTGGGCAGCGAGGTTTCGCTTCGTCGCCACCTTGTCGAGGCGGCCGAGCAGCCGCTTCAAGGAGGCTCGATGCGGCTCGGCAAGGTCAACCGCGGCTGAGACGCGCTCAATCAGCCGGCGTTGCGAACTATCCGACTGCGGGCTGAAAAAAATGGCATCGGCGACAGGCGACTCGATCCCGGTCAAATGGGTGAATACCCGCAACAGCTGGTGGACGCACCCATTCCAGGCCAACGTCACCTGGCCGACGAGCGCCGCATGCTCCTGCCACTCCTTAGCGCCAAAACCACCCATGCTTCGTCCCTCAACTCCTGAGACCGCGTTTCCGGCAAAGCCTCCGATCAATTGCGATTAAGCCCCATTTCGCGGCTCTGAAGCTTGCGTTTCCAGAGCTGCTCTATGGCGAGGATTTCCTCATGAGACGCAGCGCTTCCGCTCACTTCGAGGATACTCACCTGATAATCGCTCGGTTCACTGCTCTTGAGGCCTATGTTCCCGCCATGGCCGTCCTGGGCATAGTTGGCCCATCGGCCGAAAAAGCCGCCGTCGCCGGTGGCTGAGCCCACATACTGCTCCTTGGTTTTTGCAGACGTCAGCAGGTAGACGCCCCGCGCGGCGCGCAACGCCGAAACCCAAGTGAGCGGCAAGCTGTTGATCTCGGAGATGTTTGCCAGGAAGTGCGTGTAGCCAGGGAAGCTATCCTCTCGGAATGCCCGCGTCAGCTCGACGATCGGCTTGTTCTGACGATCAGGCCGCTGAACCCAGCTTCGCGCGCCAGCGCCCCATTCAATCCAGAGTCGGCCTATATATCCCTCGAGTTCGATAGCCCGTGCCGTGCGATAGCGATCTAGGCCATCCCGCGTGAGGCTTGCGCCGGCTACGCCGAAAAGTGGATCAATCCAGCCCGCGTCCGCCACGCCGTCGCGCTCCGCCGAATAGATTCCCGCGAAAAGGGTGCCGCCACTTGGTGGCACTACGAAGCTCGCCCAGATGGGCACGGCGAGGCTCGCGCGGTTTCTGAGTGTCTGAACGCTCTGATATTCTTCAAATGCCGGTAGCCGATCGCGCCAAAGGACGTAGGGCGTTTGCCCGTTCGGCGCTCTCGTTTGATGGCGCAACATGCGAACTCTCGACGGCTCCAGCCCCGCATTCACCAAGAGGTCGGTGAATCGCAGCACCTCAAGACTCTCCGATCGGGTTGTGAAGCCGACGCATGAAGGTGCGCCCAGTCACCAGGACGATGTGCAACCTGAAGGTCGAATGATCCTCATCGGACAAGCCGGGATGCGATCCGTCCGTATGGAGCATTTTGAAAAGCCCATTGATGAAATTCTTTCCGTCGCCACTCCACTCGTTTCGATCGATGGCGAGGAAGCCTAGTTCGGCGAGAAGCTGCCGCCGGTTTTCCGAGGTAGGAAGCCCTCCGGCGCGCGCCGGCTCGATATGGAAGGCGATTGCGTCGAACAGGCTCTCGAGGAACGTCCGCAATTGGGCATTGCACGCTGCCCAGTCGCCGCGAGTATGCGCTTCGATCGCCTGGTCGAGATGTCCTTTGGGGATATGAAACTGGTAGAGCCTCAGGAGCTCATGCAGCTCATTGTCGCTGGCGGGAAGGTCGACCTCGTCCGGTAGAGCCGAACGAAGCCGCGGTTTCTCTCCACGCCCACCCAGCTCGATCGCGAACCCGTCGCGCGCCAGTCCGCGCAGGAACGCGGTCTGCACGTCGGTTTTGAAATTCGGGTTCAGCACCCCGAGCGCCTCGCGAACCACGGCCTCGCCCAGCGTCACGGTCCCGTCGACGGTCTGAACGGTTTCGCTCGACCGCTGCACCAGAAGCCGGCCGAGCTGCCCGCATTTTTTGGCCACGCTAAGACCGGCACCGTCCGAGATTTCATCCTCTAGCCCAAGACGCAGGACCATTTGGTCGAATCCTGCCTGCGTATGCCGTTCAAGCATCTCGGTCGCGGCGATCAACGTTGGACGTGTAAATGGCGCGACGCGCATCAATCCCCCCAAGATAAGTTACGTCAGACAAGGACCGCTAGAAATGAGAATTCACCGTCGTACCCCTCAGATCTTGCCGCTAGCGCAAGACCTCGATCCATGAAACGAATATGATCCACGACTCCGGCGACGCTACAGCGCCCATATTGCGGCGGGGAAGGAGCATCGATCAGCGATGGAAGAACAAACTGACTATATCGCGAAGTTGCGCCGAGCGATCGTGCAGGCAATTTGCGAAGCATCGGTCCCCGAACCGGACCCCGCAACCGGAGACCGGGGAGACACGCTCTACATAGGATCCGCAGAAGTCTGCGAGGCGCTCACGATCCTCCTTGCCGAGTTCCTCGAGGGCGTGCCTGGCCTCGACACGCCGCGAGACATCAGGGCGATGTCCGAAACCATCGCGAAGAAGCTCCGCGTCGGGATTGCCGAAATACGCGAGCACCGGGCTCGAACCGGGTCTTTGCCTCCGCCGTCGATCATCATTCGCTCAAACTGAAGCAGGCGGTTCCGCGAACCGGTAACCGGGACCCACTCATCGCCGTGCTGACAGAGTGATCGCGCCCGGCGATTGCTTCTTTTCCCTGCCGGATATGAATGGTCGAAGATCCTGACGTGCTCGCGGGCAAACCAATCGCTGATGCCGACTGGCCACTGTTCGGCTGGAGCGACGACGTGCGTCCCAATCTCGCCGCCTCCCTCGCGGCGAGCCGCCCCGCAGTGCTCGCCACACTCTATCGTGTGGAGGGCAGCGCGCCACGCGGGCCTGGTGCACAGATGCTTTTCGTCGATGGACGGGCCAGCGGGTATTTTTCAGGCGACTGCATCGAAGCAGACGTCGCGCGCCATGCCGCCGAGGTGCTCGGAGATGGACAGCCACGGCGCCTCCATTACGGCACCGGAAGCCCGTGGATCGACATTCGCTTGCGTTGCGGCGGAGCGCTCTATGTCCTGGTCGAGCGCATCCTGCCCGACAGTCATGCGGCGCGCGGGCTGCTGCGGAATGCCGAGGAACGAATGCCGTGCCTGTGGTCGACCAACGGCATGCGCCAAGAGCTGCTACCCGGCGAGGGCGCGCCACTTATATCGACAGCGCTGGATCCTCTACACATCCGGCGGCGCTTTGACCCGCCGCGGCGGTTGATCGTCTCTGGAGGTGACCCCGGTGCGCTGGCATTGGCGCACCTCGCCGCCAACGCACAGTTCGACACGATCTTGCTGCGGCCGGCGGGCCCGAGCGGGCCACCGCCTTTCGCTGAGGTACGATACCTTCGCGAGGAGCCGTCGCGCAGCCTCCCCACAATCGGCGTTGACCGCTGGACCGCTTATGTCGGCGCGACGCATGAGGACCATCACGACCTGGGCGGCTGTCTCTACGCTCTACGCCATGGCGCGGGATATGTTGGCATGATCGGCGCCAAGTCGCGCTCGCCGGAACGGCTGGCGGCACTCGAGGCGGCCGGCGCGACGCGTAAAGAACTCGCCCAGCTGCGCCTTGCACCCGGCATCGCAGGCCTTGGCAAAGCACCATGGGAAGTCGCCGTGGCTATCCTCGCCGAAGTGATGCAGGCGTTCAACCCGACCGGGGAACGCGCGTGAGGTTCGCCGCGCTCGTGCTTGCCGCCGGTTCGGCGCGGCGCTTTGGCAGCGACAAGCTCTCGGCCAGCTTCTTGGGATGCCCCATGCTGGATCACGCGATCGCAGCCGCCCGCGCGGCGCCGGTGGAGCGCGTCCTCGTTGTCTGCGGCAACCGTGGCGCCATCGGCACCTGGGAAGGCGCTCCGGTGGTCGACGCGTTGCAGATTTCCAGCACTGCGCTTTCCCAATCGCTCAATGCGGGCCTCGCGGCCGCGGGCGACGTTGACGGCGCCTTCGTCTTCCTCGGTGACATGCCCCTGATACCGCACGATGTTGCGGGCCGTTTAGCCGGCTTGCTCGGAGCGAATTTCGCGGCAGTCCCGCGACACAACTGTCGGAACGGGCACCCCGTGCTGCTCGCACGCCGCGCCTTTGCCGAGATCGCGCGCCTGACCGACGATGACGGAGCGCGGCGGCTATTGCGGCAGCGCGATGACATCGCCCGTCTCGAGGTGACCAGCGACGCGATTCTCCTCGATGTGGACCAACGGGAAGACATGGCGTTGCTGGCGAGGCGCGCCCATGACCGCTGAGCAGCCAACCGGATCTCGACCCGGCCGCGGGGGCTCTCAGGTCTTGATCACAATCTACAGGAAGCGAGAGCCGGCGTGGTCGCGGAACAGCTCGGCGTCCCGCACATAATCTGAGAGGACCTGCACCGACTTGTGTCGGCTGACGTCGCGCATCTTGAAAATGCTCGCGCCTTGGCGCGCCGCCTCAGTGAGAAACCCGGATCGTAGCGAGTGGCCCGCGAACTCGACCGGGTCAAAGCCGGCGGCAGCCGCGCAGCGCTGGACCAGTCGGGCAACTGCGCGATCGGACATCGGGTCAGCCGTCAGCTCGCCGCCTCGCGTCAGCCGTCGGAACAGGGGTCCGCCATCGAACGAGATCAGTGGATTGTTCAACTGCCGTGCCGCGTCCATGGCCGCCTCGGTCCATGCGATCAGCAACGCCTTCGGCCGGATGCGGCGTCCCTCGGGAATGGCGACTACGGCACCTTCACCCGATTGATCGGTTTTCGACCGTCCGATCAACAGCCGTAGCCCTTCGGTCGGCAATTCGACGTCGTCGATCCAGAGAGCGACGAGCTCCGAGCGGCGCAGCGCCGCGGCCATACCGATCGCCAACAGGGCACGGTCGCGTATTGCGCGAAGGTCGTCGCCCGTGATGGTAGCCAACATCGCACCGAGCGCGCCGGCGTCGGCCGGTGCTTTTCGATCCTTACGGGTTCCGAGCGTGTTACGGATCCCAGCCAGCACCTCGAACATTGCGCCGGCACCCGACTGCTCCTGGGGCGGATCCATCCCGGCCTGGCGATGATGGTAGCCGATGGCGGCGAGCCGCCGTCCGACGGTGTTGGCCTTGAGGCCGTTGTCGGCCTCAGATGCGAGAAATGTGGCGACAACGGCGGGCGTCGCCGGCAGGCTCTCGAGGCCGCGCGCTTCACACCAGGCAACGAAGATCTTCCAGTCCGAGCCATATGCGCGCTGCGTCGCGGAGGATCGCGAGGCACGTGCGTAATCGGCCGCGCGCCTGATCTCCGAACGCAAGAGCTCTGGAAGCGCGGGTTGCGCTCCGACTGTGGGAAGGTTGTTGCCGTCGATTGTCATTAGCCGCCTTGCGCCGGACCGGGGCGGCGCCGGGCGAACTGGGGCGCCCAGATGAACGAGAGGATGAGGCCAAGCATGAACAGCATGGTCAGCCGCGCGAACCAATCGGGCGTTCCAAATGGATCGGCCGGCGGATGGCTGGCGCGCTGGCCGACCACGATGAGAAGCCAGGCGATCGCGACGGCCCTGAGGATGAGCGTGATCCCGTTCCGCATCGTGAATTCCTCCCGCCTGGACACCCTAAGACCCCCTCCCCGAGCCGTCAATCTTATGTCCGAGAATCGCATTTATCGGACACAGGATCGGGCGAGGACGCATGAACCCCGCGAACGAATCCGACCGTCACTGCGGCTCTGTCGCGATGCGATCCAGATAATATCGCCCGTCCCGGTCGCGCTTCACCCCCAACACTTCACTGCTGTCGTACTTGGCCTTGTCGAAGTGCAGCTCCTTGCCATCGATCTCGATCCGGACGAAGGGATCGCTCGGTCGCTTTTCTTCAGGATCGAAGCAGATCGCGCGCTCGGGCAGTTGGAGGCTGCCATCCGAAAGGCGCTCGGCCGACCCTTCAAAGATCGCATACGCCCTGGGAGGATCGCGATATCGCTCCTCGGTGGAGAAGAACGAAATCCGGTACGGCGCCCGCTCCCCGGCGCCGAGCTCAAAGGTCCGCGGCAGCACCATATAGGCATAGGCACCGGACCCGTAGTGGCTCTTCCCCGGAATCCGGGTGAAACCCATGCTCTCCCAGAAGGGTTCGGCAGTTCGTGGCGCGATACCGATTTCGATGATTGAGCTTCCGTCTTCGAATTTTGACGCGATCATGTGCTTCGCGAGAATGCGCCCGTAGCCGTTCCGGCGCAGGTCAGGCCGTATTTCGAAGAGTCCTTGCCCTTCAAATCCGACCGCCTCGCCGTTCACGATGAGAATATTGACAGGCGCTTCGTCCTCCTTCCACCGCCGCACCGTTTCATCCCAATTGCAGCGGAACCCGCGCTGAGGGATTTCGACCGAATAGTCGCCCTTCTCCCACGCTTCATTTCCGGCCTTATGTGCCGCTTCCTCGGCATCGAGCCACGCTTCGACCTCTGCCATCGTCGCCTCGGTCGCCGGTATAATCTCGATCGTCAAATTCCGCCCCCTCCAACAGCCGCATCACACAGCTGGTATTGATTATTTAGGATATCGTGCTACATCAATATCCAACATATCCGATTGGATCGACTCATGGCAACGATTTATCCCGACGAGGCAAGCGCTGTAGCGTTCGAAACCCTCTCTGGCACGGCAGCCGAGGTGCGCAAGAAGCTCGGGTCAGCAGGCGACGATCAAGTCGTCGCTCTCGCGCTGGAGCATGGAACCCCGAAACTCCGGCAGGCACTCGCGCAGGCAGTCACTCTTATCACCCCGCTCATTCTCGCACGGCTCGCCCGCCGCGACCAGGAGACGCTCGACAAACTCGTCGACGCGCTGGTGCCGCAAGTGCCACCTCCCCAGCATCTTGTCGCAGAAGCCCGGATGAATGCCGAGGCGCGGACCGAAGTGCTCAGGTCGGCGGAATGGTTGACCGCCGCACAGCTTTCGGAGCTCGCCGGCTTCAGCGGTCGAAATGCAAGCGCTCAGCCCAATAAGTGGAAGCGCGAAGGGAAAATCTTCGCCGTCCGCCAGCAGGGCAACGACTATTATCCCGGGTTTGCACTCGATACCGACGCGGGATACCGGCCGCTGAAGGCGCTCGCGCCCATCCTCAAGTGCTTTGGAAGCGATCTAGAGGATTGGGATATCGCGATCTGGTTCGCCTCGGTGAACAGCTTCCTGGGCGGCGTCCGACCGATGGACCTGCTCAAGACTGATCCCGAGCGCGTGCTGGCGGCGGCGCAAGACGAGATCGACGGCATTCTGCATGGCTAGGAAGACGGGCACCACCACTCCTACGCCTAGCCCCGCCCCAACCACCCCCGCGCCGGCCACCCCGGCCGCGGGGGCTACGGCAATCGTCATCCCTACGCCTCCGGCCAAATTGGCGAAACTGATACGGACGATCACCTGGCCGAAGACCCGGGTAATCCACCGCATCCATCAGGATCGGTTCCGGGGCGACGAGTTCAATCCGGGTCCGAACGGCAATGCGCGCTTCAGCCCTATTTGCGATGCCAAGGGAAATTCGATCCCGACCATCTATGGCGGTGAGACCTTCGATTGCGCGGCGATGGAATCCGTCTTTCATGACGTACCCTTTGCGCCCGGGCTCAAGAGCCTCGCGAAGCGCAAGCTCAAAGGACACCATTATTCGCAAGTGCTCTCGAAAACCGATCTCGTGCTTGTCGACCTCAGCACGACTGCGTTGCGGAATCTCGGGATCAAGCGCGGCGAGCTGATCGAGACCGAAAAGGACATCTACCCCCAGACCCGCAAGTGGGCCGAGGCAATCCACGCGCAATGTCCCGACGTGCAGGGCCTGTGCTGGGTATCGCGTCAGGACGACCGATCCTTGGCGATCGTGCTGTTCGGGGACCGGGTCGGGAAGACGCCGCTATCTGGGCATGCACCTTCGGTCGACATCGTCACCGACGATCCAACCTACGCGGACGTCATAACGCTGGCGACGCGAATTGGTGTGAAGGTAGCCGGGAAGTAGCGTGCGTCAGGCGCCAACTGCTTGGTTGGCCGGCCCATCCGCCTCCGACGCAATCGCACGCAGCTGACGTTCGAACTCTTCAGGAGGTTGGCCACCCGAAATCAGATAGCGATCGTTGACGACAACCGCCGGGACGCTGTTGATTCCCCGTCCCTGCCAGAGGACTTCCTCCGCGCGGACCTCCTCCGCGTACCGACCGGATTCGAGCACCGCGCGTGCCGACGGACCATCGAGGCCCACCGCTTCGGCAGCCGCGACAAGAGCGTCATGGTCGCCAGGATCGCGCTGATCGGTGAAGTTGAGCGCGAGGAGCCTGCGCTTGAGCTCAATCTGCCGCCCTTCTTCCTTCGCCCAGGCTAGCAGGCGATGCGCGTCGAAGGTGTTATAGATTCGGCTGTCATCCGACGTATTCATGACGAAGCCGACCGCAGCGGCGCGGTCACGGAGAACGTCGCGGTTTGCACGGGCCTGCGCCGGCGACGAGCCATATTTTTGGCTGATGTGCTCGAGGATGTTCTGACCACCTGCCGGCATGCCGGGATTTAACTCGAACGGATGGAATGTGATCTCGGCGGCAACTTCGCCTTTGAGCACATCAAGCGCCTTCTCCAATCCGCCAAGCCCAACCGCGCACCATGGACACGCGATGTCTGAAACGAAGTCGATCTTGAGCTTGCGGGTCATGTGTCCAGGTCTCCGGTTGGCTACACTGTAGATGGTCGCTGCACGTCCATCGACAAGCTGGGGCGTCGCCGCCCCGCTTAGTTCGATGGCGCGAACTGCCGCTCGAGAAGATCGCGCGCCGCACGATCTGCCGGATTCAGCTGCGAGAATATCGCGCCAATCAGATTGAAAGCGATCAGACCCAACACGACGCCCGCCGCAATTTTTAGAATGTCTAGCACCTTGCCCTCCCCTGGATGCTGTCCTCGAGAGATCACGTTGGCGATCGCGAGCAGGTTACGGGCGACGTGCGTATCTTGTGAACAAATCCCGAACCTTGTATGATTGAAAGGTTCGGAGATTCAACATGATCGACATGGGTCTTTACGAGGCGACGAAAAACAGTGCAGGCGGGCCGATGGTCGTTCCGAAGCAACCGCTGCCGCACGAAATGCCGCAAATAGTCGATCCTGATACCGATGAGCGAAGCGGAAGTCTCACCCTCCACCGGGTTGCCTTATTGACCGTTATGCTCAGCGTAGCGGCTTACGTCTGGTTGTTTTAGGGCACGGATTATTTTCGCAGTTTCGGATCGGTAAAGAAGCCGGTGCTCTGATTCCGGTGCACCTCAGATTGAACAGCGACCGATCCGTCCATCGCGTTCGCTCGAGCAGCGCTCGCAGCTGCTCTATCATCATCTAACCTCGCCTTTCCGTCGCTTATGATTTTCGCGGCCGCACCGGGATCCCCGTCGGCAGGCGCGCTTGGAAGGCCGCTAACACCTCGAGGTCGGTAGAGACCACGCACGTCCTCGGCCGATCCGATCGGAATACGAGTTACGTCTACAAGCCCTGGCTCATCGATCGCCTCCCGGACGCGATCATGGAGTGCCTCGCGCCGTTCGGTCAGCCACCTGTCGATGATCGCGTCGCGCGTTTCCCGCTGCTGAGCAGTGAGTTCCGTCGCCCATATCTCAGGCGCATCAAGGCCGGGATTTGTCACCTGTTCCCGCCGGTACCAGTTCACCAGTTCTTGTGAGAGATTCTCGCTCAGCTGCAACGAATGGCCCTCAGCCCAGCTAGCCTCTCGATTCAATTGGTCGGCGAGCTCCTCGAGCTTCTGAGCTCGTTCGTCATAGGACCGCGCAAGGGCAAGTGAGTCCTCGACTCCGTTCGACATCGACGAGGTGATGGAAGATCGGCTGAAGGTGCCGCTCCGCGAATAGGTACCGTCTGATGTGGACGCCGACACGCCATTCGAGTGCTCGTCTCTAACGCCCGATGATGCGGTACTGGCGCTATCGGTTGAGGATCAGCGTGCAGTAGGCACGCCCTTCGTGGGGTGATCGGCGTGCAAAAAGGACCCCTTCAT
>JAFEEY010000033.1 GCA_018240865.1 Pseudomonadota bacterium | reverse complement strand
GTCGTGCGTCCGCCAGCCGTCGCGGGAGCCTGCTACATCCATATGATAGTCGGCATAGGCATAGGCCGTGTACTGGACCTCCGACCGCTCACCGAGATAGCTGAGCATCTTGTGCGCATTGTCGACATAGGCCCGCAGCTTCGTGTCGGGCACATCGTCGCCGATCAGCGCCTTGATATAGCCATAGGCTTCCTGCGGATCGTCGGCATGGCCCTTGGCGCGCGCATCGTCGCTGTTGGGAATCCAGATGCCACCGCCGGAGGTCGCGGAGGTGCCGCCGAAGCGGCTGCTTTTCTCGACCACCAACACTTTCGCGCCGGCATCGGCTGCGGTGAAGGCGGCAGTGAGCCCGCCCGCGCCCGATCCCACGACGAGCAGGTCGACTTCTTCGATAGCAGCCACGTCCGGCATTCCTCTCTCTGTTCGTTTCGGCTTTTCGCACGCGAAATGCGTCACGGGAAGAGGAAATGAATACGCAAAGCGTGGCAATTTCCCATTTATCTTCAAATTTGTTGACGATCAGTGATGTAGGTGATCAATCTGCATGCATGGAGATCGAGTTTGAAGGTTGAAGGCAAGGGCGAACGTCGTGCCCGCAGCAAGGGACTGAACGGCAACCGCGAAGAACCGGCGTTCATGCTTGACGAGGTCGATGAGCTTATCATCGCGGCCCTGCGTCAGAACGGCCGCATCGCGAACCGCGACCTTGCGCGGGATCTGGGCGTCAACGAGGCGACGGTGCGGACCCGGCTGCGCCGCCTCGAAGATGCGAACATGGTCCGCATCGTCGCCATGCGCGACCTGTCGGCGATGGGCTTCGAATATCTGGCGCCTGTCGGCATTCAGGTGAAAGGCCGTTCGGCGGTGGCGGTCGGCGAGGATCTCGCGAAGATCGAGCGGGTGGTCACGGTGAATGTCGCGATCGGCACGCACGATCTCGAGATCCAAGTGGTGGCGACCGGTCTTGCCGAGATGGAGGATTTGCTCACCAACGTGATCGCCAAGGTTGAGGGCGTCCAGCGGATGTTCCCCAGCCTTGCGCTCAAAGTCCTCAAATATAATCCGGAATGGGCTCCGCTATGACGCGCATCGCGCTCGACGAGCTGGACGAGAAGATCATCCAGCGATTGGGGCACGATGCCCGCGTCTCCAACCGGGAGATCGGGCGGGAGTTCGGGCTAACGGAAGGGACGATCCGCTCGCGGCTGAAACGACTGCTCGACAATAAAGTGATCCGCGTCGCCGCCGTCACTAACGCCAACCGGCTGCGGCATCCGATCCTCGCCTATCTCTGGGTGGAAGCGAATTCGGCCGCCGATATCGAACGGGTGGCCGAGGCGCTCGCGAAACTGCCGGAAATCGGCTTTGTCGCGACCATCCTCGGCCGCGCCGATGTGCTGGCGATGACGCTGGTGGAAAACGGCGCCGAGCTGACCGACTTCCTGCACCAGACCGTCGATAAGATCCCCGGCGTGCACCGCATCCGCTACAGCCTCGGCCAGAATTTCATCAAGCACGATTACCGCTGGTGCTCGCTGGTCGATTGAGATGCGGCCACTCTCCTCGTCATCCCGAACTCGTTTCGGGATAAGGGTGCCGCCGCGTGACGGCCGCAATTATTCCCCATCGTCTCGCCTGCCTCGCTCTTATCCCGAAACAAGTTCGGGATGACGAGGCGCGGTGTGGGTTTTATCCCGTCACCCAGCCGGCTTTGACACCGTCTTCGGTGATCGTCCCATCCACCACCGCACGCGGCTCTGACCGGGAATAGCTGATCCGCCAGCCGTCCGCCGTTTTGCGATAGCGATCGGCATAGAAATTGGCGAGCAGGCGGAACGTGCCGGCGCGCGGATCGTAGGTCGCGTAGCCGAGATTCCAGCGCGCGCTCGCCTCGTCGCCATTCACGTCGATCTCGGCATTATGGCCCTGGTGCACATCGACGATCGGCGTGGTCGCCGCCATCTGGGTGAAGATGCCGATCAGCCCGTCCACATCGAAGCTGCCGAGCGGCGGAAAGTCGATTTCCGCATCGGGCGTGAAGCAGGCGCGGATCGCCTCCACGTCCTTCGCATCGCAGGCATTCAAGTAGCGCGCCTTCAGCCGGCGGATATCGCTTTCCGCCTCCAGCCGGGCGATACGGGCTTCGAGGTCGCTCATCCGATTTTCTCCACGCGGGTTCTGGGCACCGGATGCTCGTTCGCACCGGTCCAGCGCAGCAGCATCGTGCCGTGATCATGGCCGGCAGTGTCGACCCAATTGCCGAAGCCGGGATCGCGCGCCGCGACCACGATCGTCAGCGACCCGTCCGGGTTCAGCGTCGCGCTATGGGCGTTCACATGCACCTTGTGGTGCCGGTAATCGAGCGACTCGAACCAGATATTGTCGACCTGGAAGTTCCAGAAAGTGCAGTCGGGGATCGGCGTTTCGATCACCAGCGCTTCACCCGGCGCCAGCTTCCAATAGCCGTGCAGATAGAAGATCGTCGGATCGCCGCCCGCTTTGTAGAACATCGTCTGGTCGGTGGTGGCGAGCTGGTTCAGCTGATCCTTCATCAGCATGTCGGTCCAGCCGAGAAACGTCTTCACGGTTCCCTCGACGAACCCCAGTGCGCGCTGGAAACCCTGTTCGAGTTTCGCCGGGGTCAGCGGCTCCGGCGTCGCGCGCGGCGGGTCGATCGCCTCGATCTTCACCGTCGCGGGTGTTTCATTGTCGCGGTCAAGAAAGGTCTGGCGCACGAGCAGCATCGAGCTGTCGTCGGCGAGCGGCAGCCAGTTTCCGTTCGCCTTGTCCTTGCTGACGATGATCTCGAACCGGCCGTCGGGGTCGAAGGCCATGTCGGCGGAATCAAGCTCCCCGGTCGAGGCCATGGTGCCGTCGATCGCATAGCGGTTCGCCTTGGTGCCGAAGCTCAGGATCGGCACCGATCCGCGCTTGCCGGTGATGCGATACCGCCGTGCGCCGCTGATCGAGGCGTTCATGTAGATATTGTCCGGATTGTCCGCGCCGATTTTTGCCGTCGGGTGTGAAGCCGCGTAGAAATACGGAAAATCCGGGTCCGCATTTTCAAGATGCATTTCAAGCGCGATGCGGAGCAGTCGGCTCAGATAGCGATAGCCCTCGACCTGGTCGATCGGCTCGCCGGCGATCTCGGTGCCCAGCACGAGATCGCCCGCGGCCTCCAGCCGGCGGCAGAAGTCGCGCCATGTTTCCCTGGCCGCGACGCGGTTCTCGTTGCCCTCGCTCATCGTCAAGGCGCCATATATTGGCCGCCGTTGACGTCGAGCGACGCACCGGTGACGACCTTCGCATAATCGGAGAGGAAGAAGAGCACTGCCTTTGCGCAATCTTCTTCGGGCGGGATGATGCCGAGCGGGATGCGGGCGGTGATCTCGCCCTCGACCTCCGTCCGGTCGCGGCCGGCGGCGACTTCGCGGCCGATCCAGTCATAGACCGGCTTGCCGCCGATCCAGCCCATGCGTGTCACGTTCACGCGGATGCCATAGGGCCCGAAATCCTTGGCCATGTGGCGAGTGAGCGCGTTCAGCCCGCCTTTGCCGGAAGCATAGCCGCCTTCGCCCGGAAAGGGGTTGACCGTGGACATGGTCGAGACGTTGACGATCGCGCCTGCGCCCTGCGCTTTCATCGCCGGGAACACCGCCTGCGCCATGCGGAGCGCGCCCAGGCAATTGACGTCGAGCACTTTCAGCCAGTCGGCCGGATCGGCCTGATCGACGGTCGTCCAATTACCGTGAATATAGGCGGTGTTGACCAGCCCGTCGACGCGGCCGAACGCATCCAGCGTCGCCTTGGCGAGCGCTTCGCATTGAGCCCCATCGGTAACGTCGGTCGATCGCGCGACCACTTCGCCGCCTTCGGAGCGGATACCGGCAGCGACTTCATCCAGATAGGCCTGATTGCGCGCGCCAATCGCGACCTTCGCGCCTTCGCGGGCGGCGATGCGGGCGAGCGACTGGCCCATGCCGGGCCCCACGCCGCTGATGATGACGACCTTATCTTTTAGCAGCATGGTTTCGGCTCTCCTGATTACGCGGCGGTTTCCGGCGTGAAGTTGACGGGCGGATCCTTGACCCAGGGATCGGCCTCGGCGCGGCGCGCGATGCGCCAACCCTCGGGCGTGCGCACCAGATCGTCGACATAGGTCGCGCCGACGAAGAACAGATGGTCGCCGCCCGGCCGCCCCAATTGCATCGGGTTGAACAGCATCGTTCGCGCGGTCGCCGTGTCGCCATTGAGGCGGATCAGGGGCAGGCCGATCAAATGCTGGGTGACGGGAAAGGGAGCGAGCGCCTTTTTGAGCCAGGGCTTGATTTTGGCGTAGTCGCCGGTCTCTCCGCCGGTCACCGAATAGTCGAACGTCGCGTCGGGCGTGAACACACGATCGAGCGCGTCAAAATCCTTGGCGTCGATCGCAAAGACATAGGCGGCGAGAAGCTGCTGGATTTCGACGATGTCGGAAAGCGCGCGCATTTCCATACCGATTCCCCTTACGCGACGGTGCCGGTTTCGAGCATGTCGATGATCCGTCGCTTCATCGGTGCCACCCAGTCGCGCTTCAGCGCAGAAGCGAGCAGACCGGCGGTGTCCAGCTCGTCGCACAGCCGCATCTGGTGGGCGATGTCGAACAGGTCCATCTGGTAGCTGAACTTACCGCCGCCGCCATAAGTGATCAGCGAAACGCCGCGCGTTTCGTAATAGCTGCCATCCGGACGCAGGCCCGGTCCGCGATTGACCCATTCGCTGATGATCCGGTCGCCGTTTATCGCCCAGCCGAGAATGGGGAAGCTCCAGCCCTCCCAGCCGGAACCGACATCCATGTCGCGGCCGTAATGCGTGCGCCTTATCTCTTCACGCCCGTTCGCGCGGACGAACATCGCCCCGCCATAGGGGCATTCGTAAATGCAATCCTCGTGATAGAATTCGTCGGCGATCCACGACCAGCTGCCGCGCTTCTCTGCTTCCACGAAGGCGTCGCGCAGGCCACGGATGGCGGCTTCGACTTCTTCGTGGGGATAAGACATGATCGCGCCGCCTCAGTCGAAATTGGCCTGGCCGCCGTCGAGCGGAATTGTGGCGCCGGTCAGATAGGCGAACTCAGGCCCGCAGAGCGCGGCCACCGCATCCCCTATATCCGCCTCGCAATCGCCGACCCGACGGAGCGGAATGGTGCGGAAGAACGCCTCGGCCTCGGCCGGATTCTCCTCGATCCAGCGGGCGAGGCCCGGCGACCTGGCGTGCGGCGCGATCGTCAGCACCCGGATACCGTCAATGCCCCATTCGGCGGCAGCGGCACGGCTCAGCGAACGGATCGCCTGCTTGACCGCGGCGTAAGCGCCATAATTCGACATATCCCAACGGACAGCGGCCGAGCTCGCCAGGTTGAAGATCGTGCCGCCGCCGCGCGCCTTCATGTGTGGATAACAGGCTTTCATGAAACGGAAGGTCGCGAGCGGGCCGGACTCGAACCCTGCCTCGAACGCTTCGTCGGTGACGCCGAGCAGCGGCCCCAACGGCACTTCCTGCGCATTGTTGACGAGGATGTCGACGCCGCCGAATGCGGCCGCGACGGCATCGACCGTCGCCGCCACAGATTCGGCGTCCTTGACGTCGCAGGCGAAGGCGCGCGCATCGCCGCCAATCTCCGCCGCGACGGCTTCGACCTTGCTGAGGGTGCGCCCCGAAACCGCGAGCCGCGCGCCCTGCTTCGCCAGCGCCAGCGCGATGCCGCGGCCGACGCCCTGGCCGGCGCCGGTGACGAGCGCGACCTTGCCATCCAGGGCGCCGCTCATCGGATCAGGCGCCCAGGCCGGCCGGCGCGCCGGGCAGCACAGGCTGGTAATAGCCGGCCGACCAGCCGCCATCGACGGCCACTTCGGCACCGCTGATATAGCTGGCATCGTCCGACGCGAGGAACAGGCTCGCCCGCGCGATTTCTTCCGGCTCGCCGATCCGTTGCAGCGGCACGCGCTCGTATCCGCGCTTCAGCGCATCTCCGGTCGCGCCCATCGGATTGCCCATCTGCGTGTTCACGCCGCCCGGATGCACAGAGCAGACGCGGACGCCGCGCGGGCCCAATTCCATCGCAAGCGTCTTGGTCAGGCCGCGCACGGCCCATTTGCTCGCGGTGTACACCGACAGCCCGTTGCAGCCGCGCAAGCCGTCCACCGAGGAGATGTTGACGATCACCCCGCGTCCAGCCCCGGTCATCACCGGCGCGACATGCTTCGCGCCCAGCATCGTGCCGATGACGTTGATCGCAAGCACGCGCTCGGCATCGTCGCGGCTCAGGCCTTCGATCGGGGTGAAGTGCACGACAGCGGCATTGTTGATGAGGATGTCGATGATGCCGAAGGCCTTTGTCGCCGCAGCGACAGTCGCGGCCCAGTCGTCTTCCGAGCGAACATCGAGCTTCTGAAAGATCGCCTTGTCGCCCAGCTCGGCAGCAAGGGCTTGCCCCTTGTCCTCGATCACATCGCCGATGACGACGTGCGCACCTTCTGCGGCGAACAGCCGTGCGGTCGCGGCACCCATGCCCTGCGCGCCGCCGGTGACGATCGCGACCTTGCCTTGCAGTCTCCCCAAAACATCCTCCGATTTCTCAATGCGCAGCTATTAGGTGATATTGTTACGATATTTGTCGCTTTTGAACTTATCAATTGCGCAATGCGCTATCGCATCCCATGAATGACTGCGTAACGCAAGGCCAAGAAAATGGAGAGCGACATGGCTGAAGAGCGGATTTTTCCCGACGGAGCGTCGCTGATTTTCGGCGCGACGGGCGGCATCGGGCGTGCCGTCGCGCTGGAATTCGCGCGCGCCGGAAGCGATGTCGCGATCGCCTGGCGGTCGAAAAAGGATGTGGCCGAGGAACTGGCGCGCGAGATCGAATCGCTCGGCCGCCGCGCGTCGCTTCATCATTGCGACGTGACCGACGAAAAGGCGCTTGGCGCCGCGATCGAGTCGGCGGCGTCTGAGCATGGCCGCGTGCACACGATGGTGTGGGGTGCCGGACCGCTGGTCGATCAGGTTTTTCTTGCCGAAACGACGGCCGAGCAATGGCGCCGCGCGATCGACGTCGAGGTCCAGGGCTTCTTCAATGCCAGCCGCGCGGTTGTCGCGCACATGCGAGCGAAGGGCGGCGGGTCGATCGTCCATCTCGGTTCCGCCGGCGATCTGCGCTGGCCGGACAAGGATGGTCTGTCGGTCGCGCCCAAGGCTGCCAACGAAGCGCTGGTGAAGGGCTTCGCGCGCGAGGAAGGCAAATATGGCATCCGCGCCAACAGCGTGCTGGTCGGCGTGATCGAGGCGGGAATGTTCCTCGAACTCAGCCGCCAGGGCGTCTTCGACGAGGAATGGACGCGCGAGGTCCATAAGAACCTCGCGCTGAAACGCTGGGGCCAGCCCGAGGAGATCGGCCATGCCGCCGTCTTCCTCGCCTCGTCGAAAGCTGCCTATGTCACCGGCCAGCAAATCGCGGTGGCCGGCGGCTACGGCATCTAGGCAAAGGCCTGCTGCAAATCGGCTGCGGCGAGATCCAATGCCTCGTCCGCATGGGGCAGGACGCCCGTCATGCTGGCGAAGCCGTGGAACACGCCGGCGACCCGCTCCAGCTTCACCGGCACGCCGGCCGCTTTCAGCTGTGCGGCATAGGCCTCACCTTCATCGCGCAGCGGATCGAACTCGGCGGTGATGATCGTGGCGGACGGCAGGCCCGCGAGATCGGTCGCGCGGGCCGGCGCGGCATGCGCATGGGGCGCATCCACTGCATCGCCCACATATTGCCGCCAGAACCAACGCATCATTTCCCCGGTGAGGAAATAATCGGTGCCGTTCACGGTGTAGGATTCGCGGGTGAAATCCGCGTCGAGCACCGGATAGATCAGCAGCTGGTGCGCGATGCGGGGCCCGCCGCGATCCTTCGCGAGCAGGCAGAGGGCGGCGGCGAGATTGCCCCCGGCGCTGTCGCCCGCGACCGCGATCCGGTCCGTGTCGATCGCGAGACCTGCGCCGGGAAGCGCCTGGAGCGCGCGGTAGCTCGCTTCCAGCGGCTCGGGGAACGGGTTTTCGGGCGCGCGCGGATAGTCGAGCGAAACCACCGCGCAACCGGCCTTGGCGGCGAGCGCGCGGCACAGGCCGTCATGCGTCTCGATATTGCCGCAGACCCAGCCGCCGCCGTGCAGGAAGAAGATCACCGGCAAGGTCTCACCGGGCTTCGGGTGATAGAGGCGCGCGGGCGATCCGGCGAGCGTCAGGTCGCGGACCTCGGCGACATCGGCCTTGGGGAACGGCATCGGCTGGGCATCGCCGATCCGGAACGCTTCGACAGTGAATGGCCCCATCGCGGCGGGCATCTGCTTCATCATTTCCAGGATAGGCGCGGCGGCTGGGTGGATTGGCATCAATAATCTCCGTTGGTCAAATCATGGCAGGGGTTGGTAGGAAGCGCCAATGGCAAAGCGCGACCAGGATGAATTCTCGAACCTTCTGGCCGCGCTGTATGGCGGCCTGCTGGAGCCGACGCCCTGGGAGGAGTTCCTGCGCGGTTTCGCCGTATGGCTGGATGCGACTTATGCCACGCTGATCCTCACGGCCCCCGGCATGACCATTCCGGGAACGATTCTGACCCCCGACGCCCCGGCTGCGAAGACCGAGGATTATGCGGAAAGCTTCTTTGCCAGCGATCCGTTCAAGGGATTGCCGGAAGGGAAAGTGACAGCTTTCTCCGAATTCCTGGGCGGCGAGGCCGCGCGGAACAGCGATTTCTATCGCGATTTCCTGGCCGAAGCGGGCGGCGATCAGGTGCTTGGCGTCGACCTCCGATTCGACAACGGTTTCGAGGCGCGGCTGCGTGCGACCCGCGATCGCAGCTTGCCCGATTTCGGCATGGCCGAGCGGGAGGCTTTTCAAGCGATCGTGCCGCATCTGCGCCAGGCAATCGCTCTGTTCGAGAGGCTTCAGGTCTCGGGCGCGGAGCATGGCGTCTATAGCGGCGCTGTCGAACAGATGGGCGTCGCCGCCGTCATCCTCGACAGGCAGGGCAGGGTGGTGCGCACCAACGCGGTCGCCGACCGGCTGATTGAAGCGGCTGACGGAATCGTTGTCGCGGACTGGCGTCTGCGGCTGCGGGATGCCGGCCAGCGTCGGATGATCGAGGCAATGCTGAAGTCGCTGGACGATCATCCCGCACCGCTGCGCTTCCGCATCGAACGCATGTCCGGCGGCGACCTTGCCGCCGTCGCTAAGCCGATCGCGGCCCCGGCCTTCATGCGGGGCGGCGCGGCGCTGGCGCTGTTCATCAGCGATCCGAACCAGGAAGCCCGGCTCGATCCGGACGCTGTCCGCGACCTGTTCCAGTTGACGCGCATGGAAGCCAATCTCGCCGTGGCGCTGGCGGGCGGCGGTTCGCTGGTCGAAGCGGCCGACGCGCTTGGCATCGCGCACAACACCGCGCGCTCGCACTTGCGCTCGATCTTCGCCAAGACCGGAGCACGCCGCCAATCGCAATTGGTTCACCTGCTGCACGGCGGCCTCCAATAGTCTTGCAAGCTTCTGCGTTCCGACTATCATGGAATGATACGCATTTCGCAAGCAAATCGGCGAATGCATATCAATATGCGAAGGGTATGTCGGATGGGTCAAGAGCGTGTTCCGGATCGCGAAGCGCTGGTCGCGGAGGCGCGGGCGCAGGCGGGGCTGGACGATTTCGGCGACACCTGGTTCTTCGCCAATATCGACGCCCTGATCCCGTCCCTGAATGAAGAGGCGCAGTTGAGCGCCGCCGGCGTCGCGGTCGCCAGAGGCATGATCATCAACGGCCTCGTTAACCGACTGCGCCATATCGACCTCGTCAAACGTCATCCGGAAATCCTCGATGAGCAGGTCGAGGTCGCTGCCGTGGTGGTTGGCCTGCCGCGCACCGGCAGTACGATGCTTCACCGGATGCTCGCCTCTGCTCCCGGCATGACCGGCGTGCGCTGGTTCGAGGCGCAGAATTATTCGCCATTCCCCGGCGAGGAGCGGGGCAATCCCGCAGGACGCCGGCAGGCCGCGCAGGGGCTGCTCGACTATATGGTCGCGAACATCCCCGATCTGATGTCGATCCACCCGATGAGCCTCGACCAGCCGGACGAGGAGCTGATCATCCTCGGCCAGCTCTATTCGAGCACGATGATCGAAGGGACGTACCATGTCCCGGCCTTCGCGCATTGGCTGACCGATCATGACCGGACGCAATCCTATCGCGACCTGAAGCAGATCCTGCAGTCGCTCCAGTGGCAGGATGCGTCCCGCAAGGGCGCGAAATGGGTACTGAAGACGCCCGGCCATTTGATGGCGCTGGATTCGGTGATCGAAGTCTTTCCGGAAGCGCGGATCGTGATGACGCACCGCGATCCGGTCGCGACCGTGCCGTCATATTGCAGCATGGAATACAGCCTCTACCGGATGGTCTCCGATACGATCGACCGGGAAAGCGTTGCCCGCTTCTGGGTGCCCCGGCTCGCGCAACTGCTCGACGGCTTCATGAACGTGCGCGCGTCGAGCGGCGGGCACAATTTCGTCGATGTGCGCTATCCGGATCTGCTGTCCGATCCGATCGGACAGGGCGCGCGTGTGCTTTCGGCAGCGGGTGTCAACGTCACGCCCGAGGTCCGCGCGGGCATGGAGCAATGGGTAGAGCATAATAAGCGCGAAGACCGCGCTCCCCACAAATACAGCCTGGAGGATTTCGGGCTCGACAAAGAGGAAGTGGGCAAAGCCTTCGCGATCTATCGCGATAAATTCATCGCCGCGAGTTGAGGCTCGCTTGGGTCTGTTCCGACTGGGGTTTATCCCGTTCGAGCAAGTTAAGACGCCGCCGTGCTCCGGCGAAGGCCGGAGCGCTGTTCGGCATATGCTCTATTCTTCCAACGCTCCGGCCTTCGCCGGAGCACAGTTGCGGCTTGCCCTTACCCCAGCATTGGCGGGTAGCTGGCGAGGTAACCGGCGTCCGCGGTGATGGCCTGGCCGTTGATCCCGCCGGAGCGCGGGCTGGCCAGGAACAGGGCCAGCTCGGCGATGTGCTGCGGGGTCAGCGTGCCGGCATAGGGCGTTGCTTCCAGCGTATCGGCGGGTGCGACGGCCGGGATGCCGGTCACGCCCAGGATCGCCGTCGCGACCGGGCCGGGGCAGATGGCGTTCACGCGCGCACCTTTGGCCGCGAATGCCTGGGACGATGAACGGACCAGCCCGATCACGCCGTGCTTGGCGGAGCTATACGCGGCGGCGACACTGAGGCCGATCACGCCCGAGGTGGAGGCCGTAACCACGGCAGCACCGTTCGGCGACAGCGCCGGCAGGACCGCCTGCAGGCCGAAGAACGCGCCCTTCAGGTTGATCGCGATCATCTTGTCGAAGGTCTGCTCGTCCTGTTCTTCGAACGAGCCATGGGCGTAGGCGCCGGCATTCAGATACGCGGCGTCCAGCCTGCCGAACTCCTCGATCGCGGCGGCGACCATCGCGCGATTATCGTCCGCCTTCGAAATGTCGGCCGCGACGCCACGCGCCCGGCCGCCGTTCGACCGAATCAGCTCGGCGACCGCTTCGGCGCCGTCGCGGTTCATGTCGGCGGCGACGACTGCGGCGCCCTCCTGCGCGAAACGCTGAGCCGCTGCCGCGCCAATGCCTGACGCGGCGCCGGTTATCAGCGCGACCTTGCCTTCGAACATGCCCATCCGGCTCTCCTGTCTGTTTCGCAAGACCTAGCTGCCGCGTTGCGCCGCCGCCTGCTCCAAATGGACGAGGATCAGAGGTCCGAGAAATCCAGCAGCTCGGGATCGGTCCGATCGAAAACGCAATCGATGCGGCGGCGGAGCAGCGGATCGAGCGCCTCGGGCTGCGGAATGATCCAGAAGCGCCCGGCCTCGATATCGCGGAACACGCGCGCGGCGAAATCCTCTGGTTCCAGCCCGTTCTGCGTCAGCATCGTGCGCATCGTCTCGACAAAGCCGGCAGCGGCCGGATCGTCATAGGCGCCGAAGGGATCGTCGAAGATGCCGCTCTTCACCGGGCCCGGCGCGAGCAGGGAAATGCCGATCGTATCGCCCAGCATCCGCATTTCCAGGTGTAGCGATTCCGTCAGCGCGACCACCGCCGCCTTGCTCACCGAATAGGGCGCCATCAGCGGACTGGGGAGGAAGCCGCCGACTGACGCCGTGTTGACGATCCGCGCGGGGCGGCCGGCCTTGAGCAGGCGCGGCACGAACGCGCGGATGCCGTTCAGCACACCGTCGAAATTGACCTCCATCGAGCGCTTCCAGCGCTCCGGCTCGATCTGCCAGCTGAAGCCGGTCGCCATGATCCCGGCATTGTTGAACAGAAGGTCGACTGCGCCGAATCGCGCCCAGGCCTTGTCTGCCAGCGCCTCGACCGCGGCCGGATCGCGCACGTCGGTGACGATGGTCAGCGTCTCCGTGTTGAGCTCCGCCGCGAGGCCATCGAGCGGCGCGGCCTGGATATCGGCCAACACGAGCTTCATGCCTGCCTTCGCGGCGTAGCGGGCCAGGCCGAGGCCGATCCCGCTCGCGGCTCCAGTGATCACCGCAATGCCGCCTTCGATCTTCACTGTGCCGGCCATGGAGTCTCCATTTCGTCTGCTTGTTATGTACGAAACTATACCGTACAAACTTCACTGCAGGGAGATTGTAAAATGCACAAGTCCGGCCGTTTGGGAACATTGTTGTTCGCTCTTCTCTCCTCGAGCGCACCCGCGATTGCGCAATCGGTGCTGCCGCCGCCTGCGCAGCCTTTTGCCGGCAAAGTCGGCCAGACCTATGCCGACTCGACCCAGGCTTTCCCCAAACCTGTGACCGCGCCAAAGGGCGCGCCCAACATTGTCCTGATCCTGACCGATGATGTCGGTTTCGGCGCCGCCTCGACCTTCGGTGGCCCGATCCCGACGCCCAATCTGGATCGGCTCGCCGCACGCGGCCTTGTCTATAATCGCTTCCACACCACCGCGATGTGCTCGCCCACGCGCGCGGCGCTGCTGACCGGGCGCAATCATCACGCCGTCGGCAACGGTATCGTCGCCAATCTGTCGACCGGTTTTCCGGGCTATGACAATGTGATGCCGAAAAGCGCCGCAACCGTCGCGGAAGTGCTCAGGCAGAATGGCTACAACACAGCGATGTTCGGCAAGCATCACAATGCGCCGGAAGCCGATGTCTCGCCTGCCGGGCCGTTCGACATGTGGCCGACCGGACTGGGCTTCGAATATTTCTACGGCTTCATGGCGGCGGAGACCAATCAGTTCACGCCCGGCCTGTATCGCGGTACCACGCCGATCCCGACGCTGAAGGAAGGCGTGCTGGACAAGGCCCTGGCGGACGAAGCGATCTACTGGATCCACGCCCAGCGCGCGGCCGCGCCTGAGAAGCCCTTCTTTGTCTACTACGCAACAGGATCGGCTCATGCGCCGCTCCAGGCCCCCGCCGACTGGATCGCCAAGTTCCGCGGGCGGTTCGACCAGGGTTGGGACGCGGTGCGTGCCGAAACCTATACTCGCCAGAAAAAGCTTGGCGTGATCCCCTCGGACACGGTGAACACGCCGCGCCCGGACGGCATCAAGGCGTGGAAGGACATGAGTCCGGACGAGCGCCGGATCAACGCGCGTTTCATGGAAGTTTATGCCGCGATGCTCGCCTATCAGGATGCCCAGATCGGGCGGCTTCTCGACGAGATCGACCGGATGGGCGAGACCGGCGACACGCTGATGATGTTCATCGAGGGTGACAATGGCGCTTCGGCGGAAGCCGGCCCTAATGGCGGCACCAATCCGATGGCCGCTTTCGCCAACGGCATGCGCGAGGATGGCACGACCTTGCTCGCCGATCTCGACAAGATCGGCGGCCCGGACGCCGTCGCCAATTACGGCTATGGCTGGGCCTGGGCGACCGACGCGCCGTTCCGCTGGTTCAAGCAATATGCCTCGCATCTGGGCGGCACGCGCAACGGGCTGGTCGTTTCCTGGCCGGACCATATCAAGGCGCGCGGGCTGCGCAGCCAGTTCACCCATGTTACGGACGTGATGCCAACGCTATTGGAAGCGGCAGGGGTCAAGGCGCCCGACAGCGTGAATGGCGTCGCGCAGCAGCGGATCGACGGCGTCAGCTTCGCCTATAGCTTCGACGCGCCGAAAGCGCCGGAGCGGCACGACACGCAGTATTTCGAGATGATGGGCAATCGCGCAATCTATCATCAGGGTTGGCTGGCGAGCACCACGCCCATGAATCTGCCGTGGCGGCGCGGCGAAAGCGGCAAGCTGCCGACCGATTATGCCTGGGAGCTGTACGATCTCCGCACCGATTTTTCGCAGGCGCACGATCTGGCCGCGAAGGAACCGGCGAAGCTGAAGGAAATGCAGGCGCTGTTCCGGCAGGAAGCAGAGCGCAACCAGGTGTTCCCGCTCGACGACCGGCTGAACCTCGCGCGGTTCCAGGCGGCGCAGGGCCAGTTGCCGCATCGTGCGACCTACACCTATTGGGGCGGGGGGATCAGCATCCCCTCAGCCAGTGCCGCACCACTGTTCGCGCGCGGCTTTCGTATCACCGCCGAGATCGAGCTGCCCGAGGCTTCGGCGACCGGCGCACTGGTCGCGCTCGGCAGCAAATTCGGCGGCTGGAGCTTCTACCTGAAGGATGGCCGGCCGGTCGCGCTGATGGCTGCCTCGCAGCAGCCGGGCGACCAGTCGCGGGTCGCGGCAGTCGAGCCCCTTCCGTCCGGAAAAGCCTTGCTTGTGTATGATTTTCGCTATGATGGCGGCATGAATGCGGGCGGCGAGATGATCATTAGCGCGAACGGGCGGGAGATTGGGCGCGGCCGCATCGCGCGCACTCTCTCCAAGCTGCCCGAACTGACCGACACGCTCGATATCGGCTTCGATGCCTCCACGCCGGTGACTGACGACTATGCCGGCGACGGCCGTTTCCCAGGGCACATCGCCAAGGTCGAGATCGCGGTCGGCAAGCCCGGCGCCGCCGGCGGAGCGCAATGAGCGAAACCGGGCAGATGGTTCTGATTCCGGGCGGGCGTTTCCGCATGGGATCGGACCGGCATTATCCGGAAGAAGCGCCGGCGCATGACGTGCACGTCGATCCGTTCCTGATCGATCCGACGCCTGTCACCAATGCGCAATTTGCCGCGTTCGTGGCGGCGACCGGGCATGTGACGCTGGCGGAGACCGCGCCCAATCCCGCCGACTATCCGGGCATGCCGCCGGAAATGGCGCAGCCGGGGTCGCTGGTGTTTACGCCAACGGCTGGGCCGGTCGACCTCCGCAACCCGCATGCCTGGTGGCGCTTCGCTTTCGGGGCGGATTGGCGGCATCCGCTTGGGCCGGACAGTTCGATCGACGGGCTGGATGATCACCCCGTCGTCCAAATCGCCTATGCAGACGCGGCCGCTTTTGCCGATTGGGCGGGCAAAAGGCTTCCGACCGAGGCGGAGTGGGAATGCGCTGCGCGCGGCGGGCTCGATCAGGCCGATTATGCCTGGGGCGCGGAATTCGAACCCGAGGGCAAGCCGCGGGCCAACACTTGGCAGGGCGAGTTTCCCTGGCAGAATCTGCTCACTGACGGCTTTGAGCGGACGTCGCCCGTCCGCAGCTTTCCGGCCAACGGGTTCGGTCTGTACGACATGATCGGCAATGTCTGGGAATGGACTAGCGACTGGTTCGCCGATCGCCACGTGGCGCCATCGTCGGCCAGCCCCTGCTGCGTGCCCCGCAATCCCCGCGGCGCGGACGAGGGAGAGAGTCGCGATCCGTGCATGCCCGACATTCCGGTCGGCCGCCGCGTGCTCAAAGGCGGTTCGCATCTGTGTGCGCCCAATTATTGCCAGCGCTACCGGCCAGCCGCCCGCTATCCGCAACCCGTCGATACCAGCACGTCCCATGTCGGCTTTCGCTGCGCGCGGTCGGTCTGACGTGGCAAATGACCGGGCGGCGGCCAGCCGCGAGACGATCATGCGCGCCGCGCGCGAGAGTTTCTTTGCCCACGGCTATGCGCGCGCGAGCATCGACGCGATCGCCGCCGCCGCGCGGATGAGCAAGCAGACCATCTACGAATTCTTCCCCGGCAAGACCGAATTGTTCGACGCCGTCGTCAGGGCAACGATCGCGCGGGGCCGGGAAACAGTGGGGTCGGTGGACATCGACCGGTCCGATCCGGCCGGCACGCTGCGGCGCTTCGCCATGCGGCTGTTCGACCGGTTCGTGGAGGCCGAGAACCTCGGCCTGTTCCGCGCCAATATCGTTGCGACCAGGGAGCTTCCCGAGCTCGCGGCCGATCTCCATGCGCAGCGCCTCGCCGCCAACGAACCGCTGGGCCGGTTTGTCGAGGCGTTGGCAGCCGATGGCGTGCTGCGGCCGTGCGATCCGATGCGCGCCGGTATAAGGCTCGGCGGGCTGGTGGCAGAAGGCAGCCGCTACTTCCTCGGTTCCACGCCTCCGAGAGGCGCCGCGCGCAAGGCGCTTGTCGAAGCGAACGTCGCGCTGTTCCTGCACGGCTATCGCGCGCTGGCCGATACCGCCGCGCATCCACACGAGTTCGCGAAACCGGCGATCGAGGGGCGGGCCGCGCTCCGGCTGTCAGAAGCCAGAATTGCGGCCCTGCTCGACGCCGCGACGGCCGAGTTCCTGGCGCGCGGCTATGTCGGCGCAGGTCTGGACCGTATCGCGCGGGCGGCGGGCGTCAGCAAGACGACCATCCATCGCCAATTCGTCAGCAAGGAAGGCCTGTTCCGGTACATCGTCCTCTCAAAGATACACCAGATCGGAACGGCGATCGTGACGGCGGCGGAATCGCTGCAAGTCGAGGAAGCGGTCGCCGCGCTTGCGCGCAGTCTGCTCGATGCGCATCTCATACCGGAGATGATCGCCTTCCATCACCTGATGATCGAGGAAGCGGATCATTTCCCCGATCTGACGCGCCGGCTCTACGAAGCGCAGATCGCCGCCGCCCTGCACGCCCTGCAGTCGGTTCTGGTCGCGCATGGCTGGCCGGCACCCGGCGACGCGGCCGCGCGTGCCTTCCATACGCTGGCGACGTTCGGCGTCCGCTATCTGACGGCGGCGCAGTTCCCTGACGCCGCGCAACGCGATGTGCTCTCGGCCGAGGCTGCGCGGATTTTCCTGTTCGGCCTTGCCCGGCCTAGCGAAGGCTGATCGTCACTCCTTCGATCGCGCCGCCGTCAAAACCATAGCCCGGCAGCGAGGCCGGATAGTCCGCGACCGGCGAGCCGCGATCAATGCCGACGTCGAACGTCTCGTCGATCGTGTAGATCGCGGGCGGGCTGGCCGGCACTTTGTCCGCCGCTGCCTGTTTGCCGTCAACGCTCAGCACCAGCCCGCCGCCCCGTGCGAAACCTGCGCCATCATAATTGAAATCGAAACGGAGCTCATGCTTGCCGGGTCCGAGCGGCTCGCCCCGCAGCGTCACGGTCTTCAGGCCGAACAGGCGGTAGGTGAAGGCGGGGCGGCTCTCTGCGTCCAGATACATCGACCAGCCCGCGCTCGATCCGCCAAGCGCTGCGATCACCCCCTTTGCACCGCCGGCGGTGTCGACGGTCGCCGTTACGCTCCACGACCGG
>JAFEEY010000032.1:38951-79967 GCA_018240865.1 Pseudomonadota bacterium | reverse complement strand
TTGGTGCAATGGAGGTGGAACATCACGGCGCAGGATAGGGTTTGGCTTCCAGCGCGTCCACTGAAGCTGCCGACCTTGCTGCCGAAATGGCAAGAACCGCCGACATAGCCGCCGTTCACCAGCTGGGGATCACTGCTGAAACCCGCCCTTCATTCAGTACCGAGGATTGACTGCTCTCAGGCCTCGCCCGTGGCCCGCTTAGCGGCCAAATTATCGTGGAAAGCGGACGCTAAGGCGGCGACATTCCTTCGAACTCCCAGCGATTTCAAGCAGCAAGCTTCGTAGCGACTGAAAACTAATCAGGCCCTTCCATCAGCTCGGTCGCGCCTGGCGACGTTGAGCGTAGTCGGCGGTGGCGGGGAAAAAGCCATAGTGAGCACACTCAAAAGGGAACAAAAAGAGATCGAATATCATCGGCGCTTATGGCATAGCGATTATGACGGTTTGCGAATTCAACTTGCTGGCGGGGGCATCATGGCGATCGAGTTCCGGCGTGGCGGCCGCAAGGTATCCAGCGGAGAATTCTTCAAGGGCATGATGGATGATGCTTTCGACGAGGTAATGAACAGCTATGCCGAAGAGGTGCATGGCAAGGCGGCTTCGGTCGTCGATCCAGCGACCGGCAAACACGCACCGGTCTTCGTGCGACGTATCGGGAAACAGGGCTGGACCGTCTTCACCAGCGGGTCGCCTGCCTTCGCGCGAGCGCTGGAACAAAGATTGGGGCTCGACAGGGGAGAAGTCCACGGCATGAATGAACCGGCAGATCGTGAACGCCTAGTCTATCTCGCGCACGCATCAGAAGACAAGCCAATCGTGAAGCCTCTGGCCGAAGGCCTGCTGCAGCGCGGTATCAATGTCTGGTATGATAATTGGGAAATCGGATATGGCGACAGCCTGCGTCGCAAGATGGAGGAAGGCCTCGGCAACTGCACGCATTTCGTCGTCCTGCTAACCCGGACTTCGATTGCCAAGCCGTGGGTCAATGAAGAAATCGACGCCGGGCTGATGAGCGCGGTCGAAGGGACGGCAAAGTTCATCGGCCTGCGCCATGACCTGCCATTGTCGTCTGTATCGCGGTTTCTCAAGACCCGGCTCACTCCCGAATATAGCCCCGGAGAAGACGGCATCGAAGCGCTGGCTGCTGAGATTTTCGGCGTTAGTAAAAAGCCTCCGCTCGGTCAGACACCCCGGTATGTGCAACAGCACGAGGCTGGCTCCACCTGGTCGTCGTCTGCGCGCGTCGTCGCCGAATATTTCGTGCGGAACAGTGAGTTGGGCCATTCGATGGATCCGCAGGCTAATTATGCAGAGATCCAGGAGGCGACCGGACTGCCTATGCCTGATGTGCGGATCGGGGTGCTCGATCTTGTCGGCGCCGGACTTCTGGAAAAGGAAGATTATATCGGCGGAGAATCGCATATCTGGCCGAAGGGCGACCTTTTCGCGACATTCGATGGCGTATTCATGGACTGGAATCCCGAGATTGACGCCCGCGATCTCGCGGTCCGGCTCATCAATCTCGACACCGACCAAGCGGATGCCGAGGAGGTGGATCAGGCGCTTGGCTGGGGGGCCCGCCGCTTCAACGCGGCGGCCGCCTATCTGGTCTCAGCGCGGATAGTCCAGCCCATCGAACACTCGGGTGGCAATGGCTATTGGCCCTGTGGCTTCTTGATGGGTGATGAACTGCTGCGTTTCGTGAGAAGTCTCTGACCCTGCCCGGCAACACAGCCGTCGTTCGAGGCGGCAAATGGTACCCCTAAAAGCTGCCCTACTTTCACAGGCAGCGTTGGCGACCCCGATCAACCGGCATGGGACGGTTACGAGGGTTGGCTTTCAGGAGAGAGATAACACAGCTGCCGGTCAGTAATATCCACGCGTAACCCACAGAAACCTCTCAGATTTTGATGAAGTTCCGGCTTGACGTCAGCAATCAACGTGGAACATGCTGCGAATATTCGGGGGTGAGGCTTAGATGTGGTCAGATAACGAGACTATCCGTGACTTGGTCAACTTCTCTCATGTTGCAGATATCGCTGCCGAACGGATAGTCGGCGCAATGGGCGAGCCGCTATCGGTCGGCATTTCAGGTGACTGGGGCGTTGGCAAATCGTCGATGATGAAGCTGTTGCGTACCTCGCTCGGCAAGCACACGGACGTCGAGTTCCGCTTCGTGGAATTCAACGCCTGGCTCTATCAGAATTACGATGACGCCCGTGCCGCCCTGATGGAGGCAATCGCCGCTGCCGTGGTCGAACAGGCCGTTGCGAAGAAGGACTCGCTTTCGGAAACGGCGCTGAAGCACGCCCGTAGTCTGTTCGGTCGCGTGAAGAAGCTCAGACTGCTGGGTCTCATCGGCTCTACGGCGATTGACATCTACTCAGGCGGTCATCTTACGCCATTCCTCGCGGCGGGGATGGGGACGGTAACCGGCTTGCTCGACGGTGAAGTTACTGGCGAAGACCTAAAGAAGGCCGAGAAACTCGCTACGGACACCTACGAGGGCGGGAAAAAGCTGGTCGGCGACAAGAAGCCGGACGCGGCGCCCGAACCGGAAGAGGCTGATAGTCCGCGCAAAGCCATCCAGGCCTTTCGTGATGATTTGGAAGCGACGCTAACCGAACTCGGCGTAACCCTCGTGGTGCTAATTGACGATCTGGACCGCTGTCTGCCCAAGACCGCAATCGCGACGCTCGAATCGATGCGTTTGTTTCTCTTCCTGAAGCACACCGCCTTCGTCATTGCCGCTGACGAGGGCATGATCCGGCAGGCCGTGCGCTCGCATTTCGAGAACGCGACGCTCGATGACGATCTCGTCACCAACTATTTCGACAAGCTAATCCAGCTGCCCATCCGCGTGCCCGCGCTCGGCACCCAGGAAGTGCGGGCATATCTGATGATGCTGTTCGTAGATGCCGAGCCGGATCTCGACGGTACGGTGAAGGACAGTGTCCGCGAGGCCGTCTGCAAGCGCCTCGCTCAATCTTGGACCGGAGCTCGGGTCGATAAGGCATTCGTATCGGACGCGATCAAGAACTGCCCACCGAACGCCGAATGCCCATCGGGCTTGCTGAACCGCCTCGCGCTTGCTGAGCGGATCGCTCCTATTCTGACGACATCGCCCAAGATTCGTGGCAATCCCCGCCTCATCAAGCGCTTCCTCAACACCCTATCAATGCGCACCTCCATGGCGCGAATCCAGTCAGTAACTGTGGACGAGGAAGTGCTGGTCAAGCTTCTGCTGTTCGAACGCTGCGGCGACAAGGATGCCTATGCCGAACTGCTTCGCGCGGTGAACGAATCCGAGGACGGCTACGCTGCATTTCTTGGGGACATGGAGCGGCGCGCTCGCGGCGATGACACCGCGCCAGAGCTGGAAAAGCCATGGAACGAAGCGTTCCATATGAACTGGCTCACGCTGGACCCCCCGCTTGCTGATAAGGATCTGCGCGGCGCGCTTTACGTCGGTCGAGAAAGCCATCCAATCATTTCCCGTGCGGACGAATTGTCGTCCGAGGCGATGGAGGTGCTCGACATGCTCCTGAAGCTGAATTCGGCGAGTCCGATTGTCAGCGACGAGATCGCGAAATTGTCGAATCCGGAAATCGGCCGAATCACCGACAAGATCATCGTGAGGGCAAGGAACGAGGTATCTTGGGGGACACCCCCGATCCTCAACGCCTTGCAGGCGCTCGCTGCCGCTTCAACGACTTCTGCCCGTGCAGTCGTCGCCTTCTTCAGTGAGGTGCCGTCCAGTCAGATCAAGGCATCCATCGTACCGCGTCTCGCAGCGCTTGTCTGGGGGCAAGAGGTGCTCACCGCGTTCCACAAGCGAGGTGACTTGGCCGTTCCGGCAAAGAATGCCGTCACGAAATCAATGAAGGGGGAGAAATGATGGGCACGTCCGCCTCTAGCCGCGGCCCGGGATCTGGCCCCGACATTCCGATTGTGCCCCCGTGGGTCGACAGTCCGCCACAGCAGCCCGCGCCCCAACCTCCGCAGCCAATACCCACACCGGGGCAAACGCCGACGTCCCCCTCTCCGCAGGCGCCTCAGTCGCCAAATCCTCAGGTTCTCCCGCCACCAAACCCCCAGCCGCAGCCTCAGCCCGAACCCTCGCCACCTGGCCGGTGGCGCGGGGTAAGGACGTCGCTCGGCAAATTCGGAGGCGGGGGCGACGACCGCGGCAGGCACTTGCGCCGTGGACTCGGCCACTATTCGCGGAGCGGCATGGGAGGCAGCGGCAATGCTGCGCGCCGGATGGGTGGTTCGGCCAGAACAGCCAGCGTCCTGCACAGCGCTCTGACCGCGCTGGCGAATGGAGAACCTCTTCCTCAGGAACTGGGGATTGACCCGCAGGCCCTGGTCGGGCTGTCACCATCAGAGTTTGCTGACGCTCTCGTGGATGCTATCCGCCCGATCGACGGAACGCAGGACGCCGAGGCAACACGTGATTCGGTGGCGCGAGCGCTATCCGACATGCTGGACCAGAATGCCGATATCACCAGCTTGACGCCGCAACAGGTCGATCAGGTCACAGCCTCGACCCTTGGATATGACGTCGCCCTGCGCATCGAGCTGGATGTCGGAAAAGCGATCATCGCCAAGGCCCCCACGAAGGGTGACGGATTGGAGCGGCTCCAGGAAATGAAGGACTATGTGCGCGAGATCGTAGCTGCTGAATACGCAGAGGAGCGCTCCAGCGTTGGGACCGTCGGTCGCGCAGCTATTGAGCGGATTTCGCGCAACGCGATTCAACAGGCATTCGAAGTGTTTGAGGAGGATGGCGAGCTGTGATCAGAGTCGCATGCCTTCCCGAGAATCTCCCGGACCAAGCCGGGACTGATCTGCGGTTCGACATTTATTCCCGATCGCGTCTCGCAGGACGCGGGCGGGTCGGCAACTTGGTTCCCGGCCGTGTCCGTCGGTTTGGCCTCCGGCCATCGGTCGATGCCTGGGATTTCACGTCGTTCGCGATGGCCGTGGTTGCTGCCGACGAGGCGGTATCACGCGAGCGTAGCCCAGATGGATGGACACGTGAGATCGGGCTGACGGTTGCCGTCTCCTTGCCAGATTTCTGGAACTCGCAGCGCGCCCGCCTGACCCAGGCGCTCCGCTTCCTGTCTGGAGACATTTGGGAACTGGATTTCATCGGAGACGGTGCTGCTCCCACGACCAGCGATCCCTCGCGACTGCGCAACGAGGACATGGTCTGTTTGCTATCAGGCGGCATGGACAGCCTAATCGGAGCAATCGACGTCGTTGGTGAAGGGCGCAGTCCGCTTTTCGTAAGCCAGATGGCCAAAGGCGACACTGCGGACCAAAAGATGTTCGCTCACGCCATCGCGCCCCATAGCCTGCATCTTCAACTCAACCATCATGCCCGTCCACCCGGGCCATCAGAACGATCTCAGCGTGCTCGCTCGATCGCCTTCCTCGGCTTCGGAGTGTTGGCAGCGACCTGCCTGCGGCGGCATCATGATGGCTATGAGGTGGAACTCCGCATCCCTGAAAACGGCTTTATCAGCCAGAACGTGCCGCTGACCCCGCTGCGCACCGGAAGCCTCAGTACGCGCACGACGCACCCATATTTCCTGCGCCTCATTCAAGAGACCCTCGACGCGGCCGGCTTGCGGGTCCGCTTGAATAACCCCTATGAGCACAGCACGAAGGGCGAGATGCTCTCGGGTTGTACGGACCAAGCCCTTCTGGCTCAGCTGGTCGCCGATTCGACCAGCTGCGGGCGTTATTCTAGAACAGGCTTCCAGCATTGTGGTCGCTGTGTGCCCTGCCAAGTGCGGCGTGGCGCCTATCTCGCGTGGGGGCAGAACGACGAAACCACCGACGGCTACAAATACGGACCATTGGGCCAAGATGACGTGCGGCATGCCCGTTTCGATGACGTTCGGTCTGTCGCCATGGCCGTTGAAACAGTGCGCCGATATGGCATCGACGAGCTGATTGGCGGTGCGATGAATGCGCGTATGCTCGGCGACGTTACCCCCTATCGTGAGGTCGTCCGGCGTGGCATCGCGGAATTGGCCGCGCTCCATGCTCATCTCGGTGTCACTTGATCGACTTCCACTGCCATATTGATCTGTATCCCGACCCTCTGGCCGTCCTTGACGACGTCGATGCAAGAGGGACCTATGTATTGGCGGTCACGACGACGCCGAAGGCTTGGCGTGGGACAAAAAAGCTGGTCGGAGATCGCCAGCGGGTTCGCGTTGCTCTTGGTCTGCATCCCGAGCTGGTCGCACAGCGCTATCAGGAAGTTCCCCTGCTATGCGGCCTACTCCCAGAAGCTCCATATGTCGGGGAAATCGGGATCGACGGAAGCCCGCCGCACCGGGGTTCGCTCGATCTACAGAAATCTGTCTTCGATCGCATACTTGCCGAATGTGCGACGCACGGCGGGCGGGTCATGACGATCCATTCTCGCGGAGCTGCAACTGCAGTGCTGGATGCACTTGAGCGCCAGCCCGATGCCGGGGTGCCTATCCTTCATTGGTTCAGCGGCACAATGAGAGAGTTGGAACGGGCAGTTCAATTCGGTTGCTGGTTCTCCATAGGACCTGCGATGCTCCGCTCCCGGAAGGGCCGCGAGTTGGCGGCAGCCATGCCGCTGGATCGGCTGTTGACGGAAACGGATGCACCTTTCGCACGAGATGGCGAAAACCCTTTGATGCCGTGGCAGGCTTACGATTGCTTGGGTGAACTGGAAACGATCAGTAACCTAGGCATGGGGGCACTCGCCTTGCAGATTAAAAGAAATTTGAAGCGACTTGGACAATACAAACAGTCACCCCGCTTAACGAAATCGGCGCCGCTGAGCGGTTGACGGCGGCCATGCGCCATTGCCGTTCGTTTCCCGCCATTCTCGCTCGTCTGAAACCGAACACCATCATGGCCGTCGTTCGAGTCGGGCTCTTGGGCTTAGTCGGCTAACGGGTCCAGTGCGGCGAAGAATGGAAAGGGCGGATCGATCATCCTTTCTTCTTGGCGACCATCAGGCGGCAGGCGAGCTCTCGCTCTCCCCACCGCGTCGAGAATGCGTCTGAGACCTCAAACCAACTACCGTCACTGCCAGCACCGTGATGCACACCCATACAAGAACATTGGCACTCATGACCCTTGGCGTTCTGGCAGGACGGCGAGCATATCTCCTGCTCGCGAAAAGGCTGGATGACGTAAATGCAACCGTATCTTTCTAGTGCGCGGTTTACGAGATCGTCGAACCAAGCTTTCGGAATCTCCCAGAACTTCCTTGATGCTTTCCAGCATGGTGTGTTGCGACGCTCATTCTGCAACCACCGCCGGTTGTCCGGATCGAACGGCAGCCGGACCCGAAGAAGCTCGCCCTTTCCCGATCGTCTCAAGACGACGGGGATTTTCTCTTGATTCCATATGGCTTGGATCGACCGTTCCATTGGCGACTGACATAGCATTTTCGCATTCCTTCGCGAATGCTAGTAAACAAGTAATCCTTGGCAATTTCTGCGCATGCGCAATTTTGTGCGGAGTGGCGCCATAAGTCATCGTAGGGGGCGACCATGCTGAAAGCGACAGAAGCCGAAACCGAGGAAGTACGGGAATATTTCGAGTGGCAGGCGCCCGATCTCCAGGTCACTTTCCTGCAGAAGGTCTATTCCGAAGCCGTCCTGAACACCCGCCATGACGTTTGGGACGTTCACACCAACAAAGATCGCTGGTGGATCATTACGGGCGGCACGAACCTTTACTCGCAGGCGCAGTTTCCGAACATGGATCTAGCGCTCACATTCCACATCGGCCTGATGCTGCGAATCCCGCGAACGGAAAAGCAGCAGGTGAATGATCTCCGCATTCTCCAGTTCGAGCCCGTCCTTGAAAAGATGGAAGACGTCGGCGCCGCGATGACACAGGCACACAATCTCGCGGATTACCAGACCGTCGGAGTACGGTGCCGCGAGACCCTGCTTGCACTAATTGGCGCGGCGCAAGATGCAGCGGTCTGGACCGAGGCACCGCCGCAACGCGCAAATTTTCGCGCTTGGGTCGACATCATCATTAACGACCTCCTTCCGAGCGAGACGAACAAGGAGCGTCGGGGCGCGATCAAGCAGACGCTTGAATCCGCCTGGACCTTCACAAACTGGCTGACACACGCCAAATCGGCGACATGGCTCGACGCGGATATGGCGCATGCGTTGACGCAGCAGGCCGTGACCATGGCGATGACGCAGATTCTGCGAGCGCTGCGAGGAGTGCCCGAGGAATGCCCGAAATGTGGATCGCCTCATCTCGAGCCCGAGCAAGGCGAGAATAGTGCCGCGCCCGGCACCCTCTGGGAGCGGCCGACCTGTACTGGGTGCGACTGGACCGGCAGGCCTGTCCCGATCCTCGACTCAGAAGCTGCGCGTCCGATCATCATGCGAGAGGGCAGATACACGCACGAGCACAGCATTATGACGGTGCCGCTGCGAACGATCATGAAGGCGGGTGATCCACCGATCAAGCCGCTGCCGGAAGCGGAGCCTGGGCCGCCGGAACCCGTCGTCTATTTCGCATACGGGTCCAACATGTTGACCGCCCGACTGCGCGAGCGGATGCCGAGTTGCAAGCCGCTTGGCATAGCGAAGCTGCCGGGCCACGCGCTACGCTTCCATAAGCGGAGCAAGGACCAGTCGGGGAAGTGCAACGCTTTTGCCACCGACGATGACCAGGGCGTGATGGGGGTCCTTTTTGCCTTTGACCCCGCCGAACGCCCGACACTCGACAAGGCCGAGGGTGTCGGCAACGGCTATGAGCATGCGACGGTCACGGTCATCAATGACCAAGGCCGACGGCAGAAGGTTCTGACGTACCTCGCCAGCCCGAACGCGATCGACGACAGCCTCGCGCCCTATACTTGGTATAAGGACTTCGTTCTGGCTGGTTGCGCCGAGCATGGGCTGCCGGCCGACTATGTCGCGGTCTATGTTCAATCTGTCGAGGCGACGGAAGATCTCAATAGGGCGCGGGACGCCAAGGAGCGGGCGAAGCTCGTTGCCGCCGTCCCGTCAAAGCCCGAACCGCAAGACCTTCCTACCTAATCACGCTGACGGCTTCTGGGATCGGTTGCCCGTGCGGTATCAAGTGCGTTTGCGCGTGATCGCTAGATCGTCGCGGCGTCCCGGACAGCGCAGATATAGACCTCACCACGCGTCTGTAAGATGGCAAGTCGCGCGATCAAAGTCAGCTTCGCTGGCGTTGCGCCCTGAAAACTGTCGGTCAATTAGTGGACATTCGGGGGCCTGCCGCTCGATAGCCGACGGTCTGCGCTTGGGGCTGCAATATCGGCGACTTAATGCCTAGGAAGGGTCGCCCCCGAAAGCCAGCGACGACGCGTCCCAACGTCAGTTGTTCCATTTCTGCAGCTAGAAGCTGCCTGTCCGGACAGTCCGCAAGGATAGTCGTCCGTCATTGGCCAGCGCATATAAGCAGATCTGCTACGAACGCATCAGAGGGGAGGGGGCTTTGCCCTGATTGAGCCAAATGGGCGTCGATGGTCGATGCACCTGGCTCACAGTCAGGAGTGTGTCCCATGATCAAGTCGATCCCGCTGAACAAGCTCGTCCAGTCTCCCCGCAATGTCCGCCGTCACAGTGACCCCGCTGCCGATGCCGAGCTCAAGGCCAGCATCGCAGCCCATGGGCTGCTGCAGAACCTGATCGTCTGGCCGGCCGCGAAGGGTAAGTTCGAGGTCGAAGCCGGCGAACGCCGCCGCCGCGCGATGCTGGCGCTCGCTTACGACAAGATCCTCGCCCGCGATCACGAAGTCACGTGCCTCGTGCTCGAGGACAGCGCCGAAGTCGCGGTCGAGACCAGCCTCGCAGAAAACTTTCATCGCCTCGCCATGAACCCAGCCGATGAGGCCCAGGCCTTTGCCGCGCTCGTGGCAGGCGGTGCGACTGTTGAGGATGTTGCGCGCCGCTTCGGCCTGACCGTCCGCTTCGTCGAGGGCCGGCTGCGTCTCGCGACGCTTGCGCCGGTCGTGTTCGAGGCTCTTGCCTCAGGCCAGATCACTCTCGACATCGCCAAAGCCTTTGGCGCGACCTCGGACCAGGAGATCCAGACCCGCGTATTTGAGCAGGTTTCATCGGCCTACTATGCGCCCAATCCCGACAGTATTCGGCGAATGGTCCTATCCGGGACCGTCCGGGGCAGCGATCCCCGTGCCCGCCTTGTCGGCCGCGACGCCTACATTGCCGCCGGCGGCCGAATCGAGCGCGAACTGTTCGACGACGATAACAGCGAATCCTGGGTCGATGTCGCCTTGCTCGAGAGCCTCGCGGCGGCGAAGATGGAAGAACAGGCGAAGGTGCTCGCAGCCGAACAGGGTCTCGCCTGGGTCAAGCCCACGCTCGATCCCTATGCCAGCCATGATCTGGTCGAAGGGCTGGTCCGGCTTCCTGCCGAACCGGCGCCGCTGACCGAAGCGGAATTGGCGAGGCTCGACGAACTCGATGCTTCCTATGACGAGCATGCGGCGATCCTCGAAGACGAGGACAGCGCCGCGGAGGCTGTGGCTGCGGCCGAAGCGGCCATCGAAGCGATCGAACACGAATGCCAGGAAATCCGCGCCCGCCCGCCAGTCATAGCGGCTGACCTCAAGGCCGAGGCGGGGATGATCCTGGTCCTCTCGCGCGATGGCACGCCGGTTCTCCAACCCGTGTTCTACGGCGAGCGAAAGACTGAACCTGCCGAAGCCGATAGCGGGATCGAAGTCGTTCCGACGGAAGATGGGTCGGACAAGCGCCGGACCACCTTGTCCAAGCGCCTGGTGGACGAGCTGGCCATGCAGCGCCGTGATGTCCTGGCACTGCATGTTGCCTCTGACCCCGGGCTTGCGCTCGACGTTATGGTCTTCAGTCTGGCGGATGCCGACACGCACGACTGGCGGACGCGGGCTGCCACCACGCTGCGCGCGCCTGTTCCGGCAGGGCCGATCATCGGCTTCGAAGCCAAGGATGCTCCGGCGAGCAGCGCGCTTGCCGAGCTCAGGTCCAGTCTCGACGAAAGCTGGCGTGCGGGCACCGATGCGACTGCCCGCTTCGACCTGTTTCGCGCGCTGTCCGATGACAGCCGCGCCGCATGGCTTGGCTATGTCGTCGCCCGGTCGCTCGAGGCGAGCCTCAACATGACGGGCGAGCGTCAGTTGCCGTTCCAGGATCACCTTGGCAGCCTGATCGGCATCGACATGGCGCAATGGTGGAGACCGACTGCGGCCAACTACTTTGACCGGGTGCCGAAGCAGGTGATCCTCGACGCGCTGACCGATGTTGGCGGTCTCGAGCTTTCCTCGCGCTTTGCCTCGGTCAAGAAGGGTGATCTCGCGATGAGCGCCGAGCGTGTCTTCGCCGGCACCTACATCACCGAAGTCGAAGTACGCGAGAAGGCTCTGGCCTGGGTGCCTGAGGTCATGCGCTTCACTTCCGCTACGCCAGAGGCTGGCGAGCCGGAGATTGACGCCACTGACGCCGAGCCAGGTTTCGACAACGAACATCAGCCTCCCCGCGAGCTGGCCGCCTGACCTCCTCCTGACAGGCAAGGCCACTCGTGACCCAAGAGAAGCGGTCCTTCGGCTCACGCCGGAGGGCCGCTTCCTTTTTGGAAGAAGAGCAGAGGGGGCCCGTGAACGTGTGGCACTGACCGGCGAACACGTCGCCGACTGTCCAGATGCCTCAATCAGGAGAACCATCATGGCCTATCGCAAGGAGCAGGGCGGCGGCCTGTCGCCCGCCACCCGTATCACCCAGGAAATCATCACCCGTCTGGAAGCAGGCACGAAGCCGTGGATCAAGCCGTGGCGCGGTGTCCCGGTCTCCCGGCCCTTGCGGGCCTGCGGAATTCCGTACCGGGGTATGAACGTGTTCTGGCTCTGGATGGTCGCTGACATGTGCGGCTACGCCTCGCCGTTTTGGATGACCTACAACCAGGCCAAATCGCTTGGCGCGCAGGTCCGCAAGGGTGAGAAGTCGACCATCGCGATCTTCTACAAGAGCTACACCAAAGAAGTGGAAGCGCCCGATACCGGCGAAAGGACTGACGAGGCCCGCCGGCTGCTGAAAGCCTATCCGGTGTTCAACGCCGATCAGGTGGAAGGTCTGCACGAGCGCTTCCATCCGGCCGCAACGCTGGAACTGGTCGAGCCGGAAGGCCGCGAGGACGAGCTCGACGCCTTCTTTGCTGCCATCCCCGTCAACCTGCGCCATCAGGGCTGCGAGGCCTATTACGAGCCGACTGCGGATCGCGTCACGATGCCGCCGGCCAGCCTGTTCAACGGTTTCGATCACTACTACGCCACGCTCGCCCACGAACTGTCGCACTGGACCGGCCATGCCAGCCGCTTGGGACGGGATCTCAAAAACCGTTTCGGAACGGCAGCCTATGCCGCCGAGGAACTTGTCGCCGAACTTTCGAGCGCCATGCTCGGCGCCGAGCTGGGGCTGCCGGTCACGCACCTCGACAGCCACGCAAGCTATATCGAGCATTGGCTCAAGCTTCTGAAAGACGATGACCGCGCCATCCTGACCGCTGCAGCCAAGGCCGAAGAAGCCGCGAGCCTGCTGCTCAAGCTCGGCGGGAGGGTCACCCCTGGCCAGTTTGACGACGCGTCAGACGACGCTGCGCTTGCGGCCTGAGGGAGCATGCCATGGGCCGATCAGTCAGCTATCCCAGCGGCGCAATCGTCGCCTTCACAGTGCTTGAGGTCGAAGCCGAGGACGACTGGGAATTCGAATACGAATGGCTGCGTGACGAGCTGTGCGAGCGGGCCGCCGAAGCCTTCCCGTCGCTGATCCCGCATGACGGCTGGCGCGGAAGGGAGGACCGGATCCTCATGCGCAATGCCTATGCGGATTTCGGCGTGTCGGTCTATGGCGGGCTGGTTGCCGTCTGGATCGTCGAACGCGATGATGGGGCCTATTGGGACGCCGATAGGCGCACGGCTCGGTCACCGCGGGCACAGCGCTGGCTGTCCCAGATCGCATCCCGCTTCGATGCCCTGTTCGGCGACTACGATTGCCGCGGGCACATGTCGAATGGCGAGGGGGTCTACACCAAGCGCGCAGCGTGAGCTCTGCGAGTTGCGCGGGGCGCAGCGCTTTGGGTCGATATCCCTGACTGAGCTTTGCCAGCCGCTCATGGTCCGTCGCCATGCGAGAGAGGCCCTGGGCCAGCAGCCAGTCTTGCGCAACCCGGGCTAAGCGGGCCCGTGTTGGCCTTGGCCCTTCGGGCTCAAGGCCTGCCCGCGCCAGCCCGCCAAGCCGGGTTCCCCCTGACGGGTGCGCAAATCCTGCCTGAAGCTGGCCCTGACGGGCTCTCGCTGGTGCAGCCATGAACGGGTGCGTCGGCCTCACGCCAGTCAGGAGGACTTCCCCATGCACACGTCATTCGCCGATCAACTCGCCGGGCTCGATCTCGCCGGCTTCTCGATTGGACCCGCACCCGTATCGACCAGCGATTTCCCGGTCCGGGAGGCGGTTGTCCAAACCCTCGAAGCGGTCTGGTCCGATCTTTTCGCCATGGTGTCCGGGACCGCTCTTGAAGCCGACGCCGAGGATCTTGGCTGGGCCTTCGTCAACATCTTTCACCGCTCGGCGGAACGCAAATCGACGGCCCTTGACCGGGCGACCGACGAGGTCCGCGCGCTGATTGCTACGGCCGATGGATCCGAGGTTCACACCCATGACCTTGAGACCCAGGTCGAGCGGGCGCAGTGCGCCGAAAGTGCGATGCTGGCGCTCGAAGAGATGCGCGAAGTCGCAGCAGCCCTGTACCTCAATGAGTTTGGTTCCTCCTGGAAGCCGGTCTCCAGTTCGCGCTTCAATCACAGCGCCATGATGACTTCTGCGCTCGTCGAAGGTCGCGATTTCCTGCGTGCCCGTGCCGAGGCCAAACGCCGTGCAGCCGTGCCCGAAGGAACGCCGGTCGTCTTCGCTGGCGGACGCACCCGCCATGCGACCGAGGACGATGCACTGACCTTCGGCAACAACGTATGGGCAACGCTCGACAAGGTCCGCGACCGCGTGCCCGACATGGTGCTCATCCATGGCGGCGACACGAAGGGCGTCGACCGCCTGGCATCGAGCTGGGCGGAACGCCGCAGCATCCCGCAGGTCACGTTCTCGCTCGACATGCGGCTGGGCGCTCGTGCTGGCTTCAAGCGCAACGAGCGGATGCTCTCCCTCGATCCGCGCTACGTCATCGCCTTTCCAGGCAATGGCGTGCTCGAACGTCTGGTCATCGAAGCCAAGGCCCGGCGGATCACCGTGGTCGATCGGCGCGGGCCCCTTGGGACCAATCCGAAGAGCACTTCGGCAGCCACTGACTGAGGTCATGCCAGTCCTCGCGCCAGCGCCGCGTCGGCGCTGGCGTCGTCCGTCAGAGGAAAGGCGCGCGCCTGTGGTTTGGAGCCAGCGAATGGTCGATGGCTCCTTTCTACAGGAGGTATTCCATGATCGATATCGAGGCCGTGATGGCCGACTTTGCCGTTCGCCAGGCCGAGCGGCAGATGCAGGTTGCTGAAGAGATTCAGCAGCTCAAGGTCGCCATTCTTCCGCGCTTGCAGGATGCCGGCATCGCCCGTGTCGAGATCCGCTTTGACGGCTGCGGCGACAGCGGTGCCGTTGAAGAATGTGCATGCCTCGATGCAGCCGGCGCGGGGATCCCGTGCCCGGAAGTCTCCCTCATGGAAGGCGAAGCAGACAGCGTTGATCGTACCGGTTCCAGAGAGCCGCAATCACTCGGGCAGGCACTCGAACAGCTGACCTACCTGGCGCTCGAACGTCACCATCCTGGCTGGGAGATCAACGACGGTGCCTGCGGCGAATTGGTGATCGATGTGGCTGAAGCGACCTTCGTGCTCGACTGCAGCCTGCGTTTCACCGCGACCGATGATCACTCGACCGAGCTCTAGGAGACCCGGCATGGCCCACTGCTACTACCACGCCCTCTCTTCGGTCCGGAAATGGGGCGGCACGGTCGATGACTATCTCCCGCTGCACCAGTGGTTCGACCAGTCCAAGGCAATCCTGGCAGACCCACGGCACCGCGCGCTGCGGCACCATGCCGAGGGGATATTCATGCTGGAGGCGATCTTCGGCGAGACCCTCGTCAATGCCGATGGCCGGGTCGTTCCGGTGCGTCTGGTCGGCGAACAGCACGTACGCGAAGACCTGGGCTCGATCCCCTCCTTTGCCGATTGGGCGCGCTTGATCACGCCGCAGGCCTGGATGCTTCGAGGCAACCCTCTGGACGGCGCTGAAGGGGTGACGATCGACATGCCTCTCTCCGACGAAGCAGTTTCGTCCAGGAATGAGCCACCGGTTGGAGGAGCGGTCAGTAGGATGATTTAGGAAGGGGTTCTCCAGTGGAAGGTCGGGCAGGGATGATCAAGCCAAGACCGGAGGGAAACGAGGCAGGGCAAACCTGTTCTAGGCATCCAGCTCCACCCGGCTTCGATGCAAACCTGTCCCTGAATCACCCCCCGTCGAGACGCGCAACCCGGATCAGGTCCGGCCGAGTTGCCGGGCACGATTTTGCGCATCGCTGGTGCCGAAAACCGGTTCCCACTTTTCGGCGCGATGCTGCGTGCCCGACTGCCCGCACCACCCGAACCAGTTCCGGGTTTCCCTTCGGTGCGCTTCGCCGCGGGGCGCTTCTGCTCGGGTTTTGCAGCCGGGATGGCCCCGGATTGCTCGATCAGGAGAAAGCCCATGACCAATCTCGTTATCCTCGTTGGCCGCATCGCTCGCGACCCCGAAACCCGCACCACCCAGGGTGGAACCAGCATCACCTCGATCTCGGTCGTGACCGACCGTCCCGCCCGCAAGGATGGCAAGACCTACAAGGACGAAAACGGCTACACCGCCAAGGACAGCGAATTCCACCGGATCACCTGCTTCAATGGCCTCGGCCAGAATGTCGCCAAGTACTGCACCAAGGGCCAGCTCGTGACGGTCGAAGGCCGCATCCACTACACCCAGTGGGAAGATCAGAGCGGCACCAAGCGCTACGGCTGCGAGATTATCGCCGACAAGGTCGACTTCCTCACCAAGGGCCGCTCCGGCAGCAACGAAGGTGCTCCCGATATCGATGAGGACTGAATGTCCTTGCCTCACGACAAGGCCCCGGTGGCAGGAGCCATCGGGGCCTTTTCTTTTATACGCCTACGATGCGGCGGCACGGGGCATCGAACCCCTTGCCGCCGCGGGATGGGCTCTACGCGGGAGCAATCCGCTTCAGCGTTTCCTCGATCCCGAGCGCCATCGATGCGCGAACGATCTGGCTCAACTGCGCCGGATCGATCGTCTCCGCGCCGCACTCGATCAGCAGCTTTCCGAGTTCGGTCGCTGCTTCTTCGCGGAGACGTGCCTCCTCGTTCTCGAGTTGGGCACGCTGTTCACGCAGCTTCTTCAAGGCATCTCGTGCAGTAGGTTTGGACCTGGCCATAGTGCTTCCTTCTTGCTGGCCGTTGGTCCCCTCCGCTGCCGATCTTGGCACTGCGGGGGCATGTAGGAAAATGGTTTGTGGGGCAGGCGTTGCGCTTCTGCGCAGGCGTTGGAGAGGTCTCTCTCGCAGAAAGACCAAGTTTGATGCGGGCTTTGGGGCTGCGTCAAGGACGACGGGGCCCCACCATTTTTACCGGGCAAGCCCGGCAAAAATCGTTGCCCCCATCGCCGCTTCGCGGCCGCTATCGCGGTCCCTGACCCAGCCCGTCACCCACATCCTTCGCAGATCCTGATGCGACGCATCGAACATCAGGAGGAAAGATCATGTACGCTTCACTGAACATTGCCGCTGCCGGTCCCGCCGCCGATCAGGCAGCCTTCGTTGCAGCTCTCGATCAGGCCCATGCCCGGTCCTTTCACAGCTACTTCACGCAGTACGTCCTGACCGATGACGAGGCAGGCTATATCGCGGTCGATGAAGGCGACTACGGCGCCTTGCCCAAGGCCATGCTGGACCGTGTCATCGATACTGTGCCGGGCCGTCTCAGCGATGAATTCTGACCCGCCGGTTTGGGAGGAAGTCCGTCAGGGCTTCCTCCTTTCTTTTTGCTCGTAGACCGTTTCGGCATCCCTCGGCCGGTAGGGGAGGCGGGTTACCAGCGTCAGTCGGGGGTATCGGGACGGTCGAGATCGGCGAGCCGTTCCGGCATACCCAGAACCTTCAATGCTGCGGCCTCAATGGCTTCTGCCTGTGTCGGGAAAGCCTCGGAAGAACTGATCGACACCCCGTTCGGGTAAGTGACTGTCGCCTGGAAGCCGTTGCCCTTCGGTGTCGCACTCAATGTGACCTGGCCCATGCGGCGCCTCCCTTCTACCCGGAATATTGGCTGCATCATAGGCGTCGATCCCGTCTGTGCCTATCGCGATCCGCGGATTGGCTACCTGCCGAGGACCTTGGGAATGGGGATCGCAAAACGCATCATCCGTTACAGGATCAATAGCTGGTTCCTCTCCTCGCAGTTGGGGACAGTCGGGCACACCGTACGCGACAAATCGCTGGATCAACTGGCAGAAAAACACGAAATTCCAGATGCATGGATCGAAATCTGCGAAATGGCAGCTTCTCCGTCAAAAATGACGTGGGCGAGGGGAGTTACGTGGATTTGACCAAAGCGAGGCCGAGAATGGCGGAATTCCGCAGTCCTATATGTTCTTGACATGTTCTTGAATCTGACTTAGCTTCAATCTCGCCTTTCGCAGTGTGAACCGGGCTCCTGACCACAAGGAGTCCGTGCATGACACGGCCAATCTGTCTCCAAGTTTACATCTCCAGCGAGCTCAGTTCGCTGATCCGCAAGGCTGCCAAGGCCAAGGGGATCAGCATGAGCGAGTGGGTTCGCGCCTTGCTCGCCAATGCCTGCACCGAGGACGAGCTTTCCTCGCGGCTCGACGCTTCCATTGAGCGCATTTCCCGCCGCTCGGTGTTCCTCATGGTCGGGGTTGATGCGCTGCTGGCAGGGCACCCCGACCACGCGCTGCGCGGTCGGGCTCACCAGGCTTACGTGCGCAAATGCAAGGAACTCGGTCTTTCCACAGCCGCTGGCGAGGGAGGCTCCGATGAAGCGTAATCTCGTCAACTTCACGCGTGGCAGCCAGCTGCTAGGACACTTCAGCTTCATGTTCGCGGCGGGTCTCAAGGGCCCATTGATTGTCGCCGCGCTCGTGACCTCATGGACCTCCTGGTGGACCATTTCGGCAGGCCTCACCGATCACGAAGTCTATCTTGTCTGGATGCGGATCTACGCTGCCATCTACGGCTTCATGGAGTTCGATCCCGCCAAACGGATCGCTCTGGAAACCGCCTTTGGCGCGACCATCCAGTTTCCGATTGCCCAGCTCGACCAATACCCACCGGTGGTCCATGCGTGGGAGAAGCTCATGGCGCTTCTGACCAGTGCCTTGTGGCGTTCCGGGTTCCTGCTGGTCCCCGCTTTTGCCATCTTCTACTGGTTCGCCGAGCGGTTCGGTGGCCGCTCCAAGGAGCGCAAGCATGAGCGCGGCGCGATGCTCGTCACGCTCCCCGAGCTTGTCGATGAATTGACCGCGCACAACCGGCGCGAGCGCACCCGTGAGCTCGATTCCGCGCTGGGCTGGAAATGGCGGCTCAGTCTGCCGCGAGAGATCGCCCAGGTCTTTCCCTATCGGCCATCGCATATCGCCACGGTCTCCTATCCGTGGCGGCTCGAGCAAAGCCACGCAATGCTCATTGGCACCACCGGTATGGGCAAGACCGTGGCGATCTCCGACATGATTGCGGAAGCCAGAGCAAAGCGCCAGCGCTGCGTCGTCTTCGACCTGACCGGCGCCTTTATCGAGCACTTCCATGCGGCCCATTGCGACATCATCCTGAACCCTCTCGATGCGCGTTGCCCCCAGTGGAGCCTGTTTGACGAATGCCGTTCTGAAGGTGAGTTCTGGGCCGCAGCGGACGCCCTCGTGCCCCACGACGGCGGCGGTGAAGCCCAGTTCTGGGTGATCGCTGCACGGGCCCTGTTCGTCGAATTCTGCCTCAAACTCGCGGCCGAGGGCAGGGCGACCAACGACGCCCTGGCGCGCGAGCTGATGACTGCGGACCTGTCGCGCGTGCATGCCATGATGCGCGGTACTATCGCCGATCCGCTGACCGCGCCGGAAGCCGCCCGCATGGCGGAATCGATCCGGGCCGTTTTCAACGTGAACGCCAAGGCGCTCAAGCTGCTGCCGAATGCCGGACCTCGTTTCTCGGTCCGCCAGTGGATCGAGGACGGGTCCGATAGCGCCCGAAGCGAAGGCTCGATCCTGTTCATTTCGGCTCGCTATGTCGACATGAGCGTCTGCGCGCAGTTGCTCACGCTCTGGCTCGACACGGCCATGAACACGCTGATGACGATGCCCCGTACCCGCGATCTCAAGTGCTGGTTTTTCGTTGATGAGCTGGGCGCATTGCACCGCCTTCCGGCGCTCGAGAAAGGCTTGCAGACGGCGCGCAATTTCGGCGGCGCGATTGTCCTTGGCCTTCACGCCTATGCCAAGCTCAAAGAGGTCTACGGCGAGAACATGGCGATGACGCTGGCATCGCTTGCCCGGACCAAACTGATCCTTGGAACCGCCGACCGCGAGACCGCCACCTGGTGCTCCGACTTCATCGGCCATCGCCAGGTCAGGGACATGGAAGAGGGCTACACCTATGGCTACAACAATGCCCGCGATGCGGTCAGCCTCACCCCGCGCAAGCACATCGAGCCGCTCCTGTTGCCCGACCAGTTGATGAACCTTCCGCGCCTGTCAGGGTACATCAAGTTCCCCGACGGCTTTCCCGCCGCACCGATCAAGCTGAAGCCCGTCGACCGACCCAAGCGGGCGGAGACCTTTATCGCCAGGGTCAAAGAAGGCCCCAAGAGGAGCGGCGCTGTGCCTCAACCGCCGGCGCAGCAGGCTGAGCAACCTGAAGAACCAGAAGGCGGCGAGCATCCCTCGTCCAACGATGACGGAGCGGGCAAGCCGGTCGTCCCGAAGCAGGGAGAACTGGCCCTGGATCAGGGACCGAAAGCCGCGCCAAGACAGGAGCCTGACGCGCCTGCCAAGGATATTGGTCGAGCAGAGGAACACTCGCGCGGCAAGCGAACCAAAGAGCGGGAACCGGCAGATCCTTCCGGGCAGGAGAAGGCGGGCAAGGCCAGGAAGGAGCGGCCGAATACCAGAACCGATGCTCCGCCGCGAAAGACTGGACCTTCCGCCCGCCCACTTCTCCCGACAGGCGAAGCCGCAGCGGGGCGGGATCAGACGGCTGCTGCAAATAGCGCTGCCCGGCCCGGCACGCCCGACACGAAGGCGCTGCAAGAGGGCAAGCCGGACAACCCGAAGAGCCAAGGCTCCAGCGATGCCGCCGCGCGCAAGCTGATGATCGAGGATGGTCTGCGGGAGCACGAGCCCCCGCCGATCACTGGTCCCGATCTTGGCGACATGGAGATGTGAGCATGGCGCTGACTGCCTCGGGATGGCGGAGCGATCGATGCTGTCGGTAGCCAATGTCCGCACCGCCGGCGGCGCGGCCAACTACTTCGCTGCCGACAATTACTACACGCGGGCTGATGCCGATCGCTCGGGTGAATGGCTGGGCAAGGGCGCTGTCGCGCTCGGGCTCGAGGGGACCGTCGACGCACGGCAGTTCGAGGCGGTTCTTAAGGGCCTGCTGCCCGATGGCAGCCGCGTCGGCAGTGAGAACCGGGCGCACCGGGCGGGGACCGATCTCACCTTTTCGATGCCGAAGAGCTGGTCGGTCCTCGCTCTGGTGGGCGGCGACAAACGGATCCTCGATGCCTACGCGTCGGCCGTCCGGGAAACACTGCGCTGGGCCGAAAAGAACCTTGCCGAGACCCGCATGGAGGTTCGCGGCAGAGAGCGTGTTGTCCAGACCGGCAACCTTGCGATCGCGCTGTTCCAGCACGACACCAACCGCAACCAGGAGCCCAACGCCCACTTCCATGCCGTCATTGCCAATGTGACGCGAGGGCCCGATGGTAAATGGCGGGCGCTGCGCAATGACAAGCTGTGGCAGCACAATACTTTGCTCAATGCCATGACGATGGCGCGGTTTCGGCTGAGCGTCGAGAAGCTCGGTTACGAGGTCGGGGAGTTCGGCAAGCACGGCAATTTCGAGGCCGTCGGTGTACCCAAAGATGTGCGCGATGCCTTCAGTTCGCGGCGGGCGGAGATTCTCGACCGCCTGGCAACGATGGAAGGGAGGGGGCTCGCCGCTCGCAGCGCAGCAAACCTCATGACCCGGGCCGACAAGGGGCGGATCGAGGATCGCGATGCGCTGACGCAGAAGTGGCAGGACGCGTCCGCGAGGCTGGGTTTTGATCCCGCCGCGGTGATTGCCAGAGCCAATGCTCGCAGTGCGCGGGACCTTGGCAATGTGACTGGTGTTGGGTCCACGATGCGCGCGCTCGTCCGCAATGTTCAGGCCCTCGCAACCACCTTTGCCGAACGGCTCGGCCTGAGGGAAGGTGACCCACTGATACCCGCCCGGCTGACCAATCGGAGCGTCGAGCAGGTCGCCGCAATTCATGCAGTCGCCTCGGCTGTGCGGCATCTGGGCGAGCGGGAGGCAGCTTTCACCCGGGCCGAGATCTACCGCGCGGCGCTTGGCTTTGCGCTCCCAACCTCGCTCGCTGACATCGAGCAGCGCGTCGACCAGCTACTCCGACAGGGACATCTGGAGAAGGGCAGGGGCGCCGACCGGGAACTGCTGACGACACGCGATGCTATCAGCCTCGAACAGCGCATCATTGCTGGGGTCGAAGACGGGCGCGGCGCTGCGCCGGCGATTGTTTCTCCCGACCTTGCTGGGTCCCGTCTGCAGGCCCTGTCCCAGATCAAATATGGCCTGACCTTAAACGCTGGACAGGAAGGGGCAGGGCGTCTGCTACTTGGCTCGAACAATCGGATCGTCGCGATCCAGGGCGTCGCGGGCGCAGGCAAGAGCACGGTCCTCAAACCCGTCGCCGATATCCTGCGCGAGGAGGGAAGGGCCGTGCTCGGGCTCGCGGTGCAGAACACGTTGGTCCAGATGCTCGAGCGCGATACAGGCATTCCATCGATGACGGTGTCGCGGTTTCTCGCCCGGCACCGCGATCTCCTTGAAGGGGCCGATGCGGACCGTCTCGCCGAGGCGCGGGCCGACATGCGCGGCAGTGTCGTGCTGCTCGATGAGGCATCAATGGTCGGCAATGCCGACAAGGAGAAGCTTGTGCGGCTGGCAAACCTTCTCGAACTCGGCCGCTTTGCCAGCATTGGCGACCGCAAGCAGTTGGGTGCCGTCGATGCTGGAAAGCCATTCGATGTGATGCAGCAAGCCGGGATTGAGACGGCCATCATGAGCACCAATCTCCGCGCACGGACAGAGGGCCTTCGAGCTGCACAGCAGGCAGCGCAAGAAGGGCGCATCGAAGACGCCATGCGCCATTTGGCACCCCAGGTGATCGAGGTGGGAAATGACGTTGCTGTCGAAGCGGCCGCCGCCTGGCTGTCGCTTTCGACCGCCGAGCGCGAAGCAACCGCAATCTATGCCTCAGGCCGAAACTTGCGCAGTGCCGTGAACGATGCGGTGCAGACCGGCCTGAAGGCGAGCGGAGAGCTTGGTCCTGAAACCATGCGGCTCCAAACCCTGTCGCGCGTCAATGTAACCCGCGAGGAGCTGCGCTATGCGAGCACCTATGCCCCCGGCATGGTGGTCGATGTGGCGCGGCGTCAGCGCAGCCAGGGCCTTGCAGCAGGTAAATACCGGGTGGTCGGAACCGATGTGGCGCGCGAGCGGGTCACGCTGGAGAACGCGCGTGGCCGCCAGTTCGAGTTTCGTCCCGGTCAGATCAGGCCGCAAGGTGAGCAGGATCCGCTGCGTCTGTTCGAAGTCCGCGCCCTCGACATTTATACCGGCGACAGGATCCGGTGGACCGAGACCGATCACCAGCGGGGCCTGCTCAATGCCGACCAGGCCCGGATTGTCGCAGTCGACAAAGGGGCTGTCGTGGTGAAGACATCCTTGGGCGCAGAGCACAGGCTCGAGCAGGGCGACCCGATGCTGCGACGTCTCGATCTTGCCTATGCGCTCAATGCCCATATGGCGCAGGGGCTGACCTCCGATCGCGGCATTGCGGTGATGGACAGCCGCGAGCGCAATCTGGCCAATCAGCAGACGTTTCTGGTGACAGTCACGCGGCTGCGTGATGGCCTAACCCTCTATGTCGACAATGCTGGCAAGCTTGAGGCGGCGGTCGAGCGCAATGCCGGCATGAAGCGCTCGGCGCTTGAAACGGTCGATCTCCTCCGCGATGCGGCAGCCACAGGGCAGGCCAAAGATCGTGTGGCTCCAGCACCGGAACGCAAGCCGCCAGAACTTGACCGTTCGATCACGAAGCCGTTCGAGATCGGCATCTAGCGTCCCGCTGTCCCCATGCGTCCGCACATGGCCGGTTGACTCAAAGTTCTTTATTTGTTCTCATTGGTCTATGCCCCGAATCTCCGACGATATCCTCCTTACCCATCTCGAAGCCGCGCTGGCTGTTGCGCCGGAGCACACGTTCGTCCGTCTAAATGCCGATGATCCGCGCGCCCAGCGCAGCGCCAGGGTCGATCTGGCTCGCCATTTGGTCGAACGAATGCGCGGCTTCACCATCGAAGGCGACAGCCATGGCGGCCCAGTCGAGCAATCGTGTCTGTTTCCGGGCGATCTGTCGCCGATCGGATGAACTGGTAGTCTTCCCGAGGAGGGTTACTGTAGTGGCCGGTCCGGGGCGTTGGAGCTCAGTTGAACAATCCGCTCGGCGATAACCTGCCATGTCCAAATGCCTGCCTCGTCGCCAGCAAGTGCAAGAGCCCCAATCTGCTCGGCGACGTACAAGGTTGCCTTGTCGCCATGAGTTTGCAGGACATGGTGGGCGCAGGCCCAGAGCTCCCATTCGCTCAGCATCAGCGCAGCAGGCTGACGACACTGCCAACCGCCGCGTAGAGACCGTAGGCGACGAAGGCTGCGGCAAGGAGGAGTTCGAGCCGGAGTTTGAAGGCAGTCGGACGAGGCTGTCCGGCTGGCCATATCTGGTCACAGACAAATCCGTTGAACCCCGAACGCTCCCCGACAACTTCGACGCGAGCGCCGATGAATTTGCGTACCTGGCGGGTGTCGTCGAGATCCCAGGTCCCGCCACCATCGGTGCGCAGCACCGGACCGTTTGCTGCCCGCTCGACGATGCCGGTCAGATGCGTGGTGCTGCTCACCGGCAAGCCGGGCCTTTCCAGTAGCGATCCCAGCGCAGGACAGTGCCGGTCTTGATCATGGCGCATGACAGATCTGCGCCTGACGGCAGGCGGCACCATGCAGCGGTCCTGTTTCCGCCTGCGGACCCCTCGGAGCGGCATGTCAGCCGCGGACCTCTGACCACCACATGACCGGTCGAAATTGTTCCCTTCGCGCCACCCATCAGCTGTACAAGGGCGTCGCGCGCTTCAATTGCCGTGGCATTTGGGCAGGGTTGATTGGTGCGGCAGGTGCCGTCCATTTCCCGGGCCGCGATGCCGGCGATCCGCAGGTGAGGGCCTTCCGCACACCAGACCGGACCGTCTCCATCCCAGACATGAGTCGGTGTGCAGGTAAAGGTCTGTCCGGAAGCGACGATCGAAGCGGCAAGGAGGGCAAGCATCAGAGAACCACCTTAGAGCGCCCGTCCGAACCAGAGAACCCGTCCGACGATATTGAGCGTGCGTTTCTCGAGGCCGCGCCAGCTTGGATAGGCCGGGTTGTCGCTCAGAACCGACGCCCGCTTGCCCTGCGGTTCGAGGGCAATGCGCTTTACGCTCAACATGTCGTCCATCCGCAGGACATAGATCCCGTCTCTCAGCCGCGACTGGCCATCCCCGAGATCGACCATAACCTCGTCGCCATCGTGGAGGGTGGGCTCCATGGAGTCCCCATGGACCGCGATAATCGAGAGGCTCGATGCCTTGCTCGCGGTCAGTCGGCGAAGCCACTTCTCGTCGAAGCCGAACTGCGCGGATTTGGCTTCCATTTCGGCCAGAGCGCCATGGCCGGCCGATGCCTCGACATTGAGCAAAGGCACATGGACCAGTTCGACGACCGGGCCTGAGCGGCGGGCAGGGGCTCCAAGAACCTTCTCATCGACCCCGAAAAATCGCGCCAGAACCGAGCGATCCTGCTCGTCCAGCTGCCTCGGGCTGCCGCGCCGAATATACTGCTGGATGTATGCGGCATTGCGCCCCAGCAGGCGCGAAACCGAGGAGTAATTCACCCCTCGTTGTTGGATCAGTTCGTCCAGGGCTCTCCGTGCGTCGTCCATGACTGCCAGTCCTATCGCGGGCGCCTAGGAAAATCGATCCTAGACTCTAGGAAGCCTTCCTAGTAAGAACATAACAAGAACACAAGCTTAAAGCGAGTCTATGGCGATGGAGCTACTGGAGCAGATCGAGGCATATCTGGCGCAAACAAGGACGTCGCCGAGCACCTTTGGTCGGCACGTCGTGGCAGATCCTCGCTTCGTTCACGACCTTCGGGACGGGCGCAGGCCGCGCCACAAGACCTGCCAGAAGGTGTCGGAATTTCTTGCTAGCTCAGAGGCAGTTAGCCGCAGGTAGTTTAGTCAAACCGGGCCAGCAGCTTTCCGAATCTCGTTGCGCCGCCATAAAGCATCCACTACGCTTACCCATACAGAAACTGGTTTAGCCCAGTTTCTTGGGGGATCTGGGGATGGACAGCGATTCGGGATTGAGGCGCGGGGTTGAGAGCCGCCTCGAATTCATCGAATTCAGGCTCTTCTGGGAAGGGCATGTCAACCGCAGTGACTTGATCGACGTTTTCGGCGTTTCGATCAACCAGGCTTCGACGGATCTGAACAGATATCTCGGTCTGGCCGAAGCCAACATGGTCTACGACAAGAGCGCCAGGACTTACGTTCGCAGCTCGTCGTTTACCCCCGTGTTCCACCAGCCCGACGCAGCCCAATATCTCTCCCAGCTCAGATCGCTTTCGGATGGGATCATTGCCGCCGACGACAGCTGGATTGGGGGCTTACCGAGTTTCGCCTGTGCACCGGCGCCTGCCCGTGCTGTCTCGCCCAAAATTCTGAGGGCCATCGTAACGGCGATCAAGCGGCACGAGGCGATTGAGGTCTTCTACCAATCGATGTCATCCCCTGAGCCTGCTTGGCGGTGGATCGAACCTCATGCCTTGGTGTTTGACGGCTTCAGATGGCATGCTCGGGCGCATTGCCCACGCAGCAGCACCTTCAAGGACTTTGTTCTCTCGCGCATCACCGATACGCGCTTATCGAAGCCGGCAGATGCTAGGCCTTCCGGCGATAGCGAATGGGAAGAGCAGGTCGAGCTCCAGATCGCGCCTCATCCCGCATTGAGTGCCGGTCAGCGCAAGGCGATCGAGCTCGATTACGGAATGGAAAGGGGCGTGACGACCATCCCGGTCCGAAGGGCTCTTCTCTACTATGCACTGAAGCGTCTGGGCCTCGACACCGACCCAGCTGCCAGGTCACCACAGGATCAGCAAATCGTCCTGCTAAATCGGGAGGCGATCCATGCAGATCATTGATAACAATTCCCATCTGTGGGGTGACGATCTCAAGCAGGCCCTGACCAAGGGTTCGCGGGTAAAGATCGCTGCCTCCTGTTTCTCGATCTATGCATACGAGGCGCTCAAGTCCGAGCTCTCCAGGATCGAGAGCCTGCAGTTCATATTTACCGCTCCCACATTCACGCCGAACGGTGCAACCGATCGCCTGGCCAAGGAGCGACGGGAGTTCTTCATCCCGAAAGCTCGGCGGGAGAGCGGGCTTTATGGAACCGAATTCGAGATCCAGCTTCGCAACAAGCTGACGCAGCGTGCCGTGGCACGCGAATGCGCCGACTGGATCCGCAAGAAAGCAAAGTTCCGGTCCAACGGGACCAAGGCGCCGATGCAGCAGTTCATGCATGTGGGGGGCACGGCTGACGCAGTGGCCTACATGCCCATCAGCGGATTCACGGCGGTCGACCTGGGTTACCAGAAGGGCGATGCCGTCTCGAATTTCGTCACGCGCTTCGACGACCCGAGCCATGCGCAGATGTACCTGCAGCTGTTCGATCAGATTTGGTCGGACCCCGAGAAATTGCAGGACGTCACAGCCGCCATCTGCGACCACATCGAGTCTGTGTATCAGGAGAATGCGCCCGAACGCATCTACTTCATGATGGTCTACAATATCTTCCGGGACTTCCTCGAGGAGGTCGATGAAGATGTGCTGCCGAACGACCTGACTGGCTACCGGGATAGCGTGGTTTGGAACAAGTTGTTCAATTATCAGAAGGATGCCGCGACCGGCATCATCAATAAGCTCGAGACCTATAACGGCTGCATTCTGGCCGACTCTGTGGGGCTCGGCAAAACCTTCACCGCGCTGGCAGTGATCAAATATTATGAGCTGCGGAACCGGTCCGTCCTCGTGCTTTGCCCCAAGAAGCTCGCGGACAACTGGCGCAATTACAATACCAACCTGACTACCAACATCTTCGCCAGGGACCGGTTCAACTACGATGTCCTGTGCCACACCGATCTGTCCCGCACCTCCGGGGAATCCTTCGGCATCCCGTTGAACCGGGTGAACTGGGGCAATTACGACCTGGTCGTCATCGACGAATCCCACAACTTCCGGAACAATGACGTCTTCAAGGATCGGGAGACGCGCTACCAGAAGCTGATGAACAAGGTCATCCGCGCGGGCGTGAAGACCAAGGTTCTGATGCTCTCGGCAACGCCGGTGAACAACCGCTTCACCGATCTGCGCAACCAGCTCGCACTGGCCTACGAGGGGCAGTCCGAGGCGCTCAGCAAGAACCTCAAGACCGACACCAGCATTGAAGAGATCTTCCGCCGGGCTCAGAAGGCCTTCAACGAATGGACATCGCTGCCTCCCGAGGAGCGGACGGCGGCGTCAATCCTCAAGACGCTGGACTTCGACTTTTTCGAACTGCTCGATTCGGTGACCATTGCCCGGTCCCGCAAGCACATCGAGACGTTCTACGACACGAAGGATATTGGCAAATTTCCGCATCGCCGGAAGCCGCTATCGTTCCACTGCCCGATTACACAGCGGTCGGACGTGGTGGGGCTGAACGACATTTTCACGCAGCTGTCGGTGCTCAAGCTCGCGGTCTATGCGCCCATCAGCTACATCCTTCCCAGCCGTCTCCGGAAATACGAAGAAATCTACGACACGCAGGTCGAGGGCGGCCGCGGCAAACTGCGTCAGGCAGACCGGGAGCGCAGTCTACAGGCGCTGATGACCACCAATCTTCTGAAGCGCCTCGAGAGTTCGGTCGCGGCGTTCAGGCTGACGCTGCGATCCCTCGGTACCAACATTTCCCGCACGCTGAACGCAATCGAAGAGTTTGAGCGAACTGGACGCGCAGGCAGCGTCAGCGACCATCTCGCAGAGATGAGCGCCTTTGATCCTGAAGACGACGATCTGGCCGGCCTTGATGAGTTCACCGTGGGCAAGAAAGTCCAGATCAGTCTTGGCGACATGGATTTGCCGTCGTGGAAGCACGACCTGGCTGCCGACCTTGTGCTGATCGACGATCTGATTGCATCGATGGACAAGGTGACACCCGGAGACGATACGAAGCTCCAGCACCTGCTTTCGCTCATCGGTCAGAAGGTCGAAGCGCCGCTGAATGTCGGTAACCGCAAGGTCCTGATCTTCACGGCCTTCGCCGATACCGCCAATTATCTCTACGACAATCTCGCGCCCTTCGCGCAGCAGCTGGGGCTGCACGTCGGCAAGGTCACCGGATCAGATTCACCGAAGACCACCCTTAAGAAATCCTATGACTTTCAGGGGGTGCTGACGCTGTTTTCCCCCCGTTCAAAGGACAAGGCCATCGTCCTGCCCAATGAGCCCGGCGAGCTGGACATCCTGATCGGCACTGACTGCATTTCTGAAGGCCAGAACCTTCAGGACTGCGACTTCCTGGTGAATTACGACATCCACTGGAACCCGGTACGCATCATCCAACGCTTCGGCCGGATCGACCGCATCGGCTCACCCAACAGCCAGATCCAGCTGGTCAACTATTGGCCGGACATCACGCTCGACGAGTACATCAACCTTAAGGAGCGCGTCGAAAACCGGATGGTGATTGCGGACGTCACGGCGACGGGCGATGACAATGTGCTGACCGCCAAGTCGAGCGACATTGCCTACCGCAAGGAACAGCTGAAACGGATGCAGGAGGAAGTCATCGAGCTCGAGGACGTGAAGGCCGGCATTTCCATCACCGACCTCGGCCTGAACGACTTCCGAATGGACCTGCTCAACTACGTCAAGGAGCACGGTGACCTGGACAACGTGCCCTTCGGCATGCACGCCATCGTCCCTGCACAGCCAGAGCTTGGATTGCATCCAGGCGTTATCTTCGCCTTGAAGAACATCCATGACAGCGTGAATGTGAACCAGCAGAACCGGCTCCATCCGTTCTACCTGGTCTACATTGGCGACGACGGTGAAATCGCCGCCGACCATACCGAGGTCAAACGGCTGCTCGACCTGATCCGCACCAGCTGTAAGGGGCAGATAGAACCGATCCGGGAGGTTTGCCGGGTCTTCAACGAGCGGACCGATGATGGGCGCCAGATGGGGCGCTATTCCGACCTGCTCTCCAGCGCAATCCGGTCCATGATCGAGGTGAAGGAAGAAAAGGACATCGACAGCCTGTTCAGCGGCGGGCGGACCACGGCGCTCACCCATACTATCAAGGGGCTAGACGATTTCGAACTGATCGCGTTCCTTGTCATCGAGGGGGGATCATGATCCTCTACGAATGGCCACGTGCTGCCGCTTTTGGACGCGTGATCCCCAAGAGCAAAATCTACGAGCATGCCGGCGCCAACACCGCGCTGAAGGACCTCTTCGTCCGCGAGGTGGATCAGATCGTCTGGTCGCACAAGCTGGCACCCGAAACGGTCAACCTGGCGGCCACGAAGTCAGTCGCCGAGGTTCAGGTCTTCCGCATCACCGCACGCAACGCGTCACTCGACCACGACGTGCTGCGCGCCATCGACAAGGCCATTCCCTTTCCGCTGATTTTCGAAGTGGCCCATGGCGGCCGCGTGAGGCTAGCCGCAGCCTACAAGCGACCGAGCGAGGCCGATAGCACCCGTTGGGTGGTGGGCGACTATTTCGTGGGCGACTGGTTGCCCGAGGACGCACGCCGCACACCGCTTCCAGTCGCGCTAAACATGGGCGCACTATACGAGCGGTTGCTCGAACCCATAGTGACGGGACAGACGAACCGGCTAGTCCCAGGCATGGCTGAAGCAGCGAACTCCGCTTACGCGGCCGAAAAACTCGCCTCGCTAGAAGATCGCATCGCGCTCGCAGAGGCGATCAAGGCGCAACTGCGCGAGGTCGAGCGGATCAAATCGCGGCTGGCGCGTGAAAAGCAATTCAACAAACGTGTGGCGATCAATGCCGAGCTGCGCGCAGCCAAACAGGACCTGGAGCGACTGACGGCGGGCACTGCCGTCACTGCTGTAGCGAATTACCAAGAGGACAATCATGGATAAGCTGAAGATGCATAGCTCTGATCTGAGCCAGGACAACATCGCAAAGATCGGCGACCTTTTCCCCAGCTGCGTGACCGAAGTGCGTGACGAGGTGACTGGGGCGTTGCGTCTGGCAGTGGACTTCGACCAGTTGCGTCAGGAGTTGAGCCATCACATCGTGGACGGGCCGCAGGAGCGGTATCGGTTGGACTGGCCAGGCAAACGAGAGGCTCTGGCGCTGGCAAATGCGCCTATTGCAAAGACGCTCCGCCCCTCTCGGAACGGTAGCATGGATTTCGACACGACACGTAACTTATTCATAGAAGGTGATAACCTTGACGCCCTTAAGCTTATTCAAAACAATTACCTTGGTTTGATCGATATAATATACATTGATCCGCCATATAATACTGGTCAGGATTTCATCTATTCGGACGATTTTTCCGAAAGCGAGAATAAATACCTCGTCCGGACGAATCAGACGGACGAACTAAAAAATAAGTTTGTCGCAAATACTGAGACGAATGGCCGATTTCATTCCGACTGGTTGAGCATGATATACCCCAGATTGAAAATCGCCAAAAAACTCCTGTCTCGGACAGGCGCAATTTTCATTTCAATTGACGATGAAGAACAGGATAATCTCAAAAAAATTTGCGACGAAGTTTTTGGAGAAGAAAACTTTGTTAATACAATATCAGTTAATATGAAGAATGTAGCAGGGGCCTCCGGAGGCGGGGAAGACAAGCGTCTTAAGAAGAATATTGAGTACCTTCACGTCTATGTTGCTTCACGCATGGATTTTGAAGGATTCAACAATGCCTATGATTTGTTCCCTATTAGCGATATGGTTCAAGAATATCGTGATGAGGGAAAAAGCTGGAAATACACAAGCATTCTCGTTGATCCGGGCGAAAAAGTCTTTCTTGGTTCCACGGTCGACGGCGATGGCAATGATATATCGATATATGAACGCCGCCGCTTTGTGATAAAATCGATAGCGCAAGTTCAGAGAGAGGAAGGGCTATCTGAAGAGGATGCCTATAACAAATACGCCTCTATGATTTTCCAAACAGCGATGCCTCAGAGCTCCATCCGGCCTCGCGTTATGAGCTTTGTCCAGGAAAACGGTGGGGCTCAATCTGATCTATACTCGATTGAGTACGTTCCTCGCTCAGGCCGGAATAAGGGGAATCTGTATGAACAATTCTATAAAGGGGAAAGCTTTCGCCTATTTGCGTGGCTCCGTGATGTTGCCGAAGAAAAAGACGGTAAAATATACAAAAAAGAAATGCGTGGAACCTATTGGGATTACGCGAGCGAGACCAAGAACCTGACGAAAGAGGGTGACATTCCGTTTCAAAATGGAAAAAAACCTCTCGCGATGTTGAAGCGCATCGTGGGGATGCAGAAAAAGCAATGCGCAACGGTTTTGGACTTTTTTGCTGGATCGAGCTCCACGGCTCATGCTGTTCTTTCGTGCAACGCGGAAGACGGGGGCAATCGGCGCTTTATCATGGTGCAACTGCCAGAAGTCGGCGACAGCGAAGCCGCCGGTTTTAAGAATGTAGCCGAGCTTTCAAAGGAACGAATCCGCCGAGCTGGCAAGAAAATCCTCGAAGGCGAATACCACCCCGATTGGAACCGCGACGTCGGCTTTCGAGTGCTCAAGGTGGACACGTCGAACATGAAGGACGTCTACTACCGTCCCGACGAACTGAAACAGTCTGACCTGCTTGATATGGTCGACAATGTGAAGGAAGACCGCACACCCGAAGACCTGCTGTTTCAGGTGCTAGTCGACTGGGGCGTTGACCTGACGCTGCCGATCCGCCGTGAGACGGTCCAGGGCAAGACCGTGTTCTTCGTCGACGACAACGCCCTTGTCGCCTGTTTTGATCGTGGCGTGACTGAAGAACTGGTGAAGGAGCTGGCGAAGCGTGAGCCTTTGCGCGTCGTCTTCCGCGACAACGGCTTTGTCTCGGATGCGGTGAAGATCAACGTCGAACAGATCTTCCGTCAGCTTTCGCCGTCAACCGACGTCAAAGCAATTTGAGGCTGCACCCATGAAGCTGAAATTCAAGGTCCAGCCGTACCAGACCAATGCTGTTGAAGCGGTGGTGGATTGTTTCGCTGGTCAACCGAAGGTCGATGGTCTGACCTACCGCATCGACCCTGGCCAGAAGGCACAGGCGGCCGCTTTCGAGGAAGGGTTCAAGAACGCCGATTTTGCGCTGAGCGAAGCCCAGATCCTCGAGAACATCCAGGCGGTCCAACGCCGCCAGAACCTCCCCGTCGGGCAGCGGCTGGGCGAGTTCATGGTTCTCGATCGGAACAATCAGCGCGTTGCCGCGCCGGTGACCTATCGACGCGATGCTCTGGCCGCGACCCGCGTTCACCTCGACGTCGAGATGGAAACCGGCACCGGCAAGACCTATTGCTACATCAAGACGATTTTCGAGATGAACAAGCGCTACGGCTGGTCGAAGTTCATCATTATGGTGCCTTCGATCGCTATCCGTGAAGGCGTTTACAAGTCCCTCCAGATTACCGCCGATCACTTCACGGAGACCTATGGCAAGAAGGCCCGGTTCTTCATCTACAATTCCAAGCGCCTGCACGAGTTGGAGAGCTTCTCCTCCGATGCCGGCATCAATGTCATGGTGATCAACATCCAGGCGTTCGCCGCGCGCGGCGCGGACAACCGCCGCATCTACGAAGAGTTGGACGACTTCCAGTCGCGCAAACCCATCGACGTCATCGCGTCCAACCGGCCGATCCTGATCCTGGACGAGCCACAGAAGATGGAAGGTGCGGCAACGATGGAAGCGTTGCCAAAGTTCAAGCCGCTGATGATCCTGCGCTACTCCGCTACGCACAAGACCCAGCACAACCGCATTCACCGGCTGGACGCACTGGACGCCTACAACCAGAAGCTGGTGAAGAAGATCGCCGTGCGCGGCATCCAGACTCGCGGGCTCGCCGGCACAAATGCCTACCTCTATCTCGAAGGCATCGACATCTCGAAGAAGGCCCCGGTAGCCAGAATCGAGCTCGAGGTGAAGCTGAAGTCCGGCGAGATCAAGCGCCAGATTCGGCGACTGGAATTCCGTGACGACCTGTTCGTCGAGTCAGGTGATCTGGATCAGTATCGCGGGTTCACGATCAGCCAGATTGATTACAACGCGGACACGGTCGAGTTCACAAACGGCATCGTGCTGAATGCAGGCGAAGCCAACGGCGATGTGTCTGAGCGCGATATCCGCCGCATCCAGATCCGCGAGACGATCAAGGCCCACCTCGACAAGGAAAAGCAGCTATTTGCACAGGGCATCAAGGTCCTATCACTATTCTTCATCGACGAGGTGGTGAAGTATCGCGACTACGATCAGGCCGATGAGAAGGGCGAATATGCCCGGGTCTTCGAGGAAGAGTACGAGTTGCTGAAGGCTGAGTACCTCTCGGAACTTGCCATCGATAACGAGGAGTATCGGGAGTACCTTGCCGGCATCGATCCAGCCAAGACGCACAATGGCTATTTCTCGATCGACAAGAGGACGAACCGCCTGAAGAATCCAGCCGTTGGGGCCCGCGCGGTCGATTCCGACGATGTGGACGCCTACGACCTGATCCTAAAAGACAAGGAGCGCCTACTTTCCTTCGCCGAACCCACCCGATTCATTTTCTCGCACTCAGCGCTGCGCGAGGGGTGGGACAACCCGAACGTCTTCGTCATGTGTATGCTGAAGCACAGCGACAACACCATTTCGCGCCGTCAGGAAGTCGGTCGAGGACTTCGGCTTAGTGTCGACCAGCATGGTGACCGCATGGATCATCCGGCCGTGGTGCACGACATCAACGTGCTGACCGTGGTTGCGAGCGAGAGCTACAAGGACTTCGTGACAGGCCTTCAGAGAGAGATCGCGGAGACCCTCTCTTCGCGTCCCCGTCAGGCAACTGAAGCCTATTTCACGGGCAAGACAATCACCACCGAGCAAGGCCCAGTCGAGATTACAGGCTCGATGGCGAAGCAAATCTACCGCTATCTGATGAAAAACGACTACACCGACGATGCGGACCAGATTGCAGGCACCTACCACGAGGCTAAAGCCGCTGGTGCACTGGCGGAATTGCCCGAGGAGCTGAAACCCTATGCGGATCAGGTTTTCCAGCTGATCGACAGCGTGTTCAGCGATGCGCAGTTGCCCAAGGTGGGTGATGGCCGCAAACCCAAGACCAATCCGCTCAATGCGAACTTCGATAAGAAGGAGTTCCAGGAACTGTGGGCGCGGATCAATCGCAAGGCGGTGTACCGTGTCGAGTTCGATTCTTCGGAACTTGTCAGGAAGTGCGTCAGCGCGCTGGACAGCCAGCTGCGCGTTACGCCGCTGCAATACACGATTCAGGAAGGCAAACAGAACGACGGCCTGACCGACGACCAGCTCCGCACCGGCGATGGCTTCACGGTTACGGCCACGACTACCGAACAGGGAGGTTCCATCCATTCGCTGGTGAAATATGACCTTGTCGGAAAGGTCGCCGAAAGCGCGCAGCTGACGCGAGATACGGCCGCAACCATCCTTGGCCAGACCGAGCCTGCGGTATTCGGGCAGTTCAAGATGAACCCTGAACACTTCATTTCCGAGGCCTCGCGGATCATCGCCGAGCAGAAGGCTGCGATGGTCATCGAGCGCTTGGCCTACGACGAAGTCGAAGAGCGATACGACGTCGACATATTTACTGCCAACCAGACCGGCCAGGACTTCTCACGCGCCTCGGCGAAGCTCAACAACCATGTCTATGACTACGCAATCACGGACTCGGATGTCGAAAGAGAATTCGTCAAAGAGCTGGACACGAGCACCGAGGTCGTCGTGTACGCCAAGCTGCCGCGGGGTTTCCTGATCCCGACCCCGGTCGGGGACTACAACCCGGACTGGGCGATATCGTTCAGGGCCGGCAGCGTGCGGCACATCTATTTCGTGGCTGAAACGAAGGGGACGATGTCCTCGATGAAACTGCGCGAGATCGAGAAAACCAAAATTGAGTGCGCCCGGAAATTCTTCAATGAGGTCAACGACCGGATCACCAAAGATCAGGTCAAGTACGATGTGGTTACGGACTACGGAAAGTTGATGGAAATGGTTGGCCAAGGCGCTGCTGCGACGAGCAGCGGATCATGATCCCCACTCCATCATATCTTTCAGCTCGATGGCGATCCGGACGGGATCAGGGGCGGCAAAATCTCGATGTCCACGATCAAGGCCATCGCGTTCAGAAAACTGCAGATGAACATGGGCGGGCCACGTTCCCTCACCCGTCCTGTCATCCGAAGCGAGACAATGCTCGTGCCGGATCAAGATGCAGATACGTGATGGCCTAGACCGAATTGGAGGAGAGGCTGCGCACTCTCGGCTGCGGGGCATGTTTTGCTGGTTACCGCCCTCGTTTCTGCTATGTTCCAAGAAGCGGCGAGATGAATGCGATCATGAGCAACTTTGACATCGATACTGGCAACCGACCTGCATCCCGGGATTGGGAGGGTCTGTCGGAGCTTGATGAGGCGCTCCGCGAAAATCGTCTGATGGAGTATCGTATCAAGAAGTCCTGGTCCGACCCTTGGGGGCGTAAGCTGACGATCATCGGGGGCTTCGTCATTGTTGCCGTTTTCGCATTTTTAGCGGGCGCGTCATTCGGAGTGTGGTGACCGTTGCAGGTCACCACTCCTTCACACCATCGGCTGCTTCTGCGCTGGCGCCTTGGGCTCCCTTGGTAACCGCGACCAGTCGTCCCCTAGAGCCGGTAATCTTCTGGCGACCGGCCTCCTGAGCCCTTTGCACATCTTCACGGACATCGCCGCCCCCCACCCGTGGTACTGAACCTGAGCCCCCACCGCCCGTCTGCGCCCGGCTGCGCACTGAGACCGCGCTTGCGATAGCCGGTCGAGATACGGGCTGTCCGGGGACGAGTTCGAGGCGATCGTCGATCCCGTCGCGAAGCTGCTCGGCATAGCTTTCGATGAACTTTGCCTGCAATGCTTGGCCTTCCGGGCTGAGCTGGAAAGTGACATCGTCGAACCGGGCATTGCCATAGAAATCGCGGTTGCTTTCGATCTCGGCGAGACCCCATTCTCGGTAGGCCTGCGACAGATTGAGGCTGCCTGCAGCGCTGTTACCCTCGAAGTAGGACGCCTGGCTCTCGAGACGATTGGCAAGCTCCTCGGCCCGACGAGCCTCGATTGTGAAGCTCTGGGCTTCTGTTAGAGATGCGTTCATGCCGCTCGCGGTGCTCGAGATCGACGAGCTTGATGAGGTGCTGACCGAGCGGACGAACCCATCGCGGGTGCTCGACCAATTGCGGCTATCAGACATCTGGGACAGGCTCCCAAAGATCCGGGAACGGTCTTCGGACGCGATGCCGATGTCGCTGTCGGTCCATGTGCGTGTTCCACCGCCCTTCGCTCCTACGCTTCCCGAGAGCACGCCATTAGAAATCCCAGCTTTTGCCCCGGCCTCGCCACCGAGGAACCACGCCGTAGATATGTCATCGGCCGCTCTGCGCGACAGCCCGAATTGCCGCTGCAGATTGGTCGATGCCTGATCGACTTCGCTGAATGCGGTCTGGATGCTGTCGGAGTTCGAGGTGCCGGTTGCGCTCTCGAAGGATGCGCCTCGGCTGAACTGGTCTCTCAGCTCGCGGAACTTCGTGACCGCGCTGGTCGTCGATTCCGTTGCGACATTCGCATAGGTCTCGCTGTTGGCGCGGGCCTGCGATGCCATCGTCGAAAGGCGCGCCGTGAATTCCTGGCCCAGCGTCGGCGTGAAAGGATAGCTGGATGTCGGGATCTGATCGTAGCTGCCGTCAGGAAAGCTCGTGGTCATTGCCCCGGTGTCGCTGAAGGTCCGCGTCTGCGGCGCGCCATAGGTGAAGCTCGGCGCGATCGTGCCTTGTGCGAACTGGCGGGTGAGGACGCTCGAGTTTTCGAAGCTTGTGTTGCCGAGCGAGACGTTGCCGGTACTCGCCTCCCGGGCTGCTTCCTCGGCCGCGTTCTGGCTCGGGTTGAGGTAGCTCGTGGCGTGGTGGGAAATCGCCATGGCGCCTTTGGCCACACCGCCTGCCAGGAACGGCACCGATGCAATAAGATAGCCTGCCAGCAGACCGATATCGCTGTTGACGTCGGCCATCCCGGTAAAGCTTGCAAGGCTGAGGCCGTTGCTGCCCGTGACCGCGATCATGTCGGCCGCGCCCTTGTACATCAGCATCATGTGGAGGATCACGAACAGCGGCCCCCAGGCCGCGAGATAGAAGAAGCCCGTCACGTAGCCCTTGAGTGCGACAGGCCCGGTCTTGGGAAGCAGGAACAGGGGAAACAGGACCGGGAAGAGGGCGTAGAACAGCACGGTCAGCACGACATTCAGGAGCGGGACCCACTTCATCGCGTTGCTCGCAATCGAGCCATAGGTCCGCTCGGTCTGAATGTCAGCGCGGGTCTGGGCGTAGACATCGACATTGCCCGCGCCGCTGGTGCCGGACATCGAATGCATGGCCTGGCTCATCGCGTTGATGGTCAGCGTCTGCTTGAAGATCTCGGTCGCGTTGGCCGAGACGCCGGTGAGGTACTGATAGGCCACCGGCAGGTCGGCAAAGAGCTTTGCCTTGGCGAGCGCGGCCGTCTGGTTGGGGTAAAGCTGGCGGCCAAACACCGATCCCATCGCATCGACGAGGCCAGCCCACTGCGCATTGAGCGTGTCATAGGCCTCGCGGCAGGTCACGATTTTCGAGCTCACCTGGCCTGAAGTGGCATCCCGGGTCAGGAACCGCTGCGCGCGCGCCTGGCTGCCCGGCGCGATTGTCGCCCAGATGTCGCCGGTTTCCGCGAGCTCCTTCATCGAGTAGCGGCCGAGCAGAACGTCGTAGAACACGCATTGCCGGAAGTGCTCGTCGAGATTGGCAGCAAACTCCGGATCGGAAATCCGCAAGGACCGGGTCGCATCGTAGAGCCGCGCGCCGTAGATCATCCCGTTTTTCGAATAGTTGAGATCCCCAGGCAGGCCGAACACCACTTCTGCCGAGCCCGTCAGATAGTCGCCGACCTGGCTGGTAAAGCTCGCCATCAAGGCCAAGCCCATCGGCACGTTGCTGACATTGGCCGGGGCAAGGCTCGGATTGAGCCGGTCGGTCACATGGACATCGAGCCGCGGCACCATGAGGCAGGAGTAGATGAGCGTTGCGCCTAGGAACCAGTTGATCCAGGCGCGCCAGTCCTGATTGAACGCGAGGGTGATGGCAGACAGGCCAAGCCCCATTACCATCACCACCTGGAGCAGGCTCTTGTAGCCCCCGTTGCCGGTCCAGGCGGCGACCGCCTGGAAGACGTTGACCAGATAGTCCCCGCCGCCGACCGTGAAAATCTCGACCATGTCTGTTGTCCCGCCTGGATGTGGTTGGTCCGGTCAGTGGGTGAGGGCGCGGTTCTGGACGCCGCGCGACCAGTCCAGCGATGCGGCCATTCCGGGCGACATCGAGGCGGCCAGCACGTTCTCGATGAACGCCGTCTTCTCGATGATCTGCAGCACCGCATTGACCTTGAGGTGCGTGTTGGCCTGCCGGTCAGCGAGAGCCTGACGCACGACATTGACCTGATTCTGCCACATCGCGATCTTGGCTTCGTCGGCTCCGATGAAGCTCGACATCGAGCGGCCCGCCTCGCTCACGATCCGGTCGAGCACGGCAAACAGCAGGTCGACACTGGCGATCTCGGCCAGGGTCTCCCGGTCGTCGGTCGGCATGCCCCGGCCGTAGGCCGCCTGGACAGTCAGGATCTTGTAGAGCGGGATAGACGCGACTTGCAGCAGTTCCTTCTGCTCTGCGCTGATCGCGGTGTCGTCGCGGATGGCCTGAACCATGCCGCCGACAAGCGCCGCCACGCGCGGCCGCAGCGCTTTCGATGTCGGCAGGCTCAGCGACTTGAAGCCCGGGTTGAGGCACTTTTCCGGCTCGTCGCAGTCGAAAATGAGGACATTGCCATTCGCCGTGCCATCCAGCAGCGAAGTCACGAGGGTGGACGAGGCTTCGCCGACGATTGGCACGAACTTGCCCGGCTCATCGTCCTTTGGGGGCACGTATATTATCGTGCCGAGCAGCGTCATCGCATATTCGGCGAGCTCTTCGTCGAACCGGCCACCTGGCGAGAAGAACGCCGACTTCTTGAGGATCGTCCAGGTGTAGTTTCGCGGCACCCCGGGATTGACGTCATCATATTTGCCCGAGCCTTGCGCGGTCGTGCTCGATCGCTGCCCCTTGGTGCCGCACCCATGCTTGGCCGCGGCATAGTCGGTGAAAATCCCTTCGGAGTTGCCGATCGCTTCGCAGATCGCCTTGTCGGCAAGGTCGCCCTTGGGCCAGATCCCGCCCACCAGACCCTGCGCCATCTCGCAGGAGTTGATGTTGAGATTGTTCATGAGCTGAGCCTTCTGGCTGAACTCCTGCATGATCTTCGAGCATTCCGGGCAGACCGTGTCGATCGCCAGGCTGAAGGCAAAACCGACAGCGTTGTTCGCGACTGCCTTCAGCATCGCGACGATCTCGCTCGCGTTGATGAAGCTGAAGGACCCGGCAAAGATGTCGATGCCGCCGCAACCGGCGCGGGCGCGCGGCAGCTGTAGATTGGCGATGTTGGTGGTCTTCTGCGGGAACCGCGTCCAGACATTGCCGAGGCTGTAATAGCCGGCAGATTGCCCCTGGAACGCGGTCGGTCCGTTGACGTTGGCAGCGCCCCCGACGTCGTTCAGAAACGAGTCCATCGAACTGCCGACGTCGGCCGATGCACCAGATAGCGGGAGAGTGAGGGGGAGGGCGGCTGCAAGAAGCGCAGCGACGGCTCTTTTCATCCTAGTAGTCACGTCCAGCTTCCTTCGATGTGAGGAGGTAAATCCGGTCCTGCAGCTCGTCGGCGCTCATGACGCCGTAGCCGATCGGGATGGGGCGGCCCGTCTGCGCGTCCCAGAGCACGACCGCTGGCGTGATCTTGGGCTCGAGCCCCATGCGGCTGCGCTGGTTGGTCTCGACCGTGTAGTTCGGGAAATGCCGCGACGGGCCGCCATCGGTCGAAATCGCGCGCACCGCGATATGCCAGGTCGAGGCAACGCTCTGCACGATCGGCGACATGACTTCGCAAGCGCCGCAGCTCTGGGCGAAGAAGTAGAAGAGCCCGTAACGCTCGGAAAGCTGGGCCATCGCGGCGTTCCGTTCCGCGCTTCGCGAATCCTGCCACTGGCGCTTGCCAAGCGTCGAGACCGGGCGCTGCAGCGTGTAGTCGAGCTCGGGATCCTGCCAGATCGCCCGCTGCCAGACGTCGCTGAAGAGCGATGCCCGGTCGAGCTGGGCGCGCTGGAA